>JAFEDL010000180.1 GCA_018241645.1 Pseudomonadota bacterium
ACAGTTCCCCGAGGACTTCTTCCCCGCCGGCGATCCGCGCCGCAACCGAGTACGCAGTCACTACGCGCCTGCACTCATCGGTCTGGCGATGCTCCTCCGCTGTGAGGCGCGTGAGCGCGACACAGCCGCCGAACACCGACTCCTCGCCGAGCTCGAGAGCGACCGCAAGCGCCGCGAGGAGCGCCAGGCGCTCGACATTGCTGCGCAGCAGGACAAGGCGCGCTCCGTCACCGAGATCTCCGTCCAGGCCGCCAACGCCGCCGCGCAGGAGGCATCTCGCCCCCTCGAGTCGCGTGTCCACAAGATGGAGAACGAGCTGCATCAGATCGCCAGCTCGCTCGAGAAGCTCGCCGCGAATTTCGCGACACTCTCAAGTGGTGCAATTTCCGATCGCGCCGATCGCGTCGCCCCCGCTGCGGCGCCCACTCGCACACCGCCCGCCGCCGCTGCCCGCGCACCCGCCTCACCTCGTGGTGCTACGGGACACTCCCTAGCGCGAGCACAGCAGCGCTCGCCTGCCCGCGGTCAACGCGCACCTCAAGTGGCCGCCGTCCCGAACGATCGGCTGCCCAACGCGCCGCACGGCCGCAACGCCCCGCCTACCGGCGCTCAAGGACATCGCCTCGCACCGCCTAACCGATCGGATAATGTCGGCAATCGCCCGCGTTCGCCGCCAGGAGGCCCGTCGCCCGTCACTACGCGTGGTCAACGCGCTCGCAACGGCCGCCCTCTGCACACGCCCGCGCCCAACTCGCCCGAGCACAGCGACGCAGACGACTTCTGGGAATCTCCCAGCCGTCGCCGCCGCGTGCACTACGACGATCCGGCGAGCGGCGATGACTTCTTTACGCCGCGTCGCGACAATCAGCGTCGCGACTCGCCACGCCGCGCGGGAAACGCCTTCGCCGCGCTCGCCAACCACGCCCCCCGCGACACGGCAAGCGAGCGCGCGCACGACGAGGCCAGCCGCGCAAACACCAGCGACACACAGCGCCTGCGAAACTCTCAAACGAGTCCGCGACGCTCGTCGCGCGGTGGTTCCGCGCGCGGCGCCTCTCGCCGCTGAACGCGGCGCGCCTGCGCCTCCTCACACGGGTGCCCCCAGCCGTGTACGAGGCCCTACCTACTAACCTGGGGTGCCACAACCTGTCGACCACCTTCCTGGCCACCGCGGCGCACCGAACGCTGCTCGCGAACGGTGTCAAGTTCGTCCCGACGCCCGACGTCTTATCGAACATGGCCCTAGAGAAGGAGCTCGACGGGTTCGTGCGCCGCACGCGCTGGCGTGCGGTATTCGGCGGCAGCGACAACAACAACAACGTCGCACCGCCACTCAACAACAACAACGGCGCCGCCAAGGCGCCTGCCGCTGCTTCACAACATCGCCCTCAGATGCCCGCGCTCTATCGCGCCACCGGCACCGTGCCTCCACTCGCGGACGACGGTGTCGAGGCGTGGCTCGGCAAGTTCACCGCCTATGTGCGCCGCCTCGGCGAGGTGCGCCTCTGCAATCGCTCGGCTCAGCGCAACCGACTCGGCCCCCTCCCGTCCGATCCGCACCTACGGCACTTCAACTTGCCCTATCGCGAGCGCCTCGCACTGACGGCATTGCGCAATTCTACGCGCTTTACTTGCGTGACGCACGCAGACGGCAGCACCACGTGGACTCCGCCACGCCTGGTGATCGCAAACGCCGACAAGAACCTCGGCCTCACGGTGATGGACTACGACTGGTTCCACCGTGAATGTCTGCGTCAACTTTACAACCGCGATTTCTACCACGAGCTGCCAGAGCGCCTTGCGCGCGCACGCATCCGCGCCGCCTTTCAACACCTCACCCGCCTCGTTCACGCCGGACGTCTCGTCCACGACTTGGCACAGGTGGTGCCGGCGCCTCGGCGACTCTGCCGCGCACAGCGCTTTCTACTCTCTCGGCCGCCCACGCATGCGGAGCACCGCGTCCCGTCCTTCCGCATCATCCCTAAGGTGCACAAGACGCCAGTGGCAGGCCGCCCGATCACGCCCGCGCACCGCTACCTCTTCTCGCCGGCCAACGAGTTCATCACTCAGGTGCTTCACCCGCTCGTCTCGCTCGTGCCGGAGATCCTGCGCGACTCCAACCAGCTCCTCTTCGAGCTCGAGGACGCCGCCACACTTGACATCCACCCCGGCGACGAGATCTACCTCGTGACCGGCGACGTCGAGTCTCTCTACACCAACATTCCGCGCACTGAGTGTCTCGATCTGCTGCGCCAATTGCCGATCCCCGCCTTCGTGCTCGACCTACTGTGGCTCGTGTTCAACAACTGCATCGTGCGGTTCGCCGAGCTCTGGTTCGAGCAACACGACGGCTTCCCTATGGGCATCGAGCCCGCGCCGGACGTCGCCAACCTCTTCATGTGGCTACTCGTGCGCCGCCTTGGCGCGCCTCCACCGCAGCTGCGCCTCTACCGGCGCCTCATCGACGACCTCTTCATCGTCTGGGTCGGCTCGCGCGCCTCGCTCGAGGCGCACTTGGTCGCGATCAACGCTCTACACCGACGCATACGCGTCACATGGACCGTCTCGGACCGCACCGCCGACTTCCTCGACCTGCATCTGCATCTCGGCGAGCGCTTCTACGATGGCCAGGGCCGCCTCGATGTCACCATGCATCAGAAGCGACTCAACTGCTATCTCTACATCCCGGCGCTCAGCTTCCACAAGCGATCGCAGCATCGCGCGTGGATCAAGGCCGAGCTACTGCGCATCCTGCGCAACAGCAGCTCTGCGGTTGACTACAAGCGCATGCGCCGCGTGTTCTTTGCCCGCCTCGTCCAGCGCGGACACTCGGTGTCATTCCTCCGCGAGGTGTTCAGCGGCGCGTTCTACGCGCACTCAAACCGCGACAGCCTCCTCTCGGCGCTCCAGGCGCGCCAGGATCGTGCCTACGCGAAGGCCGTCGACGTTGTCTCGCGCTGCATCACCGAGGCGCCCCTGGACGCGCCGCTGCGACTTGCATACGATGCATATGTCGCGACACGCGTGCCCCGCGCTCCCGGCGCGCGCTTCTACGCGACGCCCTGGCTCTCCCACGCCTCTCCGGGCCCCGAGGCGCTGCTCCTCGACCCCGAGACCGTCGCCGCTGCGCGCACCCGCGACTACAAGGACATCTTTGAGATATTCACCCGCGACTCACCACCCCCAGCGTTCTTCCTCCCTCTGACGTCGGCTACGGCCGGTCTACGCTGGGGGACCCTCACCCTAACCTTAACGCGTGACCCGCTGGACTCTGCCAGCACACCGGAGGTCAGGGATCGCGAGCTGCGTCGCGACCCGCGACGCATTCTACTCGTCCTGCGTCGCCCCCCTTCACTCGGCTCACGCCTGCGCTTCGTCAACCCAGCGCACGCACACCCTGAGCCCGGTCCGCCAGTGCCACCGCCCGCGCCCGCGCCCAAGGGAGCGGCGGCTCCGCCGCCGCCCCCACCCGCGCCACCCGCACCGCCCACACACTGAGCGCACCCACACACACACTCCCCACGCACACCGCACACGCCACACAACGCGCATTGCGCGCGGTGATGAAATTTCGTGGAGGAAATTTGCCGCGCACGCGCGAAACTTCGCGCGCCGCTTCACCGGAACGGGCCAGTTGAGGCCGCTCTGTCTGCCTGACGACGGGTGCTGTCTGTGCACCCGAAACGTCGCGTCAATAGACTCTCGCTTTCCCCTCAGCTCGCCCCCCGTTCCCTCCGACCACGCCGCGCTCCCGCGCCGCGCCGTCCATCTACGACTCCCCCGTCGTGTTCACGCCTACACCCTCATCCCTCACCATAACCCCCTACTGGTTGTTCAAACCACCTTCGTGCGTTTGTTAACCGACGTATCATTCAAGTATGGCTGCGCAACAAGCATCTGCCGCGCCCCGTACTTTCGATGGAGTCCCCGGTGCCAGCCCTGCTGTGCCCGCCTCGGGCGCTGCCAGCGCCGCACCTCCCCCGCCACCAACCGCGCCACCGGCCAAGCCAGGCGCCGCGCTCCCGTCCGCTGCATCTTCAGCGAAGCCGCCCGCGCCTAAGCCACCCGGCGCACAGCTCCCAGTCGAGTCGCCGCCTCCTCAATTCCTGCCTCGTCCCGTGCTGACTCTATCCATCCCGCTTGACGGCGATGGTGTGATACCGCACGATGAGCGCGATCGCCTCTGGAAGGACCTCGCCACACTTGTACCGCTGCAGCTCCTTGAAGAAGTCCGCCGCAACGTGCGCAACAAGCTGCACGACGCCCTCGACAAGCTGTACGCCACGCGTCGACGTCTAATCAAGATCGCGGAGCTCCGCAAGGCGACGCCGGGCAACTATCTGCCCGCAGTACTGCCAAAGGGCAACCTCGTACTGCCCTCTTGCCTCAACAACACCGACGCCGGCAAGGCGTTCCTTGACGAGGTCAAGAAAAACGAGATCGACTTTGCCTTCCGCCACACCAACACGCTCATGCAGATGCTCACGCAGGCGGAGCGAATCTACGCAGAGCAAGCGACATTCCCGCTCATCTGGGAGCGCGCACTTCACACCGTGGACAAGGACCTCGCTCCTTTCCGCTGCTGCGCCAACACTCCACCGCCTACGCCTGCACAGTTCCCCGAGGACTTCTTCCC
>JAFEDL010000018.1:0-258 GCA_018241645.1 Pseudomonadota bacterium
CTCGCGTGGAGGAAGAGTTTTCCGCGCTCCGAAGCCATCGAGGTGCTGCGCCAGGCCATCCTCGAATGCGAACTGCCGCAGGTCAGGAAGCTGAAATGAGCGTGCAGTGTTGCTGAGCGCCCCTTCCGGCTGGGTGGCGAGATGGGCGCACCTCATCGTGCCCGGCGGGCGGGTCCTCGACCTCGCCTGCGGGCACGGGCGCCACGCCCGGTTCCTCGCGGCCCGGGGCCATGCGGTGGTCGCGTGCGACCGGGATGC
>JAFEDL010000018.1:316-829 GCA_018241645.1 Pseudomonadota bacterium
AGGCGCGAAATTCGACGCGATCGTGGTGGCCAACTACCTGCACCGCCCGCTGTTTCCTGCAATTGCGGGGGCGCTTGCCGACCGGGGCGTCCTGATCTACGAAACCTTCGCGCTCGGGAACGAACGCTTCGGGAAACCGTCCAACCCTGACTTCCTGCTGCGCAAGGACGAATTGCTGGAAAGTTTCGGGCGCGCGCTGGTCGTGGCCGGATTCGAGCAGGGGTGCATCCGCCGGCCCAAACCCGCCATGGTCCAGAGGCTGTGCGCGGTCCGCTCCGGCGCCCCGGACAACGATCTGGAGCCCCGCGATGCCCCTGATTCGGTTAAAATTTTAGGTTAGACAAGCCCCAAGGAGGGTTCGGCAATGATCACAGGAAGCCTGGTAGCAATCGTGACGCCCATGCATGAGGACGGGCGCCTCGACATGGCCCGTTTCCGCAGCCTGATCGATTTCCACGTCAACGAGGGCACGGACGGGATCGTGGTCGTCGGCACGACCGGCGAATCGCCCAC
>JAFEDL010000018.1:867-2784 GCA_018241645.1 Pseudomonadota bacterium
GGCCGCATCCCCGTCATCGCCGGCACCGGCGGCAATTCGACCGCAGAGGCGATCGAGCTGACCGAGTCCGCGAAGAAGGCCGGCGCGGCCTCCTGCCTTTCGGTGGTCCCGTACTACAACAGGCCCACGCAGGAAGGCCTGTACCGCCATTTCCGCAGGATCGCCGAGGCCGTCGACATTCCGGTAATCCTCTACAACGTGCCCGGCCGGACGGTGGCCGACATGTCGAACGACACGACCATCCGCCTGACCGAAGTCCCGGGAATCGTCGGGATCAAGGACGCCACCGCGAACATCGAGCGCGCCACCGACCTCATCAAGCGTGCGCCGAAGGACTTCGCGATCTACAGCGGCGAGGATTCGACCGCGCTCGCGGTGATCCTGCTCGGCGGCCACGGCGTGATTTCGGTGACGGCGAACGTCGCGCCGCGGCTCATGCACGAAATGTGCGCGGCTGCGTTGCGCGGGGACGTTGCCACTGCGCGAAGCATCAACATGCGGCTGCTCAGCCTGCACCAGAAACTGTTCGTCGAGGCGAACCCGATCCCGGTCAAATGGGCCATGCAGGAGATGGGCCTGATCGGCGGCGGGCTGCGCCTGCCGATGACGCCGCTGTCGGAGAAATTCTTCGGCGTCGTGCGCGAGGCGCTGCATGAGGCCGGCATCGTGCTGCCCTCGTCCGCTGCGGCCGGCCTGCGCGTCGTCGAGGGGCGTGGATGAGCTTGTACGGAATGACAGCGCGCCTGCGGATCGCCGCGGCAGTGTGCGCAGTGCTGGCGCTCGGTGCGTGCAGCACCGCACAGGAACTCCTCGAAGGCCAGGGCAAGAAGGTGGACTACAAGTCCGCCGGCCAGCTCCCCCCGCTCGATATCCCGCCCGACCTGACCGCGCCCACACGCGACAATCGCTACGTGGTACCGGAGGTCAAGTCGGCCACGACCCTGTCCTCGTACCAGGCCGACCGGAACGTCCAGCCGCAGGCCGGGTCCACCGGCGTCCTGCCCCCGGTGGAGGCCATGCGCATCGAGCGCTCCGGGACCCAGCGCTGGCTGGTGGTGAACGAAACCCCGGAAAAGCTCTGGCCCCTGGTCAAGGAGTTCTGGCAGGAGAACGGCTTCCTGCTGGAGACGGAGAACCCGGAGACCGGCCTCATGGAGACCGACTGGGCGGAGAACCGCGCCAAGATCCCGCAGGATTTCCTGCGCAACATGCTGGGCAAGGTGATAGACCAGCTTTACTCGACCCCCGAGCGCGATAAGTTCCGCACCCGGCTCGAGCGCGGCACCGACGCGAAATCGACCGAGATCTACATCAGCCACCGCGGGATGATGGAGATCTATACCACCGAGGCGCGCGCCGAGACCAAATGGCAGCCGCGCCCCCCCGATCCCGACCTCGAGGCCGAGTTCCTCCGCCGCCTGATGCTCAGGCTCGGGGCCAAGGAGGACACCGCCAAGCAGATGATCGCATCCGCGCCGCAGAGCCAGCGCGCGTCGCTGTCGAGGCAGGCGGACGGCAGCGAACGGCTCGACGTGCTCGAGCCGTTCGACCGCGCGTGGCGCCGCGTCGGCCTCGCGCTTGACCGGGTCGGGTTCACGGTCGAGGACCGCAACCGCCAGAAGGGCCTGTACTTCGTGCGCTATGCCGATCCCGAGAAGGACCTGGAAAGGGCGAATGCCGAAAAGCCCGGGTTGCTTTCCAAGCTCGCGTTCTGGAAGAGCGACACGACCAAGGTGACGGCCGAGCAGTATCGCGTGCTGGTCAGCCAGGGCGGCGAAAAGAGCCAGGTGCAGGTGCTCGGCAAGGACGGCGGGGTCGATCGCTCGCAGACCGCGCGCCGGATCCTTTCCTTGCTGCACGACCAGCTCAAGTAGAGGGTTGATCCGCTTCGCTTACGCGGGATGATCCGCTTCGCTT
>JAFEDL010000018.1:2844-20399 GCA_018241645.1 Pseudomonadota bacterium
CTCGACTGCGGACTCGGTCCGCGGGACACCGTGCGCAGGCTCGCGCGCCTGGGCCTCGCGCCGGGCGACCTCACCGGCATCATCGTCACCCACGAGCATGACGACCATGTGGGCGGCGCCTTCGGGTTTGCCGCGCGGCATGGCCTGCCGGTCTGGATCACGCACGGCACCTGGCGGGCCGCCACGGAAGCGGGCAAGGGCGACGCGACCGGGACGGTGAAGGTCTACTTCGTGGATGGGCGCACCGCGTTCGAGGTCGGCGATATCCAGGTCCAGCCCTACACGGTGCCGCACGACGCCCGCGAGCCCGTGCAGTACGTCGTGTCCGACGGCGCTTCCCGGCTGGGGGTGCTGACCGATATCGGAGCATCAACCCCGCACGTCGAGGCGGTGCTGTCGGGGTGCGATGCGCTGGTGCTCGAATGCAACCATGACCTGGACATGCTCGAGCGCAGCGGCTACCCGAAATGGCTCAAGGAACGCATTTCAGGGCCGTTCGGCCACCTCGACAACGGCCAGTCGCACGGGTTGCTGGCCAGCATCGACCGGTCTAGGCTGAAACACGTGATCGGCGCGCACCTGTCGCAGCAGAACAACAGGCCCGATCTCGCGCGCCGCGCGCTTGCGGATGCCCTGGGGTGCGAGGACTCCTGGGTGGGCATCGCCACGCAGGAAGACGGCTTCGACTGGCGCGAACTGCGCTAGAAATGAAAACGGCGAGCCGAAGCTCGCCGTTTTCCTGCTGCCTGGACGCGTTACTTCTTGGGCGCGTCTTTGGCGGCGTCCGCAGCGCCTTTGGCGGCATCGGAAGCGCCCTTGGCGGCATCGGCTGCGCCCTTGGCGGCATCGGCTGCGCCTTTGGCGGCATCGGCTGCGCCGGAAGCGGCAACGCCGGAGGCTGCGTCAGCAGCGGGGGCCGGAGCAGGCGCCGGGGCGGGGGCCGGGGCTGCCGCAGGCGCCGGGGCCGGCGCGGGAGCAGGGGCGGGTTCTTTGCCGCAAGCGGCAAGCACGGCCGCCAGCATGGCGGCGAGGAGCAGGGACTTCTTCATGAGGGTTTCTCCCAAAGGGTAAGTGACAACAAAAAAAGTGATTGGCAGTGACTAAGAATGCCAACCTGAAATTATATCACCGCAATGCCGCAAAATTATTTGTCAGGCTGCGTTCAGCCTCAGAGGCCTGCGGTGGTGCTGGACACCCCGGGAGTGGAGGCGCCCCAGATTTCCTGGAAGCGCGCGCGCATGACGAGCGCCTCGGTCTCGTCGTTGATGCCGGCCGCGCCGCGGAAGAAACGGGCCACCGGGCGGCGCACGTAGTGGTTCTTGTCGAGGACCATGAAGCTGTCCTGCAGCTCGCGGATCTCCTCGGCCGTGCGGTTGATCTGGATCGCGTGGTTGTACAGGGTCAGCAGGCCCATCATTCGCGGGCAGAAGCGCGTCACGTGGTCGGGATCGTGGACCGCGATGTAGATCCTCCGCGTGCGGCTCCCGCCGAGGAAGGCGCGCACGAGCTCGATGCGCGCCGGCGAGTTGAGCCGGAGCGCCGCGAGGTCGGGGTCGAAGATGCGCAATTCGCGCCCGGGCTGCGCGAGCAGCCTGTCCACGGCGGCCTGGAAGTCCGCTTCGGTGTCGAACCGGGCGTACTCGCGGGGCGCATCCGGAGGGGTGTTGTCGACTTCTGTCATCGGTCCCGGTCGAGGCGCAGGAATCCCTGCCTGTACCACGCGAAGAGTAATTCGCCGGCGCCATCCCGTGCAAGCCGGCTGCCTTCGGCTGCCCGGGCGTCGGCGAGCCCGACCAGCGCTCGCAGCGCGCGCGCCGGGACCGGGACCGCGGCGCCGTTGATGAAGACGCTCGCGCCGCAGGCGAGCATCCGGGAACGCGGATCGAGCGTTACCCTGGATTGCCCGAGCACGCGCATGAAGGCGGCACGCCCGAGCGGGCGGGCGGGCGGTTCGAATACGACGTACTGCTTGGGCTCCGACAAGTACCGTCCGAGAAACTCCGCCACGGTGGCCCGGCTCCACCGGATGCGGCCCAGCGCCTTTGCGGCGTGCGCGATCATGTGCGCATCGATCATGGACGGGTGCTTCGCCGGCTTGCGCCCGGGGTCGCGGTACGCCTCCTCGCGGAAACCTCGCTCGTGCAGGAAATCGAGGAACGCGGTCGACAATTCGGCGCCGCCCGGCGCACGAAACCCGATCGAATACGTCTGGCAGGTGCCGAGCGCAACGCCGTCGTGGCCCCAGCCCGGCGGCAGGTAGAGCATGTCGCCCGGGTCGAGGATCACCTCCTGCGTCGGGCGGAATCCGGCGATGAGCTTGAGCGGCGCATCCGGGACACTCCTGAATCCCGTGCGCCGCGGAGGCATGAGCCGCCAGCGTCGCCGGCCGGGGCCCTGCAGCAGGAACACGTCATAGGAATCCACGTGCGGGCCAACGCCGCCGCCGTCCACGGCGTAGCTCACCATGACGTCGTCGAGGCGGGCCCAGGGAACGAAGGCGAAACGCCCGAGCAGGGCGTCGGCCGCGGCCGAATGCAGGTTGATTCCGTTTACAAGCAGGGTCCAGTCGCGCGCGGGCAGGCGGGCCAGGTCGCGCCGCGCCAGCGGCCCATGGCTCACGCGCCATCCGGGCCTGCGCTCGATGAGGCGCGACTCGGCCGCGTCGCCAGCGGCCAGGGAAAACAGCGCCCGCTTGTCCATCAACCCCGCGAAGCCCGGCACGGCCTGGCGCACCAGCAGCGGGCGCTTCTGCCAGTAGTCGCGCAGGAACGCCTTCGGGGTCAGGCCTCCCAGCGGAGGGCGGGCGATGGGCATGGGGCGATTATAGCGGCGCGGGCTTCGCGCTTTGGGCGCGGTGACTTGGGAGGCGGTCTATGCATTAGAATCCGCCGCAACGGACCGACGCCATGCTGCATACGGGACAAACCGCTCCTTCGTTCTCGCTGCCGGACGCAGACATGCAGACGGTGAGCCTGTCTGCGTTCAAGGGGCGCAAGAACGTCGTGCTGTATTTCTACCCGCGCGACGGCACGCCGGGCTGCACGCTCGAGGCGATCGAATTCTCCGACCACGAGGACCAGTTCGGCCGGCACGATTGCGTCATACTCGGCGTGTCGCGGGACGATTGCATGGTGCACGCCGAATTCCGCGACAAGCACGGCCTTTCGGTAAACCTGCTTTCCGACTACGAAGGCGAGGTCTGCCGGAAGTACGGCGTGCTGCAGGAGAAGGAAGCCGACGGCGTGAAGCGGCTGTTCCTGGTTCGCTCGACGTTCGTCATCGACAAGAAGGGCGTGATCCGCCACGCCCACTACGGCGTCAACCCCCGCGGGCACGCGGTGCAGGTATTCGAAGCGGTGAGAAAGCTCAAGCCATGAACGCGATCGCCCCCGACACTGTTGTCTCACTCAGGCTCCAATTGCACGACGCGCAGGGCGGGCTGATCCACGCCTCCGACGCACCGCTTGCATACCTTCACGGCGGGTACGGCGGGCTGTTCGAGGCCTTGGAACGGGCGCTTGAGGGCAAGCGCGCCGGGGACGCGGTCAACGTCCAGCTCGAGCCGGACGAGGCGTTCGGGGATTACGACGCTGAACTGGTGCGCGTGGAGCCGCGCACCCGCTATGGCGAAGGCCTCGAGGTCGGCATGGAAGTCGAGGACGCTTTCGACGACGCGGAGGAGCCTCGCATGTATGTGGTCACCGACCTCGCCGGCGACAAGGTGGTCCTCGACGGCAACCATCCCCTGGCCGGCATAGCGCTGCGCTTTTCCTGCGAGGTGCTTTCCGTGCGCGCGGCGAGCGAAGCGGAAATCGAGCGCGGTTCGCCCGAGGCGGAAGACCCGGGCTAGGCTGCGCAGCGCAGCATTCCCGGCGCCCGGATTTAGCCTATGATTGCGCCACACAAGATCCCCGCGGATCGCACCACCCTGAGGAGGAATTCCGCATGAAGGACGTGCTCTCGTACGGCATCGGGACGCTTTTCGCATTCGCCGTGATCCTGTTCATCGTGTACATCTTCATCCAGGATGTCACGCAGAAGAAGCACGGCGTGCTGCGCAATTATCCGGTCGTCGGGCACCTGCGCTATTTCTTCGAGCAGCTCGGCGAGTACTTCCGCCAGTATTTCTTCGCCGGCGACCGCGACGAGATGCCGTTCAACCGCTCCACCCGCGGCTGGGTCTACCGGCTCGCGAAGAACGAGGGCGGCACCATCGGCTTCGGCTCCACCTACGACCTGCACCTGCCCGGCGCGCTGATCTTCGTGAACCACCCCTTCCCGGTGCTGGAGGAAGAGCGCCTGCCGACCCCGTCGCTGATCCTCGGCGAGAACCACTGCAAGCAGCCGTTCGAGGCCAAGTCCATCATCAACATCAGCGGCATGAGCTTCGGCGCGATCTCGGCGCCGGCGGTGCGGTCGCTTTCCAAGGGCGCGGCCGTCGCCGGGTGCTGGATGGACACCGGCGAGGGCGGTCTGTCGCCGTACCACCTCGAGGGCGGGTGCGACATCATCATGCAGATCGGCACCGCGAAGTACGGCGTGCGCGACGCGCACGGCGAGCTGTCCGCCGAGCGCCTGGTGGAGTTGTCCAAAGTCGTGAAGGCGTTCGAGATCAAGCTCTCGCAGGGCGCCAAGCCCGGCAAGGGCGGCGTGCTGCCCGGCAAGAAGGTCACGCCGGAGATCGCCATGATCCGCGGCATACCGGAAGGCCGCGATTCGATCAGCCCCAACCGGCACCGCGACATTTCCAACATCAACGAGCTGCTCGACAAGGTCGCCTACATCCGCGAGCTCACCGGGCGTCCCGTGGGCGTCAAGACCGCCGTGGGCGGATGGACCTTCCTCAACGACCTCGCCGACGCGGTGCACAGGCGGGGTCTCGAGTTCGCGCCCGATTTCATCGCCGTGGACGGGGGCGAGGGCGGTTCGGGGGCCGCGCCGCAGGCGCTGGCCGACCACATGAGCCTGTCGATCGAGGAGGCCTTGCCGCGCGTGGTGGATTCGCTGATCGAATCCGGCCTCCGCCAGCGGGTGCGCGTGGTGGCCTCGGGCAAGCTCGTGACCTCGGCGCGGGCGGCCTGGGCGCTGTGCGTGGGGGCCGATTTCATCAACACCGCGCGCGGCTTCATGTTCTCGCTCGGCTGCATCCAGGCGCTGCGCTGCCACACCAACACCTGCCCGACCGGGATCGCGACGCACAGCCATCGCCTGCAGCGCGCGCTGGTGGTGGAGGAGAAGTACCTGCGGGTGGCGAACTACGCCAACAACATGAATCGCGAGATCGACATGATCGCGCACTCCTGCGGCGTGCGGCACGCGCGCGAACTGCGCCGCGAGCACGTGAGGCTGGTGCAGGCCAACTGCCAGTCGATCGCGCTGAACATAATCTATCCCTACCCGGAACCTAAGGCGCGGGTGCGCGTGGCCTGAGCCATCCGTTCCACAGGCGCCGCGCGGCATCCGCCACTTCGCCCGCGGTAAGCCCCACCGGCCCGATCCCGCGGGCCGCGCAGTCGTCAGCGGCCGCGCCATGCAGGTGGGTCCCGAGGACCAGGGCCGCCTCGCCCGAGAGCCCCTGCCCGAGCAGCGCGCCGAGCAGCCCGGCCAGCACGTCGCCCATGCCCGCTGAGGCCATGCCGGGATTGCCGGACGTGTTCACGAACCAGTGGCCGTCGCGCGCGACCAGGATGCTGCCGTTGCCCTTGAGCACGACGTTCGCGTTGTAGCGCTCGCGCAGCCTCTGGGCCGCTGCGAGGCGGTCCTCCTGCACGGCGCTCGTGGTCGCGTCGAGGAGCCGGGCCGCTTCGGCCGGATGCGGGGTAATGATGGTGTCTGCACTGCGCCGCGCGCAGGCCTGCCGCAGTCCTTCGTTTTGCGCGAGGAGGTTCAGCGCGTCCGCGTCCAGCACGCAGGCGATGTCGCTTGCCAGCGCCGCGCCGAGCAGCGTCTCGGCGCGCTCGCCCACGCCCAACCCGGGGCCCAGCACCAGCGCGTCGAGGTCCAGGCCCAGCACCTCGTCCGGATGCCGGAGCATGAGTTCCAGTGCGCATGGGTCGAAGGAAGGGGCCGCGTGGTCGAGCAGGCCCACGAACACCTTGCCCGCGCCCAGCTTCAGGGCCGCCCGTCCCGCAAGCAGGGCGGCGCCGCACATCCCGTCCGCACCCCCGATGATTGCCACGCTGCCGGCATCGCCCTTGTGGAAGTTGCGCGGCCGGGCCTGCAGCGAATTCGGCAGCAGTTCCGGCCCCGCGATCCACCCGCGCGGGGGAAGCAGGGCGCGCACGTCGAGGCCGAGGCCCGCGACGCTGACTTCGCCGCACAGGTCCGGGCCGTCAAGCGTGAGCAGGCCGGGCTTGTGCGCGATGAAGGTCAGCGTATGAGTGGCGCGCACTGCGGTGCCGAGCGCGCGCCCGGTGTCCGAGGCCAGGCCGCTGGGAATGTCGAGTGCGAGGACCGGGCAGTGCTGGGCGTTGGCATAGTCCACCAGGCGGGCGAAGTCCCCGGTGACGGCACGCTCAAGTCCGATGCCGAACAGGCCGTCCACGACCAGCGCCCAGCGGCGGCCCGCCGGCAACTGCCCGGCGTCGGACGCAGTGAGGACGGTGACTCGGAAGAAGCGCTCGCCGAGGATGCGTGCCGCGATGCGCGCGTCCCCGCCGTTGTTGCCGGGGCCCGCGAGCACCAGGATGTCCTTGCCGCGGTCGGCGACCAGCCCGGCGGCCAGGTCGGCTGCCGCGAGCCCGGCGCGCTCCATCAGCGACGGCTGCGCGTTCCCGGCGGCCGCCTCGATGCGGCGGATGTCTTCGGTGGTGTAGACGGGAACGGACATGGTCTTGCCCATTGTAGCAATGCCGTTTACGGCCCGGCCGACATCCGCCTCAACCCAGCTTGAACATCTTCCCGGGCAGGTAGTAGACGATTTCCGGGAAGATCCAGATCAGCGCTACGGCGACGCACATGAGCAGGAAGAACGGCAACGACGCGCGTGCGACGTAGAACATGTCCTTCCCCGTCAGGCCCTGGAGCACGAACAGGTTGAAGCCCACGGGCGGGGTGATCTGCGCCATTTCTACCACCAGCACGATGAATATGCCGAACCACAACAGGTCGATGCCGGCCGCCTTCACCGATGGCAGGATCACCGACGCGGTCAGCACCACCATGGAGATTCCGTCAATGAAGCAGCCCAGGATCATGAACAGCACCGTCAATACGGCGATCAGCTGCCAGGGGCGGAACCCCTGCGTGCCGATCCATTCGGCCATCACGCGGGGGATTCCGGTGAAACCCATCGCCACGGTGAGGAATGCCGCGCCGGTCAGGATGAACGCAATCATGCAGGAGGTCTTGACGGCACCCATCACGCTGGCGCTGAAGGTCGGCCAGTTCAGCGAGCGGCTCGCCAGGGACAGGATGAGCGAGCCGACGACGCCCAGCACCGCGGCTTCCGTGGGCGTCGCGATGCCCGAGTAGATCGATCCGATCACGGCGCCGATCAGCAGGGTGGTGGGAATCAGGTAGCGCGCCGCATACAATTTCTCCGCGAATGTGGTGACCTTTTCGCGTGGCGGGGTGCGGTCCGGGTGGCGCAGCGCCCAGATCGCGATGTATCCCGAGAACAGGGTCATCAGCATGACCCCGGGGAGCACTCCCGCCACGAACAGGCGGGCGATCGAAACGTCGGCAGCGACGCCGTAGACGATCATGATGATCGAAGGCGGGATCAGCAGCCCGAGCGTACCGGCGCCCGCCAGCGAACCGATCGCCATGGCCTCGTCGTATCCGCGCTGCTTGAGTTCGGGGATCGAGATCCGGCCGATCGTGGCGGCGGTGGCGGCGGACGATCCGGAGATGGCCGCGAAGATGCCGCAGCCGACCACGTTGGTGTGCATCAGGCGGCCGGGCAGCGGCTCGACCCAGGGCGCCAGGCCGCGGAACATGTCCTCGGAGACGCGCGTACGAAACAGGATCTCGCCCATCCAGATGAAGAGCGGCAATGCCGTCAGGGCCCAACTGGCGCTCGAGCCCCACACCGTGGTGGCCATCAGCGAACCGGGAGGGGAATCGGTGAACGCCGCCATGGCGACGTATCCCACGCACAGCAGGGTGACCGCGATCCAAACGCCGCCCACCAGCAGGACCCCGAGGACCGCAAGCAGCGCCAGCGAGATGAGCCACATGTCCATGCTAGCGCTCGAACGCCGGCGAGTCGGCCGCGTGCTTGGCTGCGCCGGCCACCTCGTAGGAGGACGTGCCGCCGAGCGCCACCACGAGCAGGTCGTCCACGAAGGCGATCAGGAGCGCGACCAGTCCAAGCGCCATGCCGGACTGCGGAATCCACAGACTGATGGGCACCAGGCCCTGCGAAACGTCCCCCAGCGAGTACGAGGTCCATACCATCGCCACGCTCCACCAGGCGAAATAGCCGGTCATCGCGACGGCGACCGCAAGGGAAAAGACCTCGAACGCGCGCCGCAGGGCGCCCTTCGTGGCCGCAATCGCCAGGGTCATGCGGATGTGCTCGTTGCAGCGCAGGGTCCAGGCGAGGCCCAGAAAGGACGAGGCCGCCATGCAGTAGCCGGCGAACTCGTCATAGGAATGGGAGGCGAAGCCCAGTTCCCGTCCCACGATCTGGATCAGCGACAGGAGCGCAATGGCAACCAAAAAAAATCCGGCCAGCAGGCCGGACCCTTTGTAGATCGCGTTCAGCGTGGAGCGCACCCGCCTGCGCCTACTTGCGATAGCCCGCGAGGATGGCCTCGCCCTCCGCGCCGGCCTTCTTCGTCCATTCCTCGGTCATCTGCTTGCCGATTGCCTCGAACTCGGCGGTCAGCTTGGCCGACGGCTGGAGGATCTTGATGCCCTTCGAGGCCATCGTCTTCTTGTAGCCCTCGTTCTCCGCCTCGCTGGTCTTCCAGCCGCGCGCCTCGGCTGCGGCAGCGGCATTCAGCACGACTTTCTGGGTGGCGGCATCAAGCTTGGCGAACGCGGCCTTGCTGACGAATACGACGTTGTGCGGCAGCGTGGCCTGCGTATCGTAGTAGTGGGTCAGGTAGTCCCAGGCCTGCGTATCCACGCCGGTCGCCCCCGAGGTGATCATCGCGTCCACCAGGCCGGTCTTGAATGCCTGCGGGATCTCCGGGACCTGCACCGTGGTCGGGATCGCGCCGACCAGTTCGGCGAAGCGCGAGGTGGTGGGGCTGTAGGTGCGGAACTTGATCCCCTTCAGGTCGGCCAGGGAGTTCATGTCCTTCTTCGTGTAGATCGCCTGCGGCGGCCAGGGCACGGAATAGAGCTCCACGATGCCCTGCGAGTCGAACCGCTTGTCGATGACGGGCTTTGCCGCCTTCCAGAGCTTGGCGGCCTTCACGTAGCTGTTTGCGAGGAACGGGTTGGAGTCGAACGCGAACACGGCCGCTTCGTTGGAGAGGACCGAGATGAGGATCTCGCCGATCGGCACCTGCCCGGTCTGCACCGCGCGCTTGATTTCAGGGTGCTTGATCAGCGACGCGTTGGAGTGGATGTTGATCTGCAGCTTGCCGCCGGTGTTCTTGGCGATCTCGTCGGCGAACTCGCGGACGTTCTTGGTGTGGAAGTTTCCGTCCGCGTAGGGCGTCGGCATGTCCCACTTCGTCTGCGCGGAAACGGCACCGGAGGCAAGGGCGAATACCGCACCGATCGCGGCGGCGATGAAGGTTTTGCGCTGGTTCATGGACTCTCCTAGGAAGGCTGGGATGGATGGCGTTGAGGCGCGGACCGCACGTTGGCCGCATTCCGCCGCCGACCGCATGAGGCCCAAGTGTCGGGCACCCCGGCCCATGCTGTCAATGCAAGCGCCGTGCCACGTCCCGGGCCAGGGCGAGGCTGGCGGTGAGCCCGGGCGACTCGATGCCGAACAGGTTCACCAGCCCGGCCACGCCGTGCTCGGCCGGCCCCTGCACGAGAAAATCGGGCGCCGGGTCGTTCGGCCCCGCGATCTTCGGCCGGATCCCGGCGTAACCCGGGGCGAGGGCGCCGTCGGGCAGTTGCGGCCAGTAGCGGCGGATCGCCGCGTAGAACTTGTCCGCCCGGCGCGGATCGACGTCGTAGCCGATCCGGTCGATCCATTCCACGTCGGGCCCGAAGCGTGCCTGCCCGCCCAGGTCGATGGTGACGTGCACGCCGAGGCCGCCCGGCTCGGGCACCGGGTAAACCAGCCGCGAGAACGGCGATTTCCCGATGAGCGAGTAGTAGTTGCCCTTGGCATAGAACTCGGGCGGCGCCTTGTCCGCGGGATACCCCTCGATGCGCCGTGCAAGGGAAGGCGCGGTCAGGCCGGCGGCATTCACCACCGTGCGCGCAGCCAGGTGCATCGATTCGGCGCCCCCGACGTGGAGCTCGATCCGGCCGTCGCTGCGCACCCGGGCGCTTTGCAGCGGCGAGAGGAAGGCGAGCATGGCCCCGTGCGCCTCGGCGTCGCCGAGCAGGCCGAGCATGTAGGCGTGGCTGTCGACCACGCCCGTCGAGGGCGAATGCAGGGCGCCCACGCAGGATACGGCCGGCTCCATGGCGTGCGCGTCTTCCTTGCTCAGCCATACGACGTCGGTAACGCCGTTGGCGTGGGCCTTGTTGCGAATGCTTTCCAGTTCGCCCAGCTGGGCCTCGCTGGTCGCGACGATCAGCTTGCCGCAGCGGATGTGCGGGATGCCGCGCCCGGCGCAGTACCGGTACAGGAGCGAGCGGCCCTCGACGCAGGTGCGCGCCTTGGCCGAACCGCGCGGGTAGTAGATTCCGGCGTGGATGACCTCCGAGTTGCGCGAGCTGGTAGCGGTCCCGATCGCGTTCTCGGCTTCGAGGATGATGACCTCGCGCCCGGCGAGGGCGAGCTCCCGGGCGATGGCGAGGCCGACCACGCCCGCGCCGATGACGACTGCGTCTGCGCTGTCCATGCGGAAGGTGCTAGAAGACCGCGAGCTGCGAGTTGCGCAGGTCGGTGACGAGCATGCAGCCGGGCTTGTGGGTAAACGACAGGGGCGGCTTCGCCGCGCGGATCGCCGACTGCGGGGTGACGCCGCAGGCCCAGAACACCGGGACCTCGTCCTCGCGCACCTCCACCGCATCGCCGAAATCGGGCGTACCGATGTCGGCGATGCCGATCGCCGCCGGGTCGCCGAAATGGATCGGCGCGCCGTGCACGTTCGGGAAACGGGAGGTAACCTGGATCGCGCGGATGGCGTCGGCCGGCTTCATCGGCCGCATCGACACGACGGTGGGCCCGCTGAAGCGCCCCGCGGCCTGCGTCGGGATGTTCGTCCGGTACATCGCCACGTTGCGGCCCTGCTCGATGTGGCGCAGGCGTATGCCGCCTTCGACCAGCGCTTCCTCGAAGGAAAACGAGCAGCCGATGGCGAAGGCCACCATGTCGTCCCGCCAGACGCCCTTCAGGTTGGCGACCTCGCCGGTCATCTCGCCGTTGCGGAACACGTAGTAGCCGCAGATGTCGGTGCTGATGTCCACGTCGGCCCCGAGCGCGGGGATGCGCGGGTCGCCCGGCTCGGAAATGCCGAGGATGGGGCAGGGCTTGGGATTGAGCTGGCAGAAGCGCAGGAACTCCGCGGCATAGTCCTTCGGCAGCACGGCGAGGTTGGCCTGGGCGTAGCCGGGGCATTGTCCCGACGTGTGCGCATCGAACTTCCCGGCGCGGATCGCGGCGCGCAGCGCGGCGGGCTCGGCGTAGACGAGGGGCTTGGGCGATTCGGCGTTCATGGCGCGGTCTGGAAAGGGACGCAATCCAGGATTCTAGGTCACTCCGGCCCGGCGCACGAGATAGCGTTCCGCTGCAAGGGCCGCCACCCCGGCCAGCCCGAAGGCGGTCGCCATCGGGCGCGCCGTGCCGTCATACAGCGCGCCGAGGGCGATGCTGACCGATGCGCCCATCACGAACTGGATCGCGCCCATCAGCGAGGAAACGGCGCCGGTGTTGCTGCGGAACGGCGACAGCGCGGCGGCCGTGGCGTTCGGCATGATGCAGCTGGCCGCGAACATGAAGGCCATGCACGGCAGCGCGATCGCGAGCCAGTGCTCGATNNCCGAGGCGCAGCATCCCCGCGATGCCCAGCCGCATCACCATCCGGCTGGTGAACCAGGCGCCCGTGATCTGGCCGAGCATGACGACCGCAAACAGCACGCTGTACTCGCGCGGCGACAGCCCCAGCGCCTTCACCAGGACGAACGCCGAATTGGTGACGAAGGCGAATATGCCCGCCTGCGACAAAAGCATGACCGCGAACGCGCCGGTGAAGCGGCGCTCGCGCAGGACCGCGCCGAAGAAAGCGAGGGTCCGGCCGGGCGAAAGCCGGGCGCGCTCGCGCGGGGCGGTCTCCCGCAACCCCGCCGCGACGGAGCAAAACAGCGCAACGGCCATGGCCGCGAGCAGCCCGAAGACCGCCTGCCAGCCCCACCAGGCGAGCAGCTGCGCGCCGAGCAGCGGCGCCGCCACCGGCACGATGCCGAACACGATCATCATGCGGGCGAGCATGCGCGCGGCCTGCTCGTGGCTGTGGAGGTCCCGCACTATCGTGCGGCCGATCACGGGCCCGCTCGACATGCCCAGGCCCTGCACGAAGCGCCAGAGCACGATCCCGCCGACCGAATCCACGTTGATGCAGGCGACGGTTGCGGCAAGGAAGAGCCCGAGCCCGGACAGCAGCACCGGCTTCCTGCCGTACCGGTCCGACAGCGGGCCCCAGGCGAGCTGCCCGCAGGCGATCCCGAGGAAGAAGGTGGTGATCGTGAGCTGCACTTCGCCGACGGGCGCGTTGAAGGCCTGGGCGATCGCCGGAAGCGAGGGAAGGTACGCGTCGGTGCCGAGGGGCGTGAGTGCGACGAGCAGCCCGAGAAGCACGGTCAGCCAGACCGAGCCGGGGGAAAGAGGCATGAAACGGATTTTAGCATCCGGGTTTTTGCGGAATGAAAAGCTGCGCGGGAAGATAGAATGGGGCGCCTTTCGCCATTGCACCCTTCCCCGATGACCTCCCCCGCACCACGCTGGCAGTTCTGGATCGACCGCGGCGGCACGTTCACCGACGTCGTCGCCCGCCGTCCCGACGGGACTCTCCTCACGCACAAGCTCCTGTCCGAAAACCCCGACCGCTACCCCGACGCCGCGATCCAGGGGATCCGCGAGCTGCTGGGTGTGCCGCCCGGCGCCCCGATCCCGGCGCGCGACATCGAGGCCGTCAAGATGGGGACGACGGTCGCGACCAACGCGCTGCTCGAAAGGAAGGGCGAGCGCACGGTGCTGTTCATCACCCGCGGCTTTCGCGACGCGCTGCGCATCGCCTACCAGAACCGGCCGCGCATCTTCGACCGCCACATCGTNNCCTGCCCGAAATGCTGTACGGCGAGGTGTTCGAAGTGGCGGAGCGGATGGCCGCGCGCGGCGAGGTGTTGCTGCCCCTGGACGAAGCGCAGGCGCGCGCCGACCTCGAGACGGCACGCGCGCGCGGGTTCTCCTCGATCGCTATCGTTCTGATGCACGGGTACCGCTACACGCAGCACGAAGCGCGGATGGCCGAGCTCGCCGCGTCCGCGGGCTTCACGCAGATCTCCGTTTCGCACCGGGTCAGCCCGCTGATGAAGCTGGTCGGCCGCGGGGACACCACGGTGGTGGACGCCTATCTCTCGCCGATCCTGCGCCGCTACGTGGAGCAGGTCTCCGGGGAACTCGAGGGCGTGCGCGTGATGTTCATGCAGTCCAACGGCGGCCTCACCGACGCGCGCCGCTTCCAGGGCAAGGACTCGATCCTCTCCGGCCCGGCCGGGGGCATCGTGGGCGCGGTGCGCACTTCGCTGGCCGCCGGGTTCGACCGCATCATCGGCTTCGACATGGGCGGGACCTCCACGGATGTCTCGCACTACGCCGGCGAGTTCGAGCGCGAGTTCGAGACCCGGGTCGCGGGCGTGCGCATGCGCGCGCCCATGATGAGCATCCACACCGTGGCGGCGGGAGGCGGGTCGATCCTGCACTTCGACGGCGCGCGTTACCGGGTGGGCCCGGATTCGGCCGGCGCCAATCCCGGGCCGGCAAGCTACCGGCGCGGCGGCCCGCTTGCGGTGACCGACGCCAACGTGATGCTCGGCAAGATCCAGCCGCAGTTCTTCCCGCCGGTGTTCGGGCCGGGCGGCGACGCGCCCCTCGAGGCCGGCATCGTGCGGGCCAAGTTCGCGGAGCTCGCGGGGCGGATCCGCGCGGCGACCGGCGACGCGCGGTCGCCGGAGGAAGTGGCCGAAGGGTTCGTCAACATCGCGGTGGGCAACATGGCCAACGCGATCAAGCATATTTCGGTGCAGCGCGGCCACGACGTCACCGGCTACACGCTCTGCTGCTTCGGCGGCGCCGCCGGGCAGCACGCCTGCCTCGTTGCAGACGCGCTGGCGATGACGCGCGTGTTCATCCACCCGTTCGCGGGCGTGCTGTCGGCCTACGGCATGGGCCTTGCGGACCAGACCGCCATGCGCCAGAAGGCGGTCGAGGCGCGCCTGGACGAAAGCGGGTGCGCGGCCCTCGTCGGCGACCTGGACAGGCTGGCCGCCGAGGCGCGGTCCGAACTGCTCGGGCAGGGCGTGGAACCGGGGCGCATCCGCGTCGTGCGGCGCGTGCACCTCAAGTACGAAGGCACCGACACCGCGCTCGTCGTGGCGCTCGGTACGCTGGCCGAGATGGTCGCGCGCTTCGAGGACGCTTACCGGCAGCAGTACAGCTTCCTGATGCCGGGCAAGGCGCTCATCGTCGAGGCGGTTTCGGCGGAGGCGATCGGGGCGGCGGAGACCCTCGCCTCGGCCGGCTCCGCGCAGGGCAGGGGCGAACCCGCGGCGGCTGAGACCGTAAGGATGTTCTCCGGCGGCCGATGGCACGCCACGCCGGTCTACCGCCGCGAGGAACTGGGCGGCGGCGCCCGGGTCAGCGGGCCCGCAATCATCGCCGAGGCCAACGCCACCACGGTGGTAGAGCCCGGCTGGCGGGCGGAGGTCACCGCAGCGAACCACCTCGTGCTCGAGCGCGTCGTGCCGCGGGAAGCGCGTGTCGCGATCGGCACCGAGGCCGACCCGGTGATGCTGGAGATCTTCAACAACCTGTACATGTCGATCGCCGAGCAGATGGGGCTCCGTCTGCAGAACACCGCGTACTCGGTAAACATAAAGGAGCGGCTGGATTTCTCCTGCGCTCTGTTCGATGCCGCCGGCAACCTGATCGCGAACGCCCCCCACATGCCGGTCCACCTCGGGTCGATGGGCGAATCGATCAAGACGGTCATCCGCGAGAACACCGGCCGCATGAAGCCGGGCGACGTCTACGTCCTGAACGCCCCCTACAACGGCGGCACGCACCTGCCGGACGTCACGGTGATCACGCCGGTGTGGGACGACGCCGGCGGCGAAGTCCTGTTCTATGTCGGCTCGCGCGGCCACCACGCCGACATCGGCGGCATCACGCCGGGCTCGATGCCGCCCGACTCGAAGACCGTCGACGAGGAAGGCGTGCTGATCGACAACTTCCTGCTGGTGGAGGGCGGTAGGTTCCGCGAGAAGGAAACCGTCGAGCTGCTGACCTCCGGCCGCTACCCGGTGCGCAACGTCGTGCAGAACCTCGCCGACCTGCAGGCGCAGATCGCCGCCAACGAGAAGGGGGTGCAGGAACTGCGGCGCATGGTCGCGCACTTCGGCCTCGACGTCGTGCGCGCCTACATGCTCCACGTGCAGAACAACGCCGAGGAGTCCGTGCGGCGCGTGATCGGCGTGCTGAAGGACGGGGAATTCGACTACCCGATGGACAACGGGGCGCGGATCCGCGTCCGGATCTCGATCGGCGCCGACCGCAGGAGCGCGACGGTGGATTTCACCGGCACCACCGGCCAGTTGCCCAACAACTTCAACGCGCCCTCCGCGGTCTGCATGGCGGCGGTGCTGTACGTGTTCCGCACGCTCGTCGACGACGACATCCCGCTCAACGCCGGGTGCCTGAAGCCCCTCAAGGTGATCATTCCCGAAGGCTGCATGCTGAACCCGCGCTACCCGGCCGCGGTCGTGGCCGGCAACGTGGAGACCTCGCAGTGCATCACCGACGCGCTGTACGGCGCGCTGGGCGTCATGGCCGCCTCGCAGGGAACCATGAACAACTTCACATTCGGCAACGCGCGCTACCAGTACTATGAGACGGTTGCCGGCGGCTCGGGGGCCGGGCCGGGATTCGACGGGACGGACGTAGTGCAGACCCACATGACCAACTCGCGCCTGACCGACCCCGAAGTGCTCGAATGGCGGTTCCCGGTGCTGCTCGAAAGTTTCGCGATCAGGGCGGGCTCCGGCGGCCGCGGCCGCTGGCGCGGCGGTCATGGCGGGGTGCGCAGGGTCCGGTTCCTGGAGCCCATGACCGCCGCGATCCTGTCCGGCCACCGCCTCGTCCGGCCGCACGGCATGGACGGGGGCGGCGAGGGCGTGGCGGGCCTCAACCGGGTCGAGCGGCTGGACGGCAGCGTGACCGAACTGGGTCCCGCCGACCGGACGGAAATGAACCCGGGCGACGTCTTCGTGATCGAATCTCCCGGGGGCGGCGGCTATGGAACACCGGCTTAATTTCCCGGCCTACACCCGGGCGGGCGCCCCATATACAATCGGCCTTAAGCCTTCCCGCCAACCAGACCAACAATGAACGGCTCCTCGATCTGCTCCAAGACCGGCAAAGGCATGCTGGAGGCGTCCGGCAAGTCGAGCATCCTGTCGCGCGCCGACCGCGCAGTGCTTGCCCAGGTCGACGGCAAGACGCCGGTCGCCGAGCTCAACAAGAAGTTCGAGAAGATTGCGGAAGCCAACTTCCTGCAGTTGATCGCCAAGCTGGAGAAGGAAGGGTTCGTTCGCGAAGTCACTTCCAGTGCGGCGCCCGCTACTTCGGCACCGAAACCGGCCGCCCCTCCGCCCAAGCCGGCAGCGCCCCCCCCGGCCGGCGACAGCGACGAAGACCTGGATTTCACCGCAGCGGTACCCCCCCCGAAGAAGCCCGCCGCTCCGAAGCCTCCGATGGATCTCGCAGCGCACGCGCGGGCGGCCTCGGAGCGCTCGGCGCAGGAAGACCCCCTCAATTTCAAGGCGCGGCAGGAGGCCGAAGCCAAGGCCGCCCTGGCGGCGCAGCGCGCGAAGGTGGAAGCCGAGGTGCGGGCCAAGGCAGCAGCGGCTGCGCAGGCAAAAGCGCAGGCCGAAGCCGAGGCCAAGGCGAAAGCGGAAGCCGAAGTGCGTGCGAAGGCCGAAGCGGAGGCCAAGGCCAGGGCTGCGGCCGAGGCCAAGGCGAAGGCCGAAGCGGAAGCCCGCGCAAAAGCCGAAGCGGACGCGGAGCGCGCCAGGAAGGAAGCGGAGGACAACGCCCGCGTCGAAGCGGAACTCAGGGCGGAACAGGAGAAGGAACGGGCCAAGGCCGAGGCCGAACGCGTTGCGCGCGAGGAATCCGCACGCAAGGAGGCGGAAGAGAAGGCGCGCCGCGATGCGGAGGAGCATGCGCGTGTCCAGGCCGAGCTGACCGCGCA
>JAFEDL010000018.1:20465-20842 GCA_018241645.1 Pseudomonadota bacterium
AAGGAAGCCGAGGAACGGGCCCGCAAGGAAGCAGAGGAAAAGGCGCGCCGCGAAGCCGAGGAGCGTGCCCGCGTCGAAGCCGAATTGAGGGCGAAGCTCGAAGAGGAGCGCGCGAAGGCCGAAGCCGAGCGCAAGGCGCGCGAGGAACTGGAGCGCAAGGCCAAGGAAGAAGCGGAACGCCTCGCGCGGGAAGCCGAGGAGCGCGCGCGCAAGGAAGCGGAAGAAAAGGCGCGGCGCGAGGCCGAGGAGCGCGCGCGAGTCGAGGCCGAACTCAAGGCAAAGCTCGAAGCGGAGCGCGCCAGGGCGGAAGCCGAAAGGATCGCGCGCGAAGAGGCGGAGAAGAAGGCGAAGGCCGAAGCGGAAGCCAAGGCGAAGGC
>JAFEDL010000019.1:0-13543 GCA_018241645.1 Pseudomonadota bacterium
GCCTCCGAGCCGATGATGCTGGCCGCGCCGGGCTTGTTCTCGACGAAGAACTGCTGGCCGAGGTTCTCCGACAGCTTCTGCGAGATGGCGCGCGCCGCCTGGTCGGTGGCCTGCCCGGGCGGGAACGCGACGATGACCTTGACGGGCCGGCTGGGGTAGGCGCCCTGCGACCAGGCGTGCGTGTGCGCGCAGAGCAGCGCGGCGGCGGCGATAACCGTCTTCTGGAATAGTGTGGCCATGTCGGTCTCCTCCTGCCCGGATCGGGCGCGTTGATTGTGCCATGCGCCACCCTGCGCCGAATGGCAAACGCGGGGGCATTTCGCTGCGAAACACCGCGGCGATTCGCATCCGGCCGGCGAAGGTCCTGGACTACACTCGTGCGCATGAAAAAGATCCTCGACGGCATGGTGGTGATCGACCTGACGCGCTTCTTCTCGGGCCCGCAGTGCACGCTGTTCCTGGCCGGCATGGGCGCCGAGGTGGTCAAGATCGACGACCCCAAGGGCGGCGACCCCATCGCTTTCGCGCCGCCGTTCGACGGCCCGGGCGGGATATCCCTCGAGCGCAAGTCGGACCAGGACATGGGCCTCGCCTACCTCAAGCGGGCGCGCGGCAAGAAGTCCGTCACGCTCGACCTCAAGTCGCCCGAGGGCCTCGCGATCTTCATGGAGATGGTGAAGAAGGCGGACGTCGTAGTGGAGAATTTCCGCGCCGGCGTTGCCACGCGCCTTGGCGTGGACTACCCCGCGCTGCGCGCGGTGAACCCGAAGATCATCTACTGCGCGCTCACGGGCTACGGCTCGACGGGGCCGTCGAAGGACGACAAGGCCTACGACCTGATGGTGCAGGCCGCGGTCGGCCTGATGAGCATGACGGGCCAGCCGGGCGAGCCCCCGGTCAAGACCGCTTCGGCGCTGTCGGACGCGATCTCCGGCGTGTTCGCGGCCCACGGCATCGTCGCCGCGCTGCTGCACCGCGAGCGCACGGGCGAAGGCCAGGCGATCGACGTCGCGATGGCCGACTGCCTCTTTTCGCTGATCTTCGACGAACCGTTCGACACCTACGAGCGCCTCAACCTCGCGCAGCGGCAGGGCAACCGGATCATGCGCTTCTCGCCCTTCAACATCTTCAAGGCGCGCGACGGCTGGGTGGCGCTCGGCGCGGCGACGCACGAGGAATGGCTGTCCCTCCTTGATGCGATGGGCCGGACCGACCTGAAGGCGGATCCGGACATGATGCAGGTCGGCTGGCGCATCGTGAACAACGACAAGGTCGACGCCGTGGTCACGCAATGGACTTCGGCGCGCACCAAGGACGAGATCGTCTCGGCATTGTTTGCCGCCTCGGTCGCCTGCAGCCCGGTGCGCACCGCCGACGAGGTGATGCAGTGGCCGCAGCTGCTGGAGCGGGAGATGATCGTCCGCCTGAAGAACCCGCTGACCGGCAGGGATGCGGCCGCCTCGGGGCCGGGGTTCCCGATCAAGTTCAGCCTGACGCCGGGGAGCTACGACACGCCGTCGCCGCTGCCGGGCGCGCACAGCGAGGAAATCTTCGCGCGGCTTGCGAACCTGTCCGCGGCCGACGTGCGGCGCCTGAAGGGGGGTGGCATCATATGAACTCATTGGAGGAGTACCGGGCATGAGCAGCACTGCGGGATTTGCCAGCGCCGTCCTGGAGGTGGAAGACGCCGCCGAGGCGAACGAACTGTTCCAGCGCAACGGCTGGACGGACGGGTTGCCCGTGGTCCCGCCGACGGAGGCGGCGGTCGGCCGGTTCCTGGCCGCGGCGCGCCTCGCGCCCGCCGACATCATCGGCGTCGAACCGGTCCGCCGGCGCAGCATCAGCGCGGAGAAGGCCGCCATTGCCGCCGTCATGGCCGGCTGCCTGCCGGAGTACTTCCCGGTCACGGTGGCGATCATCAAGGCGATGTGCCAGCCCGAGTACGCCCTGCACGGCAGCACGGCCAGCACCGGCGGCAGCGCGCCGTTCATCGTCGTGAACGGCCCGATCCGCCAGAAGATCGGCATGAACACCACGCACAACGCGCTGGCCAACGGCAGCCGCGCCAACGCGACCATCGGGCGCAGCGTGCGCCTGATGATGCTCAACGTGCTGGGCGGCATCCCCGGCCAGCTCGACCGCTCCACGCTCGGCCACCCCGGCAAGTTCACCTTCTGCGTAGCGGAGGACGAGGAGGACTCGATCTGGCTCCCGCTGTCGGTCGAGCGCGGCATCCCGGCCGGGACCTCCGCCGTGACGGTGCTGCAGGTGGAGTCGCCGCACCAGATCATGAACGAGTGGACGCACGACCCGAAGGAGATCCTGGACACCTACGTCGCCACGATGCGCAGCAACATGCTGACCTACTCGATCTGGGAGGGCAACTACGCTTTCGTGATCCCCAAGCAGCACCGCGAAATCTTCGGTGCGGCCGGCTGGAAGAAGCAGGACATCCGCGAATACGTCTTCGAGGTCGCGCGGGTCAAGCGCGGCGACTGGCGCAGCGTGGGCAAGGCCGCCGTCGCGGGACGCAAGGACGAGGAAAGGGTGTACCGGGCGCTGCGCTCGCCGGACGACCTGCTGGTCGTGGCGGCCGGCGGGCCGGCGGGCGGGTTCGGCGCCATCGTACCGCCCTGGTACGGGAAGAAATCGCTGGCGGTCACGACCGCCATCAACGACTGAACGCAGTCACACAAGGAGAAACGCCTCATGACACTCAGAGTCCTGGACCCCCGCCAGGCGCCGCAGGGCGACGCGATGCGCATGGCCGCGCCGCTCGCCTCGCTCAACGGCGCCGTGGTCGGCATGATCGACAACGCCAAGATCGGCACCGAGCGCCTGTTCGACTTCATCGAGGAGATCCTGCGCAAGGACTACGGCGTGCGCGAGTTCATCCGCCGCCGCAAGCCCGACGCCTCGCGGCCGGTGCCGCCCCAGATGCTGATGGAGATGAGCGGGGCGGACGCGGTCCTCTCTGCGATCGGCGACTGAGGGAGCTGTTCGTCGTGCAGTCTGCACGACGCCATCGAAGCCGAGCGGCTGGGCATCCCGGCCGTCGCGATCATCACCGACCGCTTCCTGATCAGCGCGGAACTGGTGGGTGAGCTGAACGGCCTGCCGGGTTACCCGTTCGCGGTGATCGGGCATCCGGTCGCCAACAACGACGACGCGGTGCTGCGCGAGAAGGCGGCCATCGCGGTGAAGGAGATCGTGCCGCTGTTGACGGCACGCAAGGGATAGCGGGGCCCGCCTCAGTCGAGGCGGATGCCCAGGTCCCGGACCAGCGCGCCCCAGCGCTTGAGGTCCTTGTCGGTCTGCGCCGCAACGTCCCCAGAGGAGGTGTCCTGCGGGGGTTCCATCGCCAGCGCATCCAGCTTGGCGATCACCGCCGGGTCGCGCACGGCCTTGGCCGCTTCCGCGTTCAGCCGCTGGATGATCGCCGCCGGCGTCGCTTTGGGCGCCGCAATCGCGAACCAGGTGGCCGATTCGTAGGACGGATAGCCGGACTCGGCCACGGTCGGCACGTCTGGCAGGATCGGGGAGCGCCGCGCGCCCGAGGTGGCGATCGCGCGCAGCTTGCCCGACTGGATATGCGGCTTCGAGGTGATGATCACGTCGAACATGAAGTCGATGTTGCCGCCGAGCAGGCTGATCAGCGCAGGCGCGCTGCCGCTGAAGGGCACGTGCGTGGCCTTCGTTCCGGTGGTGCGCAGGAAAAGCTCCGCAGCCAGATGCAGCACGTTGCCGTTGCCCGCCGAGCCGAAGTTGAGCTTGCCGGGGTTCTCCTTCATCGCGGCAACCAGTTCCGGCACGGTCTTCGCGGGCAGCGCGGGCTTTGCCACCAGCACGAGCTGGGAGCGCGCGATCATCGCCACGCCCGCGAGGTCCTTCGGGTCGTACTGGAGCTTGGAGTACATCAGCGGGTTGAACACGAACGGCGTGATGCCGCCGAACAGGACCGTGTAGCCGTCCGGCGCGGCCCGGGTCACTTCGGCGGTGCCGATCTGGGTGTTCGCGCCGCCCCGGTTCTCCACGACGACCGGCTGCCCGAGGTCGTGCGTCATGTGCTCGGCGACGATCCGGCCGAGCTGGTCGGTCGGCCCGCCCGCCGGGTAGGGCACGATCATGCGGATGGGCTTGGCGGGGTAGGCCTGGGCCTGCGCGCCGAGCGCGACCGCAAGGCCGAGAACGAGGGCGGCAACGCGCATGGGAGCGTTCATCAGGAGCGCGCCGCCAGTCCGCCGTCGATCGTGATGTAGATGCCGGTGGTATAGGAGGAGCGGTCCGAGGCGGTGAATGCCACGGTCCAGGCGATCTCCTCGGAAGTGGCCGGGCGGTCGAATGCCATGCCCGCGTACAGTTCCCGGTAACGGTCGGCATCGCCGAGCTTGACCTCCGCCATCTGCTTGTAGAGCTTCAACA
Source organism: Pseudomonadota bacterium (assembly GCA_018241645.1). GTDB lineage: Bacteria > Pseudomonadota > Gammaproteobacteria > Burkholderiales > SG8-39 > SZAS-79. The sequence goes on from JAFEDL010000019.1 coordinate 4,423, forward strand.
GGCGGTCGGTTTCCACGGGTCCGGGGCTCACGCCCACCACGCGGATGCCGTCCGCGTGCGAGGCGCCGCCGAGCGCGCGCGTGAAGGCCATCAGGCCCGCGTTGGCGGTGGAGCCCGCGATGTACGCGGCATTCAGTTTTTCGCCGGCGTTGCCGAGCACGTTGACGATGACGCCGCGCTTCTTCGCCTTCATCTGCGCGTACACGGCGCGCGTCAGGTTGATGTAGCCGAAGACCTTCAGGTCCCAGGAGCTGCGCCACGTGGTCTCGTCGACCTTGAGCAGGTCGCCGCCCGGGATCGCTCCCGCATTGTTGACGAGGACATCCAGGTCGCCTGCCCATTTCGCCAGGTCCTCGGCCACGCCCTGCTTCGACAGGTCGGCGGCCTTCCACTTCACTTCGGCGCCGGTCTTCGACTTGATGTCCCCGGCCGCGGCCTCGAGCGCCGCCCCGTCGCGCGAAGCGATCATGACCGAGGCCCCTTCTTCCGCGAACACCTGGGCGCAGGCCTTGCCTATGCCCTTTGATCCGCCGGTGACGAGTACGCGTTTGCCCTTCAGGTTCAGGTCCATGAAATTCCTCTATATGCGCGGCGGGATTTTGGTTAGGCTTGCCACCGGATCAGCCGCCGCTGATCAGCCTGCGTCAGCACACTTTACCTGCGACCGGCCCAACGAGAAAGAGAGCGTTCACATGCCACACATCAAGACCGACGACGGCGTCAACCTGTACTACGAGGAGACGGGCTCCGGCACGCCCATCGTGTTCGTGCACGAGTTCGCGGGCGACTACCGCAGCTGGGAGCCCCAGGTGCGCCACTTTTCGCGCCGCTACCGCTGCATCACCTACAGCGCGCGCGGGTACCTGCCGTCCGACGTGCCCGACAACTTCGACCGGTATTCGCAGGAGCGCTGGCGCGAGGACCTGCGCTGCGTGATCGAGGGCCTGAAGCTGCCCACGCCCCACGTGGTCGGCCTGTCGATGGGCGCGTTCGCGACGCTGCATTTCGGCATGGAGTACTGCCGCAAGGGCGCGCCCGCCCGGGCGCTGTCGCTCACGATGGCCGGCTGCGGGTCGGGGGCGTACCCGTCCGCGTACAAGCAGTTCCAGGTCGACGCGGTGGCCCTGGCCGACCGCATCCGGGCCGAAGGCATGGGCGCCATCGCCAACACCTACGGCCACGGCCCGACGCGCATCCAGTTCCAGAACAAAGACCCGCGCGGGTTCGACGAATACGTGCGCCAGCTCTCCGAGCATTCGGCCGCCGGTTCGGCGAACACCTCGCAGGGCTACCAGGGCCGCCGCCCCTGCATCTACGACATGACCGACCGGATCATGGCGATCGACGTGCCCTCGCTGGTCATGACCGGCGACGAGGACGAGGCCTGCATCGAGCCGTCGATCATGCTGAAGCGCGCGATCCCCAAGGCGGGCCTCGCCGTATTCCCCAAGAGCGGGCATGGCATCAACCTCGAGGAACCGGCGCTGTTCAATACGCTGCTGGGCGAATTCCTGCACCAGGTCGAGGCGGGCCGCTGGCCGGCGCGCGATCCGCGGGCCGCGCTGGCGTCCATCTACGGCCCGGCCGGAAAGCCCTGAGATGGCCGGTCGGCTGCGTACCGAAAGGGAAGGCGCGATCGGCTGGATCGTGCTCGACAACCCGGAGCGCCTGAACGCCATCAGCGGCGACATGTGGCGCGAATTTCCCAGGGCGATGGCGCAGCTCGACGCCGATCCCGAGGTGCGCGTGGTGATCCTGCGCGGCGAGGGCGAAAAGGCCTTTGCCGTGGGGATGGATATCTCCGAGTTCGAGAAATCGCGCACGACGCCGGACCAGGTCGCGGCGTTCGACCGGCTGATCGACGAGGCGTTGCACGCCCTGCAGGGCTCGCCCAAGCCCGTGATCTCGATGATCCGCGGGTTCTGCATGGGCGGCGGCGTGGAGATTTCGCTTGCCTGCGACCTGCGCTATTGCAGCGCGGACGCGCAGCTCGCGATCCCGGCCGCCCGGCTGGGGCTGGGGTACGGCGCGGACGGCACCAAGCGGCTGATCGAGACGGTCGGCCACGCGAACGCGCGGGAGATCTTCTTCACCGGCCGCCGCTACAGCGCGGCCGAAGCCCTGTCCATCGGGCTGGTGCACCAGGTGCTGCCGGTGGCGGAGCTGGAGGCGTTCGTGCGCAAGACGGCCGCCGGCATCGCCGAGAACGCGCCGCTCACCATCGCGGCGTCCAAGATCCTGATCGAGGAGTTCGTGCGGCCCGACGGCGAGCCCGACCTGGCCAGGGGCCTGGCCGCCATCGAGCGCTGCGCGCTGAGCGAGGACTACCAGGAGGGCCGCAGGGCCTTCATGGAAAAGCGCAAGCCGCAGTTTCGCGGGCGCTGATCTTCCTACTCTTCGCGCAGCAGTCCCAGCGCGGACATCACGGGGGCATCGGTCACGCGGAACAGCACGCTGTCCTTGCTCGCGCTGTGGTGGTGGGATCGCCACGCGGGGGCCGCAATGACGTCCCCGCGTTGCCACCGGAATGTCACGCCGTCCACCGTAGTGCTGCCTTCGCCGCGCACGACGGTGTAGACGTTGTTGGCCGTGGTCCGCAGCGGCGCGGTCTGCGCGCCGGGAGCGAGCCGCATCATGAAGAGGCCCATGGTGCGCAGCGCCGGTCCGCCGAGTTCCACCTGGCGGCCGAACTGCGCATCGGCGGGTGCATCCGCCAGGCGCGCTTCGGTCTTCGCGAACGGGAAGATGAACGGTGATTCCGGCGTGACGCGCTCGGGTTTCTCGATGCCCGCGGGATGGGAATCGAAGAAGATCGGCTCGAGCAGCTGCACCAGCGGCACGTCCAGGTAGTCGAGCCAGGTGGCCGGCCGGTCGCCGTCGTGGCCGTGCCCGTGCCACGAGCCCGAGGGCGTGAGCACCACGTCGCCTTCGGTCATCGGGATCTTCTTCGCGTTGACCGTCGTGAAGGCCCCGCCGCCCGCGTCCAGCACGAGGCGCAGCGCATTGGGCGAGTGGCGGTGGGAGCGCGCCGTTTCGCCCGGCAGGATCGTCTGGTACGCGACGACGATGGTGCGCAGCGTCGAGTAGATGTTGCCCGGGATCGGGTTCACGAGGATCAGGTTGCGCCGCTCGGCCTGTTCGGTCGACACGAGCCGGGAGGCCGACTCGAACGCCGCGGCCGCATCGGCGTAGCGCCAGTGGAAGGGCACGAAGTTCTTCTTCGGCTGCGGCCACATGGCCGGTTCGGGCTTGTTCCAGCCGGCCCCGATGGAGCGCTCGGCGAGGAGCGGGTAGAGCGCCTCGAGGGTGGGGGCCGAGGCCAGGGCGGCGGTGTTCATGGCGGTTGTCTCCGGATGGGTTTAAGCTTACGCCGCGCGACGCGGCCGCGCGCCGGCGGCTGCGAACGTGTGCGTGTCGCCGCCCAGGGCCTGGGTCAGCCCGGCGGCAGCCTCGAGCAGCAGCCGCTCGAAGCGGCGCACCGCCTTCGCGTCGAAGCGCGAACTCGGGCCGGACACGGTGAGCGACCCGGCCAGGCCGGTGGACGCGAACACCGGGCAGGCGACGGCCGCCGTATCGGCATAGCGCTCGCCGGTGCTGGTGCAGGTGACGCTGCGCCGGATCTCGTCGTAGGCCTTGCCGGGTTCGCCGCTGAATGCGAGCAGCACCTTGCCGCCCGAACCCCGGTGCAGTTCGAGGCAGTCCCCGACGCGAACGTGGTCGCGCACGCCCTGCGGCGAGTCGATGCGGTACAGGCACACGCGGAGGTTTCCCTCGCGCACGTTGAAGGAGGCGCTTTCCTCCGTCGAGTTCACCAGCCTGCGCAGCACCGGCATGATGAGCTCCGCCGGCTGCAGCGAGCGCTGGTACTGGCCTGCGAGGCGCAGGCTCGCGGCGCCGATCATGTAGCGGCCGTCCTCGCACTGCCTGAGGTAGCCGAAGCGCAGCAGCGAGGCCATGAGCCTCAGCAGCGTGCTCTTGTAGATCCTCGTGCGCGCGTGGATCTGCGCGAGCGACAGCACCGGGTCGCGGTCGTCGAAGGAGGCGAGGATCGCGATCGCGCGCTCGACGGCCGCTACGCCGTCTCTTTTCGGGTACTTGGCGGATTGGTCGGACATTGGGGGGCGGCCTTTGCGACGTCAACGGGATGCCTGCCGCGGGCGGCGTCGAGCACGGCGGCGGGATCTTCAGGGACGGCGTCGCCGCGCCAGGCGACGTGCCCGTCCGGGCGAACGAGTACGAAGCGGCGCTCGTACAGCCGAGCGGCTTCGGGGTCATCAACGCGCAGTTCGGCGAACGGCACTCGCAGTTTCCGGGCCGCGACGGCGAAAGGGGTATCGCCCGTGCCGGCGTCGAAACGCAGCAGCGCAAACCCGCGGCGCGGCACCAGGTCGAGCATGGAGCGGCCCGCGCCCAGCCAGAAGTGCGGCGCGCGCGATCCCGGCCGGGTCGTGGGCACGTAGACCTGCGGGTGGTCCGGCGTAGGCGGCGTGCCGTCGGGCACGACGATGGGCGAGCCCTCGTACCGATAGCCCAGGTGCATGCCGCTTGCCGACCAGGTCTTCTTCTGTCCCGCCACCCGTTGCGCGACGTCTGCGCGCAGGGCGCGTCCGCGCTCCGAATCCTCCTCGATCTCGGCCGGCAAGCGCATGAGGCCGGCGACCTTGTCGAAATTGCCGGCGGCCTCGGTAGTGTTGCGCACGCCGATCGGCTGGCGCTCGAGTTGGTAGCTGTCGAGCAGCGCCGGGCCGCCCCATCCCTGCAGGGTGGCGGCAAGTTTCCAGCCGAGGTCCGCCGCGTCGCCGATGGCGGTGTTCATGCCGAACCCGCCCGTGGGATTGAAGAGGTGCGCCGCGTCGCCGCAGATGAAGACGTTGCCGTCGCGGTACCGCTCCGCCACCACCTGGTAGCCGGTCCACGGTTGCGCGGACAACACTTCCAGCGGGATCCTCTTTCCCACCGCCTGCCACACTTGTTCGCGCGGATCCCTGGGATCGTCGTCGCGCACGAAATAGCGGTTGTAGGTCCAGTACTGGTCGCCGTCCACCGCGATGAACACGCCACGGCAGTCCGGCGCGAGCGTCCACAGCAGCGTCCCTCGCCCGCGCGGGTGCGACTGGGGGAAGCCGGGCGAACGGAAGTAGATGCCCAGGTTGTTCGCCAGCGCGCCGCGCCCCTTGAACCCGATGCCCAGCTTGCCGCGCACGAAGCTGCGCCCGCCGTCGCAGCCGACGAGGTACCGCGAGCGCACGGTTTCCCGCGCGCCGGTGCCGGTGTGCTCGATAGTGGAGGTCACGCCTTCGGCGTCGTGCGCGAAGTCTGCCAGCTTCCAGTTGTGCCGCACTTTCACGCCTTCGAACGAAGCCGCGAACTGTGCAATCACCGGCTCGAGGTAGTTCTGCCCGATCTGGGTCTTGAAGTAGGGCGACCAGTCGACGTCCGGGAGCCTTGCGCGCAGTTCCGGGGTGGGATTTGTGAAATCCTTCGTCGTCGTCAGCGAAAAGCGGTGGATCTCGATCCCGGTGAGGCGCGTGCTGAAGATCACGTCGATGGGATAGTCGGCCGGCAGGCTCGCCGCGAGCACCCGATCGGCGAGGCCCCAGCGGCGGAAGATCTCCATCGTGCGCTGCCCCGCCATGTTCGCGCGCGGGTGCGGGTTGGTCCCGTCGGTGTTGTCCACGACGAGGCACCCGCTGCCGCGCCAGCCCAGTTCCGCGGCGAGCGTCGCCCCGGCGGGCCCGCCGCCGGCGATGAGGACCGGGGTTTCCAGCATGCTCAGTCCACGCGCGCGCCGGAGTCGCGCACGAGCTTGCCCCACTTTTCGCGCTCGTCCTTCACGAGCGTGGCGAACTGGTCCGGGGTCATCGTGAGCGGCGCGGCGGCCAGCGGCGTGAGGCGGTCCTTGACCTCCTGGGAGAGCAGAGCCTTGTTGATTTCGGCGTTCAGCTTCGCGACGACCTCCCTGGGTGTGCCGGCCGGCGCGGAGATGCCGAACCACGCGCCCGCGTCGAAGCCGGGCAGGCCCGCCTCGGCCATGGTGGGGAGGTCGGGCATCGTGGGCGTGCGCTGCAGGCCCGCGATGGCGATGCCCTTGAGCCGTCCGGCCTTGATGTGCGGCACCGCGGTCACGGCGATCGCGAACATCATCTGCACCTGCCCGCCGATCAGGTCGGCGAAGGCCGGCGCGTCGCCCTTGTACGGCACGTGGGTGATTTCGACGCCGGTGCGCTGCTTCAGCATCTCGCCCGCGAGGTGGCTGGAGTTGCCGCTGCCGGGCGAGGCGAAATTGACCTTGCCCGGGTTGGCCTTGAGGTAGCCGATCAGCTCTCCGAGCGTGTTGGCGGGGATGGCCGGGTTCACCACGAGGATGTTCGGCACATAGGCGATGAAGGACACCGGCACCAGGTCGCGGCCCGCGTCGAACGACAGGTTGCGGTACAGCGTCGGGTTGATCGCCGCCGTCGCAGTCGCCACGTTGACGATCGTGTAGCCGTCCGCGGGCGAGCGCACGGCGGCTTCCATGCCGATGTTGCCGCCCGCGCCGGGGCGGTTGTCGATGACCACGGGCTGGCCCATGGATTCGGACAGCTTCTGGCCGATGGCGCGAGCGAGCGTGTCGGTGGCGCCGCCCGGCGGGAAGGGCACGATGTAGCGGATCGGCCGGTTGGGATAGCCCTGGGCGAATACAGCGGCGGGCGCGGCGGCCAGAATCGCCAGCGCGGCGCACGCGATACGGTTGCGTAGAATCTTCATTGCTGCCTCCTTGGTTTTATTCAGGCCGCCTTCTTGTGCTGCGGCAGCTTCCGGGACCACTCCAGCGAAAGGTCCGCCACGCGCTCGATGAGCTCGGGCTGGCCCTTGAGGTAATGGTTGCCTCTTTCGATGCGGTGGAACTCCTCGCGCGACTTGCCGATCGCGGCCGACCACTCGCGGATGTCGCTCGGGAATACCGCCGCATCCGCCGTGTACTCGAGGTGCAGCACCGGCACGCTGGTCCTCGCCAGGTTGGTCGGGCCGTCCGCGCGTGACTCGAGCGACCACTGCGAGAGCCAGGCGGTGAGCGAGGTGAATCGCCCCAGGTTGCTGACGCCATAGTTCATCTGGCGCGGGTCGTCGCCGCGGTTGCCGCCGGGTTTGCGGTCGTTGGCATCGAGCGTAAGGTCGACGAAGCGCGGGTCGGCGTAGGTGCGGTAGACGAGGAAGGGCTCGTCGCGAGGGCCGTCCGGTAGCGAGCGCAGGTGGGCAAGCCGCGCTTTTGCGTCGGCGGTGATGCGCTCGCTGCGGGCGCGTTGCTCGGCGCGGATGCGCGCGACGAAGTCCGCGCTGAAGGGCGGGCGGTTCGCCGGGTCGTAAATGTCGAGCGCCGGGTTGCGCGCCAGCGGGTCGCGCTCGTCCACCACCGACGCATCGAGCCAGTTGAGCAGGAGGCGCGAGCGGCCGATGTGCCCGGCCATCAGCGCGATGCCGTCCGCGGGCGGCAGGTCGCCGGGGGCGATGTGGATCGGGTCGCCGGCGGGGGTGTCGCGGATCGTGAGGTGCTCGGCCTGGGCCTGGTAGAAGGACGTCAGCGCCGCGCCGCCGGAATTGCCGATGAGGAACACCCTGTCGAATCGTTCCCGCATGAAGGCTACGCCCGCGCCGAGGTCCTGGATCACGCGCTCCATCACCAGCACGCTGTCGTTGCCGACGAAGCGCGAGTTGAGCGCCAGGAGCCCGATGCCGCGCTTCGCGAACGGCTCCATCAGGTAGTGGCCCATGAAGTTGCTCGTCGGGTGCATGACGATGGCGCCCACGCGGCCGCGCGCAGGACCGGCGAGCGCGCCGTAGATGCGCGGCCGGTTCATCTGCAGGCCGGACTGGCTCTCCATCGCGGTGCCGGCCGCGACGTCGAGCACCACGAGCTCCAGCCCGCTCATTTGCCGGCTTTCTCGCGCTTCATCTGCTCCATGCGCGCCTTGCGGCCGGCCATGACCTTTTCTGCGTTCTCGTACTTCTGCTTCATGTCGGCGATCGGTGCGGTGCGGCAGGCGAGCTCGAGCCGGATGCCGTTGGGGTCGAAGAAGTAGATCGACTTGAACCACTTGTGGTCGATCACGCCGAGCACGTCCACTTTGTGCTCGAGCAGTTTCTTCTTGGCGGTCTCCAGCGCCTCGACACTGTCGACTTCCAGCGCCAGGTGGTTGACCCAGTCGGGCGTGGCGGGGTCGTGCGTGTAGCCCTTGCCGTCCATCAGGTCGAAGAACGCGAGGTACGAGCCGTCCGCCAGCTCGAAGAAGAAGTGGTAGTAGGGGCAGTACTCCTGCGTGCTAGGCACGCGGTCGTGCTGCACCGCGGCGGCGAGTGGCAGGCCGAGGATTTCCTCGTAGAAGTGGCGGGTCTCGTCGGCGTCGCGGCAGCGGAAGGCCCAGTGGTGCAGGCCGTGGATGCGCGCGTAGCCCTCGCGGGGCGCGGTGTTGGCGACGGGCTGGCGCAGGGAAAGTTCGGCCATGGAAATCTCCTGGGGATCGGGCGTTGCAAAAATAGAACGCAATTGCATTTTTGCGTTCGAGTCTATTCAAGCGCGCGCGGCGCTGTCAATGCGACAATCGAAACCACAAGAAAAGGAGACTGCCTTGAAGAATTCGAAGTTCGAAATCCGCGCCCTGCGCGTGCGCCCGGTGGCCGTGCCCATGCACCTGCCGTTGCAGACCAGCACCGGGGCGGTGAGCATCGCGCCGCTGGTGCTGCTCGACCTGGAAACCACGGCGGGCATCACGGGCCGGGCCTACCTGTTCGCGATCAACCGCAGCTTCCTGAAGACCCTGGTCGCGCTGTGCGAGACCATGGGGGAGATGATCAAGGGCGACCCTGTCGCGCCGTTCGACATCGAGCGCAAGCTCCGCCAGAAGCACACGCTGCTGGGGGTGCACAACATCGTGCTGTTCGCGATGGCCGGCATCGACATGGCGGCGTGGGACGCGTATGCGCAGAGCCTGGGCGAGCCCCTCGTGAAGGTGCTCGGCGGCACGCCGCGCCCGGTCCGGGCCTACAACTCCAAGGGGCTGGGCATCATGCCGCTGAAGCCGCTTGCGAAAGAGGCCGAGGCGCTGGTGAAGGAAGGCTTTTCTGCGGTGAAGCTGCGCCT
>JAFEDL010000019.1:13628-19595 GCA_018241645.1 Pseudomonadota bacterium
GCTATCCTGCGCGGCCGCATGCTCGACGACGAGGGCGGCCTGCACTGGATCGAGGAGCCGACCCGCGCCGACGATTTCGATGGCAATGCGCGCATCGCGGCCGAACTCGCCACGCCCGTGCAGCTCGGCGAGAACTTCATGGGACCGGAGCAGATGGCGCAGGCGCTGGCCGCCGGCGCCTGCGATTACGTGATGCCCGACGCGCAGCGCATCGGCGGCGTCACCGGCTGGATGCGCGCCGCGGCGCTCGCGCAGGGCGCGGGACTCGAGATGTCCTCGCACCTCTTTCCCGAGGTGAGCTGCCACCTGCTCTCGGTTACCCCCACGTGCCACTGGCTGGAGTACGTGGACTGGGCCGAGCCGATTCTGGAGCAGCCGGTAAAGGTCAGGGACAGCCACGTGCTCACCCCTTCCGGACCGGGCGTGGGCATGAAATGGGACGAGAAAGCCGTCAAGAAGTACGCTGCATAAGGCAAGCCATGTTCAACCGGCACCATCCCTACTGGCCCCCGGGCCTGCCCAAGAGCCTCACTGTCCCGCGCACGAGCCTCTATTTCAACCTCCAGGTCAGCGCGAAGCGCTATCCGCAAAAGACCGCGATCCATTATTACGGCGCCGACCTCAGCTACGCGCGGCTCGATGCCGAGGTCTGCGCGCTGGCCGCCTTCCTCACGCACCGCTGCGGCGTGAAGAAGGGCGACCGCGTGCTGCTCTACATGCAGAACAGCCCGCAGTTCGTGATCGGCTACTACGCGATCCTGCGCGCCGACGCGGCCGTGGTGCCGGTGAACCCGATGAACCGCAGCGAGGAGTTGCGCCACTACGCGGAGGACAGCGGCGCCAAAGTGGTGCTCGCGGGCCAGGAGCTCTGGACCCAGGTCGAGCCGCTGCTCGGGTCCTCCGGCCTCGCGCACTGCATCCTCGGGGCATATTCCGACTATATCGACCCGGCCACCGACCTGCCGCTGGCGGACTTCGTGCGCGCCCCGCGGATCGCGCCATCGCACGCGGACGTGACCCTGTGGGCCGATGCATTGGCCGCCAACCTGTCGCCGGCCGAACATACCGCGGGCCCGGACGATCTCGCGGTGCTGCCGTACACCTCGGGCACCACCGGCAAGCCCAAGGGCTGCATGCACCCGCATTCGACCATCATGTGCACGGCCAACGGCGGGGTGGCCTGGTACAGCGGGACCAGCGAGGCGGTGATCCTCGGCGTTCTGCCGATGTTCCATGTGACCGGCATGCAGGGCAACATGAACACACCGCTGATCCTGGGCGCCACCGTGGTGATGATGACGCGCTGGGACCGCGATTGCGCGGCGCTGCTGATCCAGCGCCAGAAGGTCACGTCGTGGACGAACATCACCGCGATGCTGATCGACTTCCTCGCCAACCCGAAACTCGACCAGTACGACCTCTCCAGCCTCACGCGGGTGGGCGGCGGCGGGGCATCCATGCCCGAGGCCGTGGCGCGGAAGATGGAGGAAAAGATCGGCCTGCCCTACCTCGAGGGCTACGGTCTCACCGAGACGGCCGCGCCCACGCACGTAAACCCGGTGCACCGGCCCAAGAAGCAGTGCGCGGGGATCCCGTACTTCGACACCGACTCGCGCGTGGTCGACCCGGAGAAGATGGTCGAGCTCGGGCCGAACCAGGTGGGCGAGATCATCAGCCGCGGCCCGCAGGTGTTCCGCGGCTACTGGAACCAGCCGCAGGCGACCAAGGACGTGTTCGTCGAGTTCGACGGCAACACGTTCTTCCGCACCGGCGACCTCGGCTACTACGACGAGGAAGGCTACTTCTTCATCACCGACCGCCTGAAGCGAATGATCAACGCCTCAGGCTTCAAGGTCTGGCCGGCGGAGGTCGAGGCGATGCTGTACGCGCACCCGGACATCCAGGAGGCGTGCGTCATCGCCCTGCGCGACGCCTACCGGGGCGAGACCGTGAAGGCCGTGGTGGTCCTGAAGGCGGCCTCTCGCGGCAAGGTTTCGCCCGAGGACATCATCGAGTGGGCGAAGGAAAAGATGGCGGCCTACAAGTACCCGCGCGTGGTCGAGTTCGTCGCCGAACTCCCCAAGACCGGCACCGGCAAGGTGTTCTGGAGAAAGCTCCAGGAGATGGAGGACGCGAAGCGGTAGCCCTGCGTTTGCGGGGAGCGCATCTGCGCCGCTTTCCGGTCCCCTTGTCTGCGGAAATCCGGCGTGATAGCGTGAGCTCCATGAGCCGTGCAACTGTCCAGCAACGCAGCGTCGCAGTCGTCGTAGTCCGGGAGGACCGCGCCGGCTGACGCTTGGAAAAGTTCGAACCCCAAGCCCCTGTCGGCAAGCCGGCTGGGGCTTTTGTTTTGCGGGCCCTGCCAGGCGATGCCGACCCACCAGGAGACCGCCATGCAAGACCCCCTGAAACTCGGATTCTTCATCCAGCCTGTCCACGCGCCGTCCCGTCCCTATGCGGACGTCCTGCGCGAGGATCGCGCGGCGGTCGTGCTCGCCGACAGGCTTGGCTATCGCGAGGCCTTCATCGGCGAGCATCTGGTGGATTCGGCCGAGACGATCACCTCGAGCCTCGCGTTCATCGCGAACCTGGCCGACGCCTGCCCTTCGATCACCTTCGGCACCGGGGTGCTGCCGCTGGCCAACTACCATCCGGCAATGGCGGCCGCGCAGGTCGCGATGGTCGACCACCTGGTGCAGGGCCGGCTCGTGCTGGGCGTCGGGCCCGGCGTCTCAGGCGATGCGGAGGCCATCGGCGACGTCGGCACGGACCGCAACCGCAAGGCCCAGGAGGCACTCGAACACATGTGCCGGATCTGGAGCGAAGCGCCGCCGTACCGGATCGAAGGCGAGTTCTACCGGACCACGACGGAGCGCTCGTTCGATCCGGGCATCGGGCTGGGGGCCGCCATCCGTCCGCTCCAGCGGCCGCACCCGCCCATTGCGATCACCTCGATCCGGCCGGAAGGGCGGGGGCCGCATGCGGCGGGCGCCCGCGGCTGGAGCGGGATCTCGGCGACCTACGTGGGGGCGCACGTCGTCCGGGCCCATATCCAGAACTACCTGGAAGGCCGGCGCTCGGCGGGCCTTGGCGCCGACCCCTCAGGCTGGCGCGTGGCGCGCAGCGTGTTTGTGGCCGATGACGAGGCCACGGCACGGCGCTATGTGTGTCGCGAAGACGGCGCGTTCGCCTTTTACTTCCACGTCATCCGGACCAAGCTCGCCAAGGGCGGCGCGCTGGACGTGATGCGCGACTTTCCGGGCCAGCCGGATTCCGAGCTCACTGCCACGCGCTGCCTCGAGCGTCTCGTGATCGCGGGAACCCCGCAGAGCGTCGCCGAGCAGATCCTGGAATTCCGCCGCGAGGTGGGCCCGTTCGGCACGCTGCTCTATACGGGCCACGACTGGACCGATCCCGCCCTCGCCCGGCGCTCGATGGAGCTCATGGCGGGCGAGGTCTGGCCCCGGATCAATCGGGCCGCCCCTACTCCGCCTTGATGCCCGCCTCGCGCACCACCTGGGTCCAGCGCGGCACTTCCTCGGCGATCATGTCGTGCAGCCGTTTCGGCGTGCTCGAGGTGGCGACGACGCCGAAGCCGCTGAACCGCGCCTGCAGTTCCGGGATGGCGACCGCCTTGACGACCGCGTCGTTCAGCTTCGCCACGGCGTCGGCAGGCATGCCCGCCGGCCCGAGCAGGCCGAACCAGATCTCCACGACGTAACCGGGCAGGGTCTGCATCACCAGCGGTGTGCCGGGCGGCGCGAGGGGCGAGGGCTCTGCGGTCGAGACGCCGAGCAGCTTCAGCTTGCCGGACGCGATCAGGCCGTTCATCGCCGCGGAGGCGGTGGTAATGAGCACTTTGACTTCCCCCGTGAGCACCGCGTTGGTGGTGGGCGCCTGGCCCTTGTAGGGAATGTGCGTCATGCGGATGCCGGCGGCGCGCGCGAACAACTCGCTCGACAGGTGGCCCATCGAACCGACCCCGGCCGTGGCGTACTCGAGCGGGGCGGGCTGCGCCTTGGCGTAGTCGATCAGCTGGCGCACGTTGGAAGCCGGCACGGCCCCGTTCACCACCACGAACATCGGCGCCGTGGAGACGAGCGACACCGCGGCGAAGTCCTTCACCGAGTCGTAGCCCGCGTCCTTCTGGAAGATCGGCACCGTGCTGCTGGGGCCGTTGTTCGAAAAGAGCAGCGTGTAGCCGTCGGCCGGCGAGCGCGCCACCTCGCGGGCCGCGATGGCGCCGCCGGCGCCGGCCTTGTTGTCGACGATCACCGGCTGGCCGAGCACTTTCTGCATCGGCTCCTGCAGCGCGCGCGCCATGATGTCGGTGGTGCCGCCCGCCGGGTAGGGCACCACGATGCGGATGGGTTTGGATGGGAACCCCTGTGCGGCCGCCTGCAGTGCCGCGAAAGCGAAAACAACCCCTGCCACTCCTGCCAGAAACTTGGACATCGCTCCTCCTCCTCGTAGTTGACGCGCTGTCAGCGCCTTTTCTCGTATGCCGCCAGGTGGAACCGCTGCAGGCGCTGCAGCAGCCCCTTCATTTCCTTCGCCGCGGCCTCGCCGTCCTTGGCCGCCAGGCAGGCCAGCAGCCGGCGGCGCGAAGGCATCACGTAGCGGTTGGGCATGTAGCCCACGCTTTCGACGAAGTGCCGGGTCATCTCCATCATCGCATCGGTCAGGATGATCAGCACAGGGTTCTTCGCCGCGCGCGCGAGCAGCCGGTGGAACTCGTAGTTGACCTGCGCGCGGTGATCGACGTCGCCGGCCGCCGTGGCGGCTTCGGCTTCCTCGACGTTCTTTTGCAGCGCGAGGAGGTCTTCCTTCGTGCGCCGCGCGCAGGCCAGTCGCGCGACTTCGGTGCCGATCAGGATGCGCGCCTCGGTCAGGTGCTGCGGGCGGATCGTGCCCATGTGGTAGAGGTCGGCGAGGCCCGCCACCGCCGCGCCGCCGCCGCCTTCGCGGATGAACGCGCCCCCGGCGGCGCCCTTCTTCAGCTCCAGCAGCCCGGCGATCTCGAGCGAGCGCAGCGCTTCGCGCAGGGTATTGCGGCTGACGTGGAACTGTTCGGCGAGCTGGCGTTCCGCCGGCAGCCGGTCGCCCACCCGCAGGGTCTGCTTCGAGAGCTGCGCCCGGATCTGCTCGGCGATCTCCTCGAACGCGCGCTTGCCCGCCACCGGCCTGAAGCCGGGGCCGGGCGGTTCCCGCCTGGAAGCGCGCGCCTGGGTCATCTCAGTGCATTCCCAGCAGGTGGCGCGAGATCACAATGCGCTGGATCTGGTTGGTGCCCTCGAAGATCTGGTTGATCTTGGCGTCACGCATCATCCTCTCTACCGGGTAGTCCTTCATGTAGCCCGCGCCGCCGAAGATCTGCACCGCGTCGGTGGTGACCTTCATCGCCACGTCCGACGAGAAGCACTTGGCCATCGAGGACATCTCCGACAGGCGCGAGAAATCGCCGGCGTCGACCAGCCGCGCGCATTCGTAGACCAGCGCGCGCGCCGCTTCGACCTGCATGGCCATGTCGGCCAGCATCCACTGCAGGCCCTGGAACTCGGCGATCGCGCGGCCGAACTGCTTGCGGGTCTTCGCGTATTCGAGGGACGCGTCGAGGGCCCCCTGCGCGACGCCCACCGCCGCCGCGCCGACCGTCGGGCGGTTCATGTCGAGGATGCGCATGCAGGTGGTGAAGCCGCGCCCTTCCTCGCAGATCATGTTCTCGGCCGGGATGCGCACGTTGTCGAAGAAGATCTGCACGTTGGGCACGCCGTTGAGGCCCATCTTTCGCTCGTTCTTGCCGATGCGGAACCCCGGGCTCTTCGTGTCCATCAGGAAGCAGCTGATGCCCTTGAAGCCCTTCTCGCCGCTGGTGCGCGCGAACACGAGGATGTAGTGCGCGATGTTGCCCCAGGTGATGTAGCACTTCTGGCCGTTCAGCACCCAGCTGTCGCCGTCCTTCTTCGC
>JAFEDL010000001.1:0-1052 GCA_018241645.1 Pseudomonadota bacterium
CGCACAATGGCGGCATCCTGGAGCGGGAGGAATTCGCCCCGAACCAGCTGCGCCCGCTCGTGACGATCGCGCTGCCCGCCTACCAGGTCCAGCTCGCCGGCGCGCGCCCCGCAAGGAGCGCCAGGGACCTGGAAGGCCTGAGGATCCGCACAACCGGGGGCACAGCGGACCTCACAATGCGCCTGCTTAAAAGCGTTCCGGTGCGCATGGCGGAATCCGGCATCCGCGAATCGCTTTCTCGCGGCACGCTCGACGGCATCCTCTTGCCCTACCAAGGCTCCGACGCCTACGCGCCGGGCAAACTGCTGAAGTCCGGCACCGAGGGACCCGGTTTCGGGCACGTGATGTTCACCTACGCGATCGGGCAATTGAAGTGGCGGACGCTGCCCGAAAAAGTGCGCAGGATCCTGGACGAGGCCGGCGAGCAGGTCACGCGCGAAGGTTGCAGGCGGCTGGAAGACCAGGAAGCCGCCGCCACCGGAAGGGCCAGGGCGTCGGGCATGCAGGCCATCCCATTCGACGCGGCCGACAAGGGCGTCCTCAACGAAGCCTTTGCCCGCGTGTCGCAGGACTGGGCGCAGGACCTCGACCGGCGCGGCAAGCCCGGGACGGCGGTGCTGAAGGCATTCACCGCGGCGGTCGCCGCAAGCCGCTGATTCCGGAGGGGCGAACCGGGCCGGGGTGGTAGAGTTCCCCATGCCCGAATTCAACCTGCCCTCATACGTCCCGGGCGGCCGCGCCGGGCCCTGGGGCGTGTTCCTCGACCAGCTCGACCGGGTGGAGCCGCACCTCGGTCCGCTCGCGCGCTGGGCCGAAACGCTGCGGCGCCCCAAACGGATCCTGATCGTCGATGTGCCCATCGAACTCGACAACGGCGAGATGGCGCATTTCGAGGGCTACCGCGTGCAGCACAACACCTCGCGCGGCCCCGGCAAGGGCGGCGTGCGGTTCCATCCGGAGCTTTCCCTGCCCGAGGTGATGGCGCTCGCGGGCCTGATGACGATCAAGAACGCCGCGGTCAACCTGCCCTACGGCGGCGCCAAGGGCGGCGT
>JAFEDL010000001.1:1193-2817 GCA_018241645.1 Pseudomonadota bacterium
ACCGGGCGGGGCCTCTTCGTCGTGGCCGCGCGCGCCGCACGGCACATGGACATCCCGCTGCAGGGCGCGCGGGTCGCGCTGCAGGGATTCGGCAATGTCGGCGACGCCGCCGCGCGCAGCTTCCATGCGCACGGCGCGCTGCTTGTATCTGTGGCGGACCACACGGGCGCCATTGCGAATCCGCGGGGCATCGACCCCCTGCTGCTGCGCGCCCACGTTAGCGCTGCCGGCGGCGTAAAGGGCTACCCGCATGCCGAAGCCGTTTCGGACCCCGACTTCTGGGCGACCGAGTGCGAAATCATGGTGCCCGCGGCGGTCGAGGGGCAGATCACGGCCGCCAACGCCGCGACGCTCCGCGCGCGGATGGTCGTCGAAGGCGCCAACGGGCCGACCACGACCGAGGCCGACGACATCCTCGGCGAGCGCGGCATCACGGTGATCCCCGACGTGATCGCCAACGCCGGCGGCGTGATCGTGAGCTATTTCGAATGCGTGCAGGACTTCTCGAGCTTCTTCTGGAGCGAGGCCGAAATCAACGAGAAGCTCGACCGGATCCTGCTCGATGCCTTCGAAGCCATCCGCGGCGTGGCCGCACAGCGCGGGGTGACGCTGCGCACCGCGGCCTTCATCGCCGCGTGCACGCGCGTGCTCGAGGCGCGCGCGGTCCGCGGGCTGTATCCCTAGGCGGCCTGGCGCGCGATCGCCTTCGAGGCGGCCAGCGCGCGCAGCTTTTCGTCCGAATAACCGCACAGGGCCTTCAGCACCTCGTCGGTGTGCTGGCCGAGCGCCGGCGGGTAGGACAGCGCGGGGCTGCCCGCAAACTTGAACGCGCTGCCGAGCATGCGCATCAGGTGGCCCGTCGCGGGATGCGGGACCTCGTCCACCATGGCGCGAAGTCCCGCCACCGGCTGGCCCACGGCCTCGCCCACGTCCTTGACCTTGCCCGCGGGCACCCGCGCCGCGAAGAATTCCGCCTCCCACTGCGCCGCGGGCTTGGCAGCGAACACCTTCCCGAGCACGGCCGCGAGCGCATCCACGTTCTCGATGCGCGCCCTGGAGCTCGCGAAGCGCGGGTCCGTGGCGAGCTCCGGCTGCCCGATGGTCTTGCAGAACTCCTGCCAGAACCCCTCGCCCGTGGGCGAGACGGCAAGCCAGGCCCCGTCGGCGCACTTGAAGACTTCGGACGGCGCGATCATCGGGTGGCGGGAACCGGTCGCCACCGGCACTTCGCCCGAGATGAAGTAGTTCTGCGCCTGCCAGGTCAGCATCGCGATCTGGCAGTCGAGCAGCGACACCTGCACCTTGGCGCCCTTGCCCGACTTCAGCGCCTTGAAGAGCGCGCCCAGCGTGCCGAGCGCGAGGTACAGGCCGCCGGCGAGGTCCGCCACCTGGTAGCCGGCGCGCACTGGCGGACGCCCCGGCTCCCCCGTGAGGCTCATGAACCCGCTGATCGCCTGCACGATGAGGTCGAACGAAGGCGCCTTGGAGTACGGGGGCTGGTCGTGCAACCCGATGAGCTCGCCGACCACGATGCGCGGGTTCAGCTTCGCCAGCGTATCGAAGTCGATGCCCAGGCGCCTGGGCACGTCCGGCGCGAAGCCGTAGATCACCGCGTCGGCCGCCT
>JAFEDL010000001.1:2911-18634 GCA_018241645.1 Pseudomonadota bacterium
TCGAACCAGTGCGGCGGCACGGTGCGCGAGTAATCGCCTTCCGGGGACTCGACCTTGTAGACCTCCGCGCCGAGCTGGGCGAGGAGCTGCCCGGCGAACGGGCCGCCGAGCACGTGGGTCAGGTCGAGGACCTTTACGCCTTCGAGCATTCCCGGCTCCTGGCCTACTCGGGCTGTATGCCGGCGTCCTTCACGAGGCGCGCCCACTTCTGGATCTCGCTCTTCACGTAGTCGCCGAGCTCCTCGGGGGTGCTGGAGTACGCGTCGATCCCCATCGACGCAAGCGTCTGCTTCACGTCCGGCCGTGCCATGATCTTCACCATCTCGGCGTTCAGCCGCGCGATCGTGTCCTTCGGGGTACCCGCCGGCGCGAAGAGGCCGAACCAGGCGGGGATGTCGAAGCCCTTGTAGCCGAGTTCGTCCATCGAGGGGATCTCGGGGGCGAGCGGCGAGCGATTCAGCGTGGCCACGGCCAGCAGCTTCGCGCGCCCGGACTGCACGTGCGGGCGGCTCACCGAGAGGTCGACCAGCACGAAGGCGATGTTGCCGCCGAGCATGTCGACCATCGCCTGCGGCGTGCTCTTGTAAGGCACGTGCGTCATCTGCGTGCCGGTCATCTTCTGCAGCGTCGCGCCGCCGACGATCCCGACGCTGTTGCCCGAGCCGTACGCCACCTTCCCGGGGCTGGCCTTCGCGGCCTCGATGATGTCGGCCACGGTCTTGTAGGGCGAGGCCGAGCTGACCGCCACGAAGAACGCGATGCCGCCGATCTTGGTGACCGGCTCGAAGTCCTTCACCGGGTCGTAGGTCATATGCTTCATGAGGCTGGGGTTGGCCGCATGGGTGGTGTTGGTCGTGAAGAACAGCGTGAGGCCGTCGGGCTTGGATTTGGCCACTTGCTGCGCCGCGATGGACCCGTTGGCGCCGGGCTTGGGCTCGACCACGAACTGCTGGCCGAACGCGTCGGAGAGGTGCTTGCCCACGAGCCGCGCGTAGACATCCGTGGCGCTGCCTGCGGCGAACGGGATCAGCATCCGCACGGGGCCGGATGGCCAGGCCTGCGCCGAGGCGGAACCTGAGATCAGTGCGGCGAACAGCGCCGCGAAGAGCCGGGCATGGTGCATTGACTTGTCTCCTTGGTTTTTATGCAGCGAAGGATAGCGGAATCCCCGCAGTCGCAAGCCACCGTTTCGCGCCCGCGGCCCTTGCGCCTGCGGCCCTTTATACTTCCGCGCCATGACGCCACGCCATTTCGCCTTCTGGCCACCGGACATGCCGCGCAGCCTGCCGCCCGTGCAGACTACGATCCACGCGGCACTGGCCGCCTCCGCGCGGCGCGCGCCGGACAAGCCACTGCTGCATTTCCAGGACGCCACGCTCACCTACGGCGAGGCATGGACCCGGGTGGAGGCGCTCGCGGGCTGGCTGCAGCACGCAGGCGGCGTGCGGCGCGGGGATCGCGTGCTGCTGGACCTGCAGAACAGCGCGCATTTCGTGGTCGCGCTGTTCGCGATCCTGCACGCCGACGCGGTGGCCGTCCCCGTGAGCCCGGCGAACCTCGCCGGTGAACTCGCCCACTACATCGCCGACAGCGATGCGCGCGTCGCGATCGTCGGGCAGGAGGTGCTCGCGCATTTTTCCGGGCTGGCGCTGGACCACGCGCTTGCCGCCGGCAGCCCGGCGTGGGAGGCCGCGCTCGCCGCGGGACATGCGCCCTCGCCCTCCGCGGCCCAACCCGGCGACCTGTGCCTCATGCCGTATACCTCGGGCAGCACGGGCCAGCCCAAGGGCTGCATGCACACGCACGCCACAGTGCTGCACAACGTGATCGGTTCCATGCTGTGGAAGCACGTGACCGCCGACACCATGGCGCTGGCCACGGCGCCGTTCTTCCATGTCACCGGCCTGATCCACAGCCTGCTCGCCACCGTGTACGCCGGGGGCACCGTGGTCATCCAGCAGCGTTGGGACCCGGCCGTGGCGGCGGGGCTGGTCGAGCGCTATCGCTGCACCCACTGGGACAACGTCCCCACCATGGTCGTGGACCTGCTTTCCCACCCCGAGGCCATGCGGCGCGACGTGTCCTCGCTCAAGTGGATCTTCGGCGGCGGCGCGGCGATGCCCGAAGCCATCGCGCAGAAGCTGCGCGACACCTGCGGCGTCGATTACGTCGAGGGCTACGGGATGACCGAAACCATCTCGCAGACCCACATGAACCCGCCCGGGCGGCCGAAGAAGCAGTGCCTGGGCATCCCGGCCTTCGACACCGAGTCGCTCGTCATCGACCCTGACACGCACAAGGTGCTGCCGCCCGGCGAGTCCGGCGAGATCGTGGTGCGCGGCCCGCAGATGCTGGTCGGCTACTGGAAGAAGGACGCCGCCTTTCGCGAGTCGTGGGTGGAGGTAGAGGGAAAGCAGTTTTTCCGCACCGGCGACCTCGGGCGCATGGACGAGGACGGCTACTACTTCATCTCCGACCGCCTCAAACGCATGATCAACTCGGCCGGCCTCAAGGTCTGGCCGGCCGAAGTCGAGGCCGCCATGTACCAGCACCCGGCCATCAAGGAATGCTGCATCATCGCCTCGCCCGACGCGCGCAAGGGCGAGACCGTGAAGGCCGTGGTGGTGCTGAAGCCCGAGGCCGCCGGCACTTCGGCGGAGGCCATCATCGAATGGATGCGCGGCAGGATGGCGGCCTACAAGGTGCCGCGCAAAGTGGCCTTCACCGAAGCGCTGCCGCGCACGCCTTCGGGCAAGATCCAGTGGCGGTCGCTGCAGGAGCAGGAATTCTCAAATTGAATCTTCGCGTAGTCGCATTTGTTGTCCTGCTCTCCTGCCTCTTCCCCGGAGACCTTCTGCGTGCGGCGGACACGCCGGGCGAGTTTCCATTCAAGAGCGACGCAGGCCCTGCCCGCGTGCTGAAGGACCTCAAGGACGCAGTCTCGGCCGGCAACAAGAACCTGGTTGCAGACCTCGCCAGTTTTCCCATTCGTGTCCAGCTGGACGGCAAAGGCGCCCGGATCGGCCGCCGGACCTTTCTCGCCCGCTATGACGAAGTCCTTACCCCCGCGGTGAAATCCGCCTTGCTGCGCGCCAGTTTCGAATCGCGTGATAAATACGACGGGGTATGGTGGAATTGGCAAGGCATGATGGTCGGCGCTGGCGAAATCTGGATTGCGGAAGTCCAAGGCGGCGCCGTCCGGGTGATCACGATCAACAACCAGAAATAGCTGCAATCCTTCACAAGGCTGAGGCCCTGCAATGAACATCGGCATGCTGATCTTCCCGGACATGACCCAGCTGGACTTCACCGGCCCGTACGAGGTCTTTGCGCAGTTGCCCGACTGCCAGGTCAAGGTCATCTCAAAATCACTGGAGCCGGTCGCGGCCAAGGGCGGGCTCAGGTTCCTCCCGGACACGACCCTCGCCTCCTGCCCGCCCCTGGACCTGGTCTTCGTGCCCGGCGGGCCGGGCACCGGCGCGCTGCTGGAGGACCGCGAGGTGCTCGAGTTCCTCCGCCGGCAGTCCGCGGATGCACGCTACGTCACATCGGTATGCACAGGCGCGCTGGTCCTCGGCGCGGCAGGCCTGCTGAAGGGCTACCGCGCCACCACGCACTGGCTGTCCCTCGAATTGCTGGCCGAATTCGGCGCGCTCCCCATGCCCGACCGCGTGGTGACCGACCGGAACCGGATCACCGGCGGCGGCGTCACGGCGGGCATCGATTTCGCGCTGGCGGTGGCGGCGGAGGTTGCCGGCATTGACAAGGCCAAGGCTATCCAGCTGCTGATCGAATACAATCCTGCACCGCCGTTTTCGTGCGGCCATCCGGACACGGCCGATGCGGGTATCGTGGGAAACGTGCGCAGCGCGATGGCGCCGTTGCAGCAGAAGAGACTGGAGCTGGCCAGGCGAGCGGCGAGACTGTTCTGCTGACGCAGTCCTTGTTGGAACCTTAGGGGAGATTTCCGATGATCCGCCGGCTCAGGTCCGTTCTTGCCGTTCTTCTGCTTTCATTGCTCGCCGCCTGCGCGGGAACCGACTTCGTCCGACCGGACGCAGCCGCATTCAAGCTCGGCAAGACCTCATCGGCCGAAGTGCTGAAGCAGCTGGGCCAGCCAAGGACCACGGGCGAAGTCCTGACAAACGGGAAGAATGTGCGGGTCATGACGTTTGCATATGCGGCCTCGGGCGGCGAAGCGCTCGAACCCGACGTGATCCCGGCCCGGGCAATGTCGTATTTCTTCCACGACGACGTCCTGGTCGGGCAGGAGTTCCTCTCGTCGTTCAAGTCCGACCATTCCGATTTCGACGAGAAGAAGGTGCCCGGCATTCAAAAGGGCAAGACCACCCGCGCAGAGGTCATCCGGACGCTCGGGCGCCCCAGCGCGACGTTCCTCCCTCCGATGGTAAAAGAGACTTCGGGCGAGGCGATCGGATACGCCTACCAGACCACCCGCGGCGGCGTGATCTCGGGCTTCAAGTTCTACCGCAAGATCCTGAGGGTGACTTTCGACGCCGGGGACCGCGTGGCGGAAGTCGAGTATTCGACTGCAGGCAGCAGGTAACCAAACCAGGGGGACAACGATGAAATCAATCAAGCTGTTGATCGCGGCGTTCGCACTCACGGCCGCTTCCGGATGCGCCACCATCACCTCGAACGAAACCCAGGTCGTGTCACTCAGCACGAAGACCGCGGATGGCGAGGCGGTGGAAAAGGTGAAATGCACCCTCAGGAACGACAAGGGCGCGTGGGAGGCCACCAGCCCCGGATTCGCGAACGTGCGGCGCTCCGCCGAGGACCTGATGGTGGAATGCAAGAAGGAAGGCGTTGCCGACGGATTCCTGCGGGCGATTTCGCGCGCGGCTGGCGGCATGTGGGGCAACATCATCTTCGGCGGCGGCATCGGCGCGATCATCGACCACAACAAAGGCACGGGCTACGACTACCCGAACGACCTTCCCGTGAAGATGGGCGCGTCCACCACCATCGACAAGAAGGACGAACAGCAGCCGCAGGCGGGCACGGCCGGGCCGCAAGGCGGCACCATGAAATCCGCGAGCAACATGGGCTACCCGGATACCACCGGGCCGAGCGGCGGCCGCCCGACGCGCTAGACGCAGGCCGGTACCGGTTTTCGTATCTGACAAGCGAATTGCCCTGAACCCGGCTCCGGGGCCGGGTTTCAGGAAATGAATGTTCATGTTTAAGACCATCGCCCGGGACATCCTCAAGCTCGGCTGGCCGGTGCTGATCGGCCAGCTGGCGGTCATGGTCAACGGCGTCATCGACACCGTGATGGCCGGCCGGCTGGGCGCCGCGGACCTCGCGGCCGTGGGCATAGGCGCAAGCATCTACATCAGCGTGTTCGTGACCCTGATGGGCGTGCTGATCGCGCTCACGCCGGTGGTGGCCCAGCTCTACGGGGCGCGCAAGTACGCCGAGATCGGCGAGGAGGTCCGCCAGAGCCTGTGGCTGGGCGGGTTCCTCACGGCGGTGGCCTTCGTGCTGATCTATTTCCCCGACCCGTTCCTCGAGCTGGCCCGGGTGGCACCGGAGGTCGAGGTGAAGACCCGGGCCTACCTGCGCACGATCGCGATCGGCGTGCCGGCGATGCTGGTGTTCCGGGTGTTCTACTCGTTCAGCACGGCGGTGTCCCGGCCGCGCGTGATCATGGTGCTCAACCTGGTCGGGCTCGCGCTCAAGATCCCGCTGAACCTGGTGTTCATGCACGGGCACCTCGGCATGCCGGCCCTGGGCGGCCCGGGCTGCGCGGTGTCGACGACCATCATCGCCTGGGTCACCGCGCTGGCAGGCTGGGCCTACTGCCGGGCCTCGCCGGACTGCCGGCCCTACGGCGTGTTCTCCCGCTGGTCCTGGCCGGTCTGGCGTGAGCAGCGGCGCCTCCTGCAGATCGGCCTGCCGATCGGCTTCACGTTCCTCGTCGACGTCACCTCGTTCACCTTCATGGCGCTGTTCATCGCGCGCCTGGGCACGGTCAGCTCGGGAGGCCACCAGGTGGCGTCGAACTTCGCCGCGCTGCTCTACATGATGCCCCTGGCCATGTCGAGCGCAGCCGGCGTGCTGGTAGGCCAGGCGATCGGCGCGGGCGACCTGCACCGCGCCCGCCTCACCGGGCTGCTGGGAATCTCGGGCGGGTTCGGGATCGCCTGCGTCGTGGGCCTGTCGGTCTGGCTGGGGCGCGATGCGATTGCGGGCCTCTACGCGCGCGACGCGGAAGTCCGCGCGATCGCGGCGGCCCTGCTCGCCTACGTCGCGTGCTATCACCTCTTCGACGCGGCCTCGGCCATCGCGGTGAGCGTGCTGCGCGGCTACAAGAAGACATTCGTGCCGATGCTCTGCAACATCTTCGCGCTGTGGGGCCTGGGCCTGGGAGGCGGCTATGCGCTTGCCTTCGGGTATGCAGGCCGCGCGCCGATGGGTGCGCCGGGCTTCTGGCTGGCTGCGACGGCAGCGCTGATGGCCGGCAGCGTGGTGATGACCCTGTACTTCCTCGCCGTCAGCCGGTCGGCCCTCGCCGGGCGCGGCAGCTAGAGGACCAGCTTCGACTTCTCCGCCGGCGCGTCGCACTCCACCCGGCCGCCGAGCCGCGCGACGTGCGCGCGCGTCTCCTCCAGCTTGCGGTCGATGTCGTCGTCGGACTGGTCCGGGTCGTGGTGGAAGAGGTGCAGCCTGCGGACCTCGGCGCGCACGGCGAGGTCGGCGACCTCGCTGACGCACGAATGGCCCCAGTCCACCTTGGAGGGGTACTCGTGGTCCCGGTAGGTGGTGTCGGTGATCAGCACGTCGGTGCCGCGCACGAATTCGGTGAGGCGGTCGAGGTAGCGCTGGTCGCGCCGCGGGTCGCTCGGCAGGTAGAGCTCGTTGTCGGTGATGTAGCACACCGAGCGGCCGTGGCAGGTGACCTTGTAGCCCAGGCACGAGCCCGGGTGCTTGAGCAGCATGGTGTCGATCTTCACCGCGCCGAAGTCGAGCGACTCCTCGCGCAGGTCGCGGAACACGAGGTGCGCGCCGAATTCGCGGATCGTGACCGGGAAGTACACCCCCTCCATCTGCGCCGCGATCGCGCGCGCGATCGTCAGGTCGCCCTGGTAGGGGCCGTAGATCTCCACCTGGTTGCCGCGCAGGTAGAGCGGCGCGAAGAACGGCACCGTGTTGATGTGGTCCCAGTGGGTGTGCGAGATGAAGATGCGGCCGGAGAAGCGCTGCATGCCCGCGGACATGATGTAGTCCGAGAGCTGCTTGATCCCGGAGCCGCAGTCGAACACATAGAGCGGCTCGCCGCCGATCTCGATGCTGACGCACGAGGTGTTGCCGCCGCGCCTCAGCGTGCCCGGCCCGGGCACCGGCAGCGTGCCGTGCACGCCCCAGTAGGTCACGACCATCTGGTTGGAGACGAACTCGTCGATCGAGGCGAGCAGCGTGTCCGGGTTGATCGGCTTCACGATGTAGCCGTCGGCGCCGAGCTCGCGCGCGCGGCGGCGGTCGAAGTCGTAGGACTTGGCCGACAGCACGACGATCTTCATGGAGTGCAGCTCGGGCCGGCGGCGCAGCTCGCGGCACAGCTCGAAGCCGTCCATCACGGGCATCATCAGGTCGGTGATCACGCAGTCCGGGCGGGCGCCCGGGATTTCCTTGAGCGCCTGCTGGCTGGACTCGCTGGACACGACGGTGTGGCCCGCCCTTTCCAGCACGCGGCGCAGCAGCGTGAGGATGTCGGGGTCGTCGTCGACGATGTAGAACTTCATGCGGTTTCCGTCCGGGGGCCGGTCTCAGGCGGCAGGTCGCCGCCCTTCGAAGGCATCGTTGAGCAAAGATAGCACGCCGGCATGCTCGACCTTGCGCGGATTCGGGTAGGGGCTTTCGGTGGCAATGCGCGCCGCCAGCTCCAACCCTTCCCGCGGCATGCCTATGGCCGACAGGCGCAATTCCATCCCGAGCCGCGCCTCGAGGTCGTAGAGTCCCTGCGGCGCATCGGCCGCCCCGAGCGCGCGCGCGATGCGCGCCATGGCCGCGGGCGCGGCGTCCCGGTTGTAGCGCGCCGCGTGCGGCAGCACGATGCTGTGCGTCTCGGCGTGCGGCAGGCTGAACGTGCCGCCGAGCACGTGGCAGAGCTTGTGGTGCAGGCCCATGCCGGTGGTGGCGAAGGACACCCCCGCCAGCCAGGCCCCGTACAGGGCGTCGGAGCGCGCGTCCATGTCGGCGGGATCCTTCACCACCCGCGGCAACGCGGCCGCCAGCGCGCGGATCCCCTCCTCCGCCTGCAGCGAGTTGATCGGGTTGCCGTCGGCCGCGTACAGCGCCTCGACGCAGTGCGCGATGGCGTTCATGCCGCTGGCCGCGGAAATCGCGGCCGGCAGGCCGAGCGTGAGCGCCGGATCGTAGATCACCGTCCGCGGCAGCACGCGCACATCGCGCAGGGTCTTCTTCATGCCGCCTTCGGTCATGCCGAGGATGGTGGTCATCTCGGAGCCCGAATACGTGGTCGGCACCGCGATGATCGGCAGGCCGCTGGTCAGCGCGACCGCCTTGCCCAGGCCCGTGGTCGAGCCCCCGCCCACGCTGATGCAGCAGTCCGCGCCGAGCTCGGCGGCCACGCGCCGGGCGTCCTCGGCGACTTCCACGGGGACGTGCATCACGGCCTTGTCATAGATGCCGGCCAGGCTGGCGCCCAGGCTTTCGGCGACCTTGCGCACGCTGTCGCCCCGGCCGGGCGTGGACAGCACCAAGGCGCGCTTTGCGCCGAGCCTTTCGACTTCCGCGGCCAGCTGGGAGATGCTGCCGGCGCCGAACACCACGCGCATCGGCAGGCCGGTATAGGTGAATGGATTCATTGCCCGATTTTAGCCGAGGGCGGTTGGCGATGCGGGCCGGCGCAAGGTAGGCTCCGCCCATGCCAGCTTCCAAACCCCGCCGGCCGAAACCTGCCGGGCCCAACGCGGTCCTCGGCCTCGACCATGTCGTTCTGCGCGTGCGCGACATCGCCGCCAGCATCGACTTCTACAAACGGGTGCTGGGCGCGCGGGTGGAACGCCAGCTGCAGAAGCCGCGGATCGTGCAGCTGCGCATCGGCGCGTCGCTCCTCGACCTGGTGCCGGGCCGCGCGGGCCGGGGCGCGGGCGCGAACCTCGACCACTTCGCGGTGCGCGTCGCGCGGTTCGACCCCGCGGCCCTCGCCCGCCGGCTGGCGCGGTTCGGGATCGAGACCGGCCCGGCCGCCGAGCGCTACGGGGCCGAAGGATACGGGCCGTCGGTCTACTTCCGCGACCCGGACGGCAACACGATCGAGTTCAAGGGACCGGCCGTGCGGCCGCGCATCCGCCGCTGACCGGACCGGGCGGGCGTTGATGCACTGCGCCACAAGATTGCCCACCCGGAAGATTTTCCTCGGCTACAATCCGCGCACCCAACCCCGGCCCACAGGGGAAACGCAACCTCAGGAGGGGGGATGCGCGAAGGCGGTACCGCAAGCGGAAACCTGCTGGCAGTGGACAACGTATCGGTGCGCTTTGGCGGCATCGTCGCGCTGGACGGCATCTCCTTTGGCGTGGCCCCCGGCCAGATCGCCGGCCTGATCGGGCCCAACGGTGCCGGCAAGACCACCCTGTTCAACTGCCTGTCGCGCCTGTATTCGTGCGACGGCGGCAGCATCGATTTCGACGGGCGGCCCCTGCTGTCCGTCCCCCGCCACCGGGTCGCGGAACTCGGCATCGGCCGCACGTTCCAGAACCTGGCGCTGTTCCGGACCATGAGCGTGCTCAACAACGTGATGCTCGGCCGCCACTGCCGCACGGGCAGCGGCTTCTTTGCCAATGCCCTGCGGATGCCGTGGGTCGCGCGGGAAGAACAGGCCTCCACCGACAAGGCGCGCGAGCTGATCCGTTTCCTCGACCTGGAAGCGGTCGCCGACGCCCGCGTGTCGGACCTGCCGTTCGGCACGCAGAAGCGCGTCGAGCTGGCCCGTGCGCTCGCGAGCGAGCCCAAGCTCCTGCTGCTGGATGAGCCGGCGAGCGGACTGAACCACGAGGAAGTCGCGTCGCTCGGCGCGCTGATCCGCGATATCCGCGACCGCCTGCACGTGACGGTCCTGCTGGTGGAGCACCACATGAGCCTCGTGATGGGCGTATCGGACAAGGTGGTCGCGCTGAACTTCGGGCGCAAGATCGCCGAAGGCACGCCGGCCGAGGTGCAGCAGCACCCCGAAGTCGTCCAGGCCTACCTCGGGAACGCCGCCTGATGGCCGCGCTGCTGCAGGTCGCCGGGCTGCACGCCGCATACGGCCTGACGCGGGTCCTGCACGGCATCGATTTCGCCCTGGAGGAAGGCTCGATCACCGCCCTGCTCGGCGCGAACGGCGCGGGCAAGACCACGACGCTGCGCGCGCTGTGCAGCATGGTCAAGGTCGAGGGCGAGGTGCATTTCGACGGCGCGCGGATCGACGGCCGGGCCACCGAGGACATCGTCCGGCTCGGGATCGCGCACGTGCCCGACGGGCGCGGCACGTTCACGCACCTCACGACCGAGGAGAACCTGCGCCTCGGCGCCTACGTGCGCCGCGACAAGTCCTCGATCGCGCAGGACTTCGAGCGCATCTACGGCTACTTCCCGCGGCTGAAGGAACGCCGCCACCAGCAGGCGGGGACGCTCTCGGGCGGAGAGCAGCAGATGCTGGCCGTGTCGCGCGCGCTGATGCTGCGCCCCAAGCTGCTGCTGCTCGACGAGCCCTCGTTCGGGCTCGCGCCCCTGATCGTCCGCGAGATCTTCGCCATCATGCGCGAGATCAACAAGACCGAAAAAGTCAGCATCCTGCTGGTCGAGCAGAACGCGGCGATGGCCCTGGACCTGGCCGACCACGCCTACCTGATCGAGACCGGCCGGGTGGTGCTGTCCGGGACCTCCGAGGACATCAAGAAGGACGAGGCGGTGCGCCGCTCGTACCTGGGCTACTGAGGGTGAACCCGACATGACCGCAAGGGCTGCGCGCTGATGGAAACCTTCCTGCACCAGGTGATCGCGGGCCTCGCGACCGGCGGCATCTATGCCAGCGTCGCGCTGGCGCTGGTCATGATCTACCAGGCGACCCACCACGTGAATTTCGCACAGGGCGAGATCGCGATGTTCTCCACCTACATCGCCTGGAGCCTGATCCAGGCCGGGATGCCCTACTGGGTGGCGTTCTTCCTGACCATAGTGATCGCGTTCGTGCTCGGAGTGCTGGTCGAACGCATCATCGTGCGCCCGGTGGAGCAGGCGCCGGTCCTGTCGGTGGTGGTGGTGTTCATCGGGCTGCTGGTCATCTTCAACAGCCTCGCCGGCTGGATCTACACCTACACGATCAAGACCTTTCCGAGCCCCTTCCCCGAGAAGCCGCCTTTCGGCACCCACCTCGTGTCCTCGCACGAGATCGGCGCGGTAGGCGTGACCCTGGTGGTGCTCGCGCTGCTGTATTCGTTCTTCCGTTTCACCCCGCTGGGCCTGGCGATGCGCGCGGCGGCCCAGAACCCGGAGTCGAGCCGGCTGGTGGGGATCCGCGTCGGCTGGATGCTGGCCCTCGGCTGGGGGCTCGCCTCGGCGATCGGGGCGATCGCCGGCATGATGGTCGCCCCCATCGTGTTCCTCGACCCGAACATGATGTCGGGCATCCTGCTCTACGCCTTTGCGGCCGCCCTGGTCGGCGGCATCGACAATCCCGGCGGCGCGGTGCTCGGCGGCTTCATCGTCGGGGTCCTCGAGAACGTGCTGGGCGCCTACGTGATCGGCAACGACCTCAAGCTTTCCGTGGCGCTGGTGCTGATCATCGGCGTGCTGGTCATCCGTCCCTCGGGACTGTTCGGCAGGGTTCACGTCACGAGGGTATGAGCACATGACGACCGAAATCGCGTTGTCCGCCGCACCGGCCGCCAGGCCGGCGCGAAGCCGGCTGGCCGGCCTCGCGGTGCTGTTCATCGTTGTCTGCGCGCTCCCGTTCCTGGTCAGCAGCTACACGACCTTCCAGCTGACCCTGGTGATCGTCTACTCCATCGTGCTGCTCGGCCTCAACATCCTGACCGGCTACAACGGCCAGATCTCGCTGGGCCACGGCGCGTTCTACGCGATCGGCGCCTATGTGGCGGCGATCCTGATGGACAAGTACGGCGTGCCCTACTGGGCCACGATCCCGGTGTCCGGCGCCCTGTGCCTGGTGGTGGGGTTCCTGTTCGGCCTGCCGGCGCTGCGGCTGGAGGGCCTGTACCTCGCGCTCGCGACGTTCGCGCTCGGCGTGTCGATGCCGCAGCTGATCAAGTACAAGGGCATCGACACCTGGACCGGCGGCGTGCAGGGCATCACGATCCTGAAGCCCGACCCGCCGTTCGGCCTGCCGCTGAACCAGGACCAATGGCTGTTCTACTTCTGCCTCGCCGTCGCCGCGGTGATGTTCTGGCTCGGCTGGAACCTGCTGCGCGGGCGCGTCGGCCGCGCGCTGATCGCGATCCGCGACCAGCCGATCGCCGCCGAGGCCATGGGGGTAAACAATGCGATGTACAAGTCGCTCGCGTTCGGCGTCAGCGCGATGTTCACCGGCGTGGCGGGCGCGCTCGGCGCGATCGCCGTGCAGTTCGTGGCGCCCGACAGCTTCAGCATCTTCCTGTCGATCAGCTTCCTGGTCGGCGTGGTGATCGGCGGGATCGCCTCCATTTCGGGGGCGATCTGGGGCGCCCTCTTCATCCAGTTCGTGCCGAACATCGCCGACCAGATCTCGAAGGCCGCACCGTGGGCGATCTACGGCGTGTTCCTGATCGGGTTCATGTACGTGATGCCGGTGGGCGTCGCGGGCGCGATCCGGATATTCTGGGCAAGAATGAAGCGCAAAGCCGGCAGTTCCCCGCAGCGTTCGGGGTAATTTCACCTTAATCGAAGGAGGTCGTCATGTCAGCCAAGCAACTGGTGGTTTCAGCGGGCGTATCAATCGGACTGGCCCTGGCCGCGCCGTACGCGCTGGCGCAGAAGAAGTACGACGCAGGGGCATCCGACACCGAGATCAAGATCGGCAACACCATGCCCTACAGCGGACCGGCCTCGGCCTACGGGACCATCGGCAAGGCCGCGGCGGCGTACATCAAGAAGATCAACGAAGAAGGCGGCGTCAACGGCCGCAAGATCAACTTCATCAGCGTGGACGACGGGTACAGCCCGCCCAAGACGGTGGAGATGGCGAGGAAGCTCGTCGAGCAGGACCAGGTCCTGCTCCTCTGGGGCCCGCTGGGCACGCCGTCCAACACGGCGATCCAGAAGTACATGAACGCGAAGAAGGTGCCGCAGCTGCACGTCTACACCGGCGCGACCAAGTGGAACGACCCGAAGAACTTCCCGTGGACCATGGGCTGGCAGCCGAGCTACCAGGCCGAGGCGAGGATCTACGCCGCCCACCTGCTGAAGACCAAGCCTGATGCCAAGGTCGCCATCCTTTACCAGAACGACGACTACGGCAAGGACTACCTGAAGGGCTTCAAGGACGGGCTGGGCGCGAAGGCGGCCACCATGATCATCAAGGAAGTCTCCTACGAGACCAGCGACCCGACCGTGGATTCGCAGATCGTGCAGCTGCAGGGCTCGGGCGCCGACGTGTTCTTCAACATCACGACGCCCAAGTTCGCCGCCCAGGCGATCCGCAAGGCCTACGACATCGGCTGGAAGCCGGTGCAGTACCTGAACAGCGTCTCGGCCTCGATCGGGTCGGTGCTCAAGCCCGCCGGCGTGGAAAAGGCCGTCGGCATATTCTCAGTGGAATACCTGAAGGACCCGCAGGACCCCGCCTTCGCGAACGACAAGGGCATGAACGAGTGGCGCGAATTCATGAAGAAGTACTACCCCGAGGGCAACATCACGGACGTCTTCAACGTGTCCGGGTACGCGTCCATCCAGACCCTGATCCAGGTGCTGAAGCAGTGCGGCGACAACCTGACCCGCGAGAACGTGATGAAGCAGGCGGCCAACCTGAAGAACTTCGAGGTCAACGTCCTGCTGGACGGGATCAAGATCAACACCAGCCCCACCGACTTCGCGCCCATCGAACAGGAGCAGATGGCCAAGTTCGACGGCAAGGAGTGGGTCCGCTTCGGCGAGACCTTCGGCAAGTAACCGCCGGGCAGCCGCAGACCCAGGCCGGCACGCGGAGCGTGCCGGCTTTTTTTCGCCCGCGCGGCGCTACATCCGCTTGGCGACCTCCTCCAGCATCACCTCCGTGGCCCCGCCGCCGATCGACTGGATGCGCGCGTCGCGCGTCATGCGCTCGATCGCCGAGTCGCGGATGTAGCCGAACCCGCCGTGGAACTGCAGGCAGTCGTACATCACCTCGTTGACGAGCTCGCCGCAGTACGCCTTGGCCATCGAGACTTCCCGCACGCAGTCGCGCCCCAGCGTGTCGGCCCAGGCCGCCGAATACACCAGCTGCCGCCCGGCCTCCACCTTGGCCGCGAGCATCGAGAGCCGCTGGCGGATGGCCTGCTTGTCCCACAGCACCGCGCCGAAGGCCTTGCGCTGCTTCACGTACTCGAGGGTCAGCTCGATCGCCTTCGAGGCCTCCCCCATGGCCATCGCGCCGAGCGCGATGCGCTCGTTCTGGAAGTTCTTCATCACCTGGTAAAAGCCGCGCCCTTCCTCGCCCAGCAGGTTTTCGGCCGGCACGCGGCAGTTGTCGAACACCAGCTCGGCCGTGTCCGAGGACCGCCAGCCCATCTTGTCCAGCGGCCGGGCCACGGACAGGCCGGGCGTGCCCTTCTCGACGATGAACATCGAAATGCCTTTCGTACCGGCGGCCGGGTCGGTCTTCGCGGCGACGAAGTACACGTCGGCATGCACGCCGTTGGTGATGTACATCTTGCTGCCGTTGATCACCCAGTGGTCCCCGTCCCGGCGGGCCGAGGTGCGGATGGACCGCACGTCGGAGCCCGCATCGGGCTCGGTGACGGCCACCGCGGTGATCTTCTCCCCGGCAACGATGCCGGGCATGTAGCGATCGAGCTGCGCCGGGGAACCCGCATTCATCAGGTGCGGCGAGGCCATGTCGGTATGCACCAGCACGGTGACCGCAAAGCCCCCGAACGAGGAGCGCCCGAGCTCCTCGGCCAGCAGCGCGGTGCCCAGGACGTTCATCTCGGCGCCGCCGTACTTCTCCGGGTAGCGCAGCCCGAGGAACCCGAGGCTGCCCATCTTGCGCAGGACCTCGCGTGGCACGCACCCTGCTTCCTCCCAGGCGCGGCCGGCCGGGGCGACTTCGTTCTCGATGAACCGGCGCAGGCTGTCGGCCAGCATGCGATGGGTGTCGTCAAACCATGCGGGTGTCGTATTCATACAATGCATTATGGGTCAGGTGGACGGGCGGATTGGATACAATCTGCGGGACAGTAACTTTTCGGAGATCAGCATGCAATACGACCTTCTGCTGCGCGGCGGCCGGGTGATCGACCCGGCGCAGGCGATCGACGGCGCCTTCGATGTGGCGATCCAGGGCGGCAGGATCGCCGCCGTGGCCGCGAACATCGTTTCCTCGTCGGCGAAAAAGGTGGTCGACGTCTCCGGCAAGCTGGTGCTCCCGGGACTGATCGACACCCACGGGCACGTGTTCCAGTACGTCACCGGCCGGTTCGGCCTGGACGCCGACCTGGTCGGCGTGCATTCGGGCGTCACCACCCTGATCGACCAGGGCGGCCCCTCGTGCATGAC
>JAFEDL010000001.1:18656-36318 GCA_018241645.1 Pseudomonadota bacterium
GTGGGCGGCATGGAAGGCCACTACTACGCCTCCCTCTACAAGCCCGACTGCCTCGACGTGGACGCCACCGTCGCCGCCGCCAAGGCCAACCTCGACATCGTCAAGGGATTCAAGGTCCACGCCGAAATCGGCGGCATGACCCGCTGGGGCATCGAGGACATGCGCATGGCGGCCGAAATGGGCCGGCGCACCGGCCTGCCGCTGTACATCCACTTCGGCCAGATGTGGGGCCTGCCCTCCGGCGTGCCGAGCATCGACCCGGACACGATCCTGCCCGACGTGGTGAAGCTGCTGAAACCCGGCGACATCCTCGCCCACCCTTTCTCCAAGCATCCGGGCAGCTTCGTGGACCGGAACGGCAAGGTGCACCCGGTGGCCAAGGAGGCCATCGCCAACGGCATCAAGGTGGACGTCGGCCACGGCTCGCACTTCAGTTTCAAGATGACCCGGATCGCGCTCGACGCGGGCATCGTCCCCGACACGCTCGGCGCGGACATGCACGGCTACAACACCACGGTGCCCAAGCCGCCCGGCACGCCGGAGCAGCACTCCGACCAGGACCACATGTTCTTCGGGGCCACGCGGTTCTCGCTCGTGTCGGCGATGACGGCCATGCTCGCCTGCGGCCTCAAGCTCGAGCAGGTCGTCCCCATGGTCACCTCCAACGCCGCGAAGATGGCCCGCATGGAGGGCGCCATCGGCACGCTGAAGCCCGGCGTCGAGGCGGACGTCTCGGTGCTGAACGACGATCGCGGCCGCTGGGTGCTGTCCGACAACGAAAAGACCCAGGTCGTGACCGACCGCATGCTGACCCCGGCGTTCTGCCTGCGCGCAGGGGTGCGCTACGACGCCGACGCGTCCATCCTGCCCGTGGCACAGGCCGCGTAGTGTCCGACAAGGGGGTTGGCGCCTCCCTCCTGCGCAAGGAGGACGACCGCTACATGCGCGGCCTGGGCGAGTTCGTCGGCGACCTCCAGCGGCCCGGCATGCTCGAAGTGGCGTTCGTGCGCTCGCCGATCGCGCACGGGCGCATCCTCGGGATCGCCAAGCCGGCCGGATTCGAGGACCGCGTCTTCACCATGCAGGACATGGCAGGCGTGAAGCCCATCCGCGCGGTGTCCGGCCTCAAGGGGTTCAATCCCTCCAACCTGTGGCCGCTCGCCCGGGACAAGGTCCGGCACGTGGGCGAGTCGGTGGCGATGTGCGTTGCGCGCACGCGCGCCGAGGCCGAGGACATCGCATCGCAGGTCCTCGTCGACTATGAAACGCTGCCTGCCGTCGTCGACATGGTCGAGGCGCGCACCAACCCGTCCGCGCTGGTCCACGAGGAATGGGGCAACAACGTGTTCCTCGAAACCTTTGTCGACGCCGATTTTTCCGAGGCGAAGAAGACCGCGCCGATCAGGCTGCGCCGCCATATCCGCACCGCCCGCCAGTCGATGGCGCCGATCGAGGGCCGCGGCGTGCTGTGCGAATGGAACACGCGCCTCTCCCAGCTCGAGATGCACAGCTCGGCGCAGATGCCGCACATCAACCGCGCCGGCCTCTCCGAGTGCCTCGGCCTCGACCAGGGATCGATCCGCGTGATCGCGCCCGACGTCGGCGGCGGGTTCGGCTACAAGGGCATCCTGCTGCCCGAGGAGGTGTGCCTCGGCTGGCTGGCGCGCAGGCTCGGCAAGCCGGTGCGCTGGATCGAGGACCGCCGCGAGCAGCTGGTGGCGAACACCAACTGCCGCGAGCACGATTACGACATCACGGTGTATGCGCACGCCGACGGCCGGCTGATCGGCGTGGACTGCGATGCGACGGTGGACTCGGGCGCTTATTCGCTCTACCCGTTCTCGGCCTGCCTGGAGGCGGCGCAGGTGGGCTCGATCCTGCCCGGCCCCTACAAGATGGAACGCTACCGCTGCCGCACCTGGTCGGCGGCGACCAACAAGCCGGGGATCCTCCCCTATCGCGGCGTGGCGCGCACCGGCGTGTGCTTCGCGATCGAACTCATGATCGACGCCGTTGCGCGCGCCGCGAAGCGCGAGCCCTGGGAAGTGCGCCTCGCCAACCTGGTGCAGAGCCAGGACATGCCGTACAACAACATCACCAACAAGCATTTCGATTCGGGCGACTACCCCGAGGCGGTGCGCAAGGCCGTGGCCGCGCTCGACGTGCCGAAATGGCGCGAGCGGCAGAAGAAGGGCGAACCCGACGGCAGGAAGATCGGCGTGGGCATCTCGGTGTACTGCGAGCAGGGCGCGCACGGCACCTCCGTGTACTTCGGCTGGGGCATCCCGATGGTGCCCGGCCACGAGCAGTGCTTCGCGCGGCTGTCGCCCGACGGCGTGCTGGAGCTGCGCATCGGCGCCCAGTCGCACGGCCAGAGCCTCGAGACCACGCTCGCGCAAGTGGCCAACGAGATCCTCGGCATCGACCCGGCCAACGTGCGCCTGATCCATGGCGACACCGCGCTCACCCCCTACTCCACCGGCACCTGGGGCTCGCGCTGCATGGTGATGTCCGGCGGCGCCGTGGCCGCCGCGTCGAAGGAGATCGGCAAGCGGGTCAAGCAGATCGCCGGCAAGCTGCTCGAGGTCGCGGTGGCCGACCTCGTGCTCGAAGACGGCAAAGTCAAGGTGGCCGGCACGGACAAGTCCATGACGCTCGCCGAGGTGGCGCACGTCTGGTACCGCGCGCCGCAGCTGCTGCCCAAGGACGTGGACCCGGGCGGGCTGGAAGCCACCGCCGGCTACAAGGCGAAGGTGGATACCGGGACGTTCAGCTACGCGTGCCACGCCGTGGCGGTGGCCGTCGACCCGGAGCTCGGCCACACCGAGATCCTCGACTACGTGATCGTCGAGGACGGCGGCACGCTGGTGAATCCGATGGTGGTGGACGGCCAGATCTGCGGCGGCACCGCGCAAGGCGTGGGCACCGCGCTGTACGAGGAAATGCCCTACGACCCGGAAGGCCAGCCCCTCGCCTCCACGCTCGCCGACTACATCCTGCCCGGCCCGACCGAAGTCCCGGCGCCGCGCATCATCCACATGGAAACGCCGTCCCCCTACACGGAGTTCGGCCAGAAAGGCATAGGCGAAGGCGGCGCGATCGCCCCGCCCGCGGCCATCGTGAACGCGATCAACGATGCGCTGCAGGACCTGGGCGTGGAGATCACCGAGAGCCCGGCCAGCCCGCGCAAAGTCCTGGCGGCAATCCTCGCCGCACGGGCGAAAGCGGCAGCTTAAGCCGCGCGCTTCGCCAGGCGCCGGCGGAATTCCAGCGCCAGCAGCGGCAGGCCGATCGCCGAGAGCAGGAACAGCGGCCGGGTGCCGAAGGCGTCGACGACCCGCCCGCCCAGCCATACCCCGAGCGACTGGCCGCTGAACAGGCTCAGCGCAAACAGCGCCACCGCCGCGCCGCGCGAATCCGGCGCCATCTGGGTAGCATTCACCTGCAGCGTGTTGTGCAACATGTAGAGGCCGGCGCCCAGCGCGAGCAGGCATGGCAGCGCCCATGCGCCCGAGGGCGCGAGGGCGAGCGCCAGGAACCCGGCGCCGATCGTGAGCCCGCCGGCCAGCGCCAGCCCGCGCTCGCCCAAGCGCGTCACGAGGCGCCTGGAGACCGACGCGTACAGCATGCCGCCGACGGCATACGCCCCGATCGACCCGCCGCTGGCGCCCAGGCCCATCCCGAACTGCTCGTGCAGGTGCAGGGCGACGAACGAAATCGAGCCGTAGAACAACGCGCCTTCGATCGCCACCGTGAGCAGCATGGTGCGCACCCACGGCTGCGGCAGGAGCCCGCCCATGCGCCGGAACCCGTCGGCGATCGAGCTCGGCGCGGTCCGCGGATCGCGGTGCGTGATCGGGTTGGCGCGCAGCTCGATCCACAGCAGCAGGCTCACGACCGCATAGACGGCGGTCAGCAGGAAGAACAGCGATCGCCAGCCGAAGGTCTCGCCCAGGTACCCGCCCAGCGACGCGCCCGCCGCCACGCCGGTCATCTGGCCGAGCAGGAACTTGGCCAGCACGGACTGGCGCCGCGCATACGGCACCACGTCCCCGATCCACGCCATCGCGAGCGGGATGATGGCGCCCACCGTGGCGCCGGCCGCGAAGCGCGCCGCCACCAGCAGGTCGAGCGTGGGGGCCAGCGCGCAGGCGATCGTGCCCAGCATCGAGAGCACTGT
This sequence comes from Pseudomonadota bacterium, assembly GCA_018241645.1. Classification (GTDB taxonomy): domain Bacteria; phylum Pseudomonadota; class Gammaproteobacteria; order Burkholderiales; family SG8-39; genus SZAS-79. The sequence goes on from JAFEDL010000001.1 coordinate 22,837, forward strand.
GGTCACGAAGATCAGCTGGTACTTGCCGACCTTGTCGCCGATCGGTCCATGCACGACCTGGAACAGGCCGTAGGCGATCGAGAACGAGGTGATCACCGCGGCGGCGCTGCCCGCGGTGGTGCCGAACTCGGACGCGAGCAGCGGCAGCAGCGCGTCCGTCCCGCGCAGGCTCGCGGAGCTGGCAAAGGAAGCAAAGGCAAGCAGCGCGACGGCGCGTTCGGCGGAAGGAGTGCGCATGGGGACCCGCAAGTATCCCCGAAAGCGCGATCGGCCGCGAGGACTGGTTCAGGCCTCCGGTTCCACCTGCGGGAAATGGCAGGCGGCCCGGTGCTTCTCGCCCACTTCGCGCAGCAACGGCCTTTCCGTCCGGCAACGGTCGACCTGCTTCGGGCAGCGTCCGAAGAACCTGCACACCTTCGGGTCCGGATCGACCGGGGAGCGCGGCTCGCCGCTGAGCACTTCGCGGTCCCCTGGCCGGCCGCCTATGGAGGGGATCGCGCGGATCAGGGCCGCCGTATAGGGGTGCGCAGGGCTGCGGAACACGGCCTCGGTAGGCCCCTGCTCCACCACCTTGCCGAGGTACATCACGATGACGCGGTCGCACAGCATCCTGACCACGTTGAGGTCATGGGATACGAACAGGTAGCTCATGCCGAGCGTGCTGCGCAGCTCTGCGAGCAGCTTGAGGATCGTGGCCTGCACCGACACGTCAAGCGCCGCGGTGGGCTCATCCAGGATCAGCAGCTCCGGGCGCAGCGCGATCGCCCGCGCGATGCCGACGCGCGCCTTCTGCCCGCCGGAGAGCTGGTGCGGGAAGCGCATCAGCAGTTCCTCTGGCAGCCCCGTCTGGAGGGCGGCAGCGAACACCCTGGCGTGGAGCTCGCCGTAGTCCTTCACCTTGGCCAGCAGGCGCAGCGGCTCGGCGATGGTGTCGAACGCGGTGTAGCGCGGGTTGAGGCTGTCGGTCGGGTCCTGGAACACCATCTGGATCTTCGGGCGGAACTGGGTCTCCGCAAACTTGCGCGCCGGGATGAATCCGATGTTGCGCCCGCCGAACACGATGTCCCCCGCCGTGGGGTCGAGCATGCGCGTGATCAGCCGCACGAGGGTCGACTTGCCGCAGCCCGATTCGCCCACCAGACCCACGCTCTCGCCGCGCGCGATCTCGAAGCTCACGTCGTCGACGGCGTGCAGCTGGCTGCGCCGGCCGATCGGGAAATGCTTCCTGAGTTCGACGATGTCGAGGAGGTTCGGCGTCACGGCGCGGTGTAAGCCAGCGGATTGAAGCAGCGCACCCGGTGGCCGGGTTCGAAGGTCGCCTCGGGCAGCGGCCCTACCGTGCATTGCGCGACCGCCCGGTCGCAACGCGCATGGAAGCGGCACTTCGGCAGGTCGTTGCGGCGCAGGTCCGGCAGGTTCCCGGGGATCGAGGCGAGGCTGTCGATCTCCACTTCCGGGCTCGGCGTGGAAGCGATCAGGCGCGCCGTATAGGGGTGGCGCGGCCGTTCGAACAGCCGCGCCGTGGGCGCGGACTCCACCACATGGCCGGCATGCATGACCACGATCCGGTCGCAGTACTCGGAGGCCAGCGCGAGGTCGTGCGTGATCAGGATGGTGGCCATGCTGCGCTCGCGCGCAAGCTCGCTCACCAGCTCCATGATCGCGGCCTGCGTGGTCACGTCCAGGCCCGTGGTCGGCTCGTCCGCGATCAGCAGCGAGGGGTTGCAGGCCAGGGCCAGCGCGATCATCACCCGCTGGCACTGGCCGCCGGACAGCTCGAACGGATAGGCGGAGTAGCGGCGCTCCGGATCGGTGATGCGCACCTGGGCGAGGCACTCGATCGCCTTCTTCTTCAGGTCGGCCTGCAGCGTCGAGGTGTGGGTGCGCAGCACGTCCTCGATCTGCCGACCGATCTTGCGAATCGGGTTCAGCGCCGTGCGCGGGTTCTGGAAGATCATCGCGATCTCCCGCCCGCGCACCTGCTGCAGCGCGCTTTCCTTGGCGGCCAGCATGTCCATGCCGGCAAAGGAGATCGCGCCTGCCCTGACGTCGGCCGCGGCGTCGAGGATGCGCAGGATGCCGAAAGACAGCACGGACTTCCCCGAGCCCGACTCGCCCACGATTCCCACCGTCTCGCCCCTGGCCACCTCGATCGACACGTCTTCCAGGGCGTGCACGGTCCCCGAACGCGTGCGGAACTCGAGCGAATAGTCCTTGACCGACAGCAGCGGGGCTTCGGCGTTCACGTTCGCGTCCTCGGATCGAGGATGTCGCGCAACCCGTCGCCCAGCAGGTTGAAGGTGAACACCACCAGCATCAGGGTAGCCCCCGGGAACAGCGCGATCCACCACTCGCCGGAGATGATGTAAGTCGCCCCTTCGGCCACCATGATCCCCCACTCGGCCTGCGGCGGGCGCACGCCGAGGCCGATGAACGACAGGCCCGCCGCATTCAGGATCGCCCAGCCCATGTTCAGCGAGATCTGCACCATCATCGGCGGCAGCACGTTGGGAAAGAGGTGCAGCGCGAGGATGCGCGCATCCGAATTCCCGGCCAGGCGCGCGGCCTCGACGTACCCGGCGTTGCGGCGCACGTTGACCTCGGCCCTCGACACGCGGATGTAGAACGGCAGGTTGATGATCGCGGTGGCGAGGATGATGTTGGCCACGCTGTTGCCCAGCGCCGCGACGATGCCCATCGCCAGCACGAACAGCGGGAAGGCCATGATGGTGTCCGCGATGCGGCCGATGATGCGGTCCGCCCAGCCGCCGTAGAACCCGGCCAGGCAGCCCAGTGCCGAACCGAGGAAGAAGGAGGCGAATACGGCCGAGACCGCGATGCCGAAATCGAGCTGCGCGGCGACGATGATGCGCGACAGGATGTCGCGGCCCAGCGAGTCGGTGCCGAACCAGTGCGCGGCCGACGGCGGCTTCAGCGCCACCGTGGTGTCGCTCATGAGCGGGTCGTAGGGCGCGATCCACGGCCCGAACAGCGCGAGCAGCAGGAAGAAGCCGAACAAAGCGAAGGCGCCGAGCGTCACCGGGTTGTCCGTGGCTACGTAGCGCACGTGCTTCCACGTGTCCCGCCAGCCCGGCGCGGCAATGGTCGCGGAGGCGCCCATGCTCAGCCTTCGATCCCGACCCGGGGATCGATGACCCCGTACATCACGTCGATCGCGAGGTTCAGCATCACGTAAACCAGCGCCATCGTGAGCACGAACCCCTGCACGGGCGCGTAATCGGACGACACCAGCGCCTCGATGACGTACGAGCCTATGCCCGGCCAGGCAAAGACCTTTTCCACCAGCACGTTCGAGCCCAGCAGGAACGAGAACACCATGCCCAGCGTGGTCACGATCGGCAGCAAGGCGTTGCGGAACGCATAGGTGTAGAGCACCTTGGTGCCGGACAGGCCGCTTGCGCGCGCCGTGCGGATGAAATCCGAGGACAGCACGCCGAGCATCGAGGCCCGCGTCATGCGCATGAGCGGCGCCATGACGAACAGGCCGAGCGTCGCCGCGGGCAGGATCAGCTGGGCCGCCGCGGCCCGGAAGGTCTCCATGTCGCGCGCGATGAGGCTGTCGACGAGGTAAAGCCCCGTTACCGTGGCCGGCGCGGGGAAGGACACGTCGAGGCGCCCGACCGGCGAGGGCGAGATCCCGAGCAGGAAATAGCAGACGTAGGCGAGCAGCAGCCCCGTGAAGAACGTGGGCAGGGACACCCCGGCGGTGGCGAGCATGCGGCACAGGTGGTCGATCCACGAACCGGGACGGGTCGCCGCGAGCACGCCCAGCGGGATTGCGGTCACGCAGGCCAGGACCAGGCCGCACAGCGTCAGCTCGAGCGAGGCCGGCAGGCGCGTGCGGATCTCGGCCAGCACCGGCTGCCCCGTGGAGAGCGAATTGCCGAGGTCGCCGCTCGCGAGTTCCTTGAGGTACAGCACGAACTGGTGCGGCAGGCTCTTGTCCAGGCCCAGCTGCGCGCGGATCTGTTCGATGGCCTCGGTGGTGGCCGAGGGCCCCGCGAAATAGGCCGCCGGATCGCCGGGCAGCGCCCGGGTGAGCAGGAAAGTGACGATGACCACGCCGACGATGTTGGGGATCGCCCCCGCGAGGCGGCGCAGGATCATCTTCAGCATGGGTCAGCCTGTGCTGGGCAGGTCGGCATCGAAGAGGGTCACGTGCGCGGCGACGACGCGCCAGCCGTCCGCGGTGCGCAGCCAGGTCTGCATCTGGCGCCCGAACTTCCCGGACGACACGCGCCGGTACTCGCAGCTCGCCGTGGCGAAGTCCCGTCCATAGGTGGCGATCACGATGCGCGTGAGCTTGCGCATGAGGTCCCTGGGGTCGCGAGCCGCGCGCACCCCGGCTATCGCCGCATGCCCGTAGGCCTGCTCCCCGAGCCCGTAGCGGATCGTGTGCGGGGAATCCCAGAACAGTTCGTTCAGCGTCGGGATGTCGTTGGTGACGATGGCCTGCTCGTAACGGTTGAAGACTTCGGTGACTTCGGCGACGACTTCCGGGAGGTTGATGGCGTGGCTCATGACGGTTCCTTGGGTGGCGTGAACTTGGCAACCCCCATTTTCTCCAGAACCGCGGAAACGCGCAGGCACAGGTCCTCGCGCCATGGCGCGCAGATCACCTGCATGCCCACCGGCAGCCCGTCCAGCATGCCGACGGGCACGGCCGCCACCGGCAGGCCGATGAACGAGATCGGCTGCGTCATCAGCCCCATGTTGGGCCGCGACAGCATTTCGACCCCGTTGATCGCCATGCTTTCCTGGCCGATCAGCGTGGCCGTCCGGGGCGTGGCCGGCGCGAGGATCACGTCCACCTCGCGAAGAAGCTTCATGACTTCCGTGTAGTACCAGCGGCGAAAGCGCTGCGCCTGCACGTACCAGGCCGCCGGGATCATGGTGTTGGCCAGCAGCCGGTCGCGGATCAGGGGCTCGAAATCGCCGGCGCGCGTCCTGAGGTTCGGCAGGTGCAGCTGCGAACCTTCCGTGGCGGTGATCACGAAAGCGGCCGCGCGAGCCCTGCCCGCCTCGGGGATCTCCACGGTCCGGTTCGCGCCGAGCGCCGCAGCCGCCGCCTTGATGAGGTCCACGACGGCTTTCTCCGCATTCGCCTCGAAGTATCCGCCGGCACGCGCGATCCGCAGGCCTTCGGTCCCGAGCGCGAGTTCCCCCGCCACCGGCTGCGCCGGACCCGGGCGGCACACCGGGTCTTCCGGGTCCGGTCCCTGCATCGCGTCGTAGCTCGCCGCAAGATCGGCGGTCGAACGGCAGAACGGCCCGAGGTGGTCGAGCGACGCGACGAACGGAAAGCTCCCGGCACGGGTAAGGCGGCCATAGGTGGGTTTCAGCCCGAAGATCCCGCACAGGGAGGACGGCACCCGGATCGAGCCGTTGGTATCGGACCCCAGCGTGATCGGCACGAGGCCGCCGGCCACCGCTGCGGCGGATCCGCCGGAGGAACCGCCGGCGATGCGCCCCGGATCGTGGGGATTGCGCGTAGGGCCGTAGTGCGTGTTCTCGGTAGTGAATCCGTAGGCGTACTCGTCCATGTTCAGAGTGCCCACGAGCACCGCGCCCGCGCCGTTCAGCCGCCTGACCAGCGGCGAATCCGCCGCGGCCGCTGGCAGGTCGCGGTTGATCTTCGAGCCGGCCAGCGTGGTGAGGCCCTTGACGTCGTACAGGTTCTTGACCGCGAACGGCACGCCCGCGAGCGGGCCGGGATCCTTTCCCGCGGCGACCAGGTCATCCACGGCTTTCGCCTCGGCCAGCGCGCGCGATTCCGTCAGGCTGATGAACGCGTTCAGGCCCGGGTTGCGCGCCTTGATGGTCGCGAACACGCCGGCCACATGCGCGGCCGCCCTGACCTGGCCGCCCCTGACTTTCGCCGCGACCTCGAGCGCCGACTCGTACGCCACTCAGGGCCTCCAGACCGGGCCGAGTTCCCCGGCCGCCGGGTCGAGCGGGAATTCGTTCACCGCGGCCGCAAGCTGCGCGGTGCGCCGCAGGTTTTCGATCACCCCGGGCAACTGCTCCGCTGTAAGTTCGATGCCCTGCAGCGCCGCGGCGCGGCGGACAAACGCCTCGTCGATCAGCGCGGGGTCCAACTCAGGCCTTCTCCAGGTCGCGGTAGTCCGGCTGCAGGTGGAACCAGTAGGTGTAGCCCTTGATCGACTTCTGCATCGCCACGTCCATGTTCGGCTGCGCGAGCGGGATGCGCGGCACGTCGTCGAACGCCATGTTGATGAAGCCCTGCACATCGGCTTCGTACTTCTTCCTGTCGGTCTCGAATCGCGAGGCGTCGATCAGCTTGTCCATTGCGGGGTTCTGGTAGCTCATGGTGTTGAATACCGCATTCTGCCCGTGATAGCACCAGAAGAAGAAGTACTCGGGCACGTTCAGCCAGCCGCCGAAGCGGTTCAGGATCAGCGGCATGTCCTTCTTGAGGAGCGCGGCGCGCCAGTTGGCCCCGGGCACCTTGTTGATCGTGCACTTGATGCCGATCATGGCCAGCGCCTCCTGGATCAGCACGCAGGCCGGCTCGCTGACGGTGGCGTTGCCCAGGTCGAACGACAGCGTGGTCTCGAAGCCGCTCTCCGCGCCGGCCTCCTTCATGAGCGCCCGGGCCTTCACGATGTCCTGCTTGTAGCCATGTGGCTGGGGCCAGGCCGTGCCGGCAGCCTTGTTGTCCTTGTCGCCCCACATCTTCGTGGCGCGCTTGTACATCGCGTTGTCGAGGATCTTGTCGTACGGGATGGCGTACGCCACGGCCTGGCGGACCTTCACATTGTTGAACGGCGCGTTCTTCACGTTCATGCCCAGGTACCACAGCGCGTTCTCGATCGGCGTGGTGACGACGTTCACCTTCCCGGCCTGCGACATCTCCAGGAAGTCCTTGGGCGGCATCTCGTAGGTCATGTCGATGTCGCCCTTCTCCAGCAGCGCGCGGCGGTTGCCGGCCGNNNCGCTGCACGACCCGCTTGATCTTCGGGAGCTTGCCGCTCTTCCAGTCGTCGAAGCGCGCGAAGATGATCTCCTGGCCGGGCTTGTAGGACTCCAGCCGGTAGGCACCGCCGCCGGCGACGTTCACCTTGGTCCAGTCCAGCGCCCAGGGGTCCTTTTCGGTGGCGTGCTTCTTCACGGCCTCGGAATTGAAGATCGAGGGCACCGGCACCGCGATGTCCATCATCGTGAGCTTGTCCTTGCGCAGGAAGTCGATCCGGAACGTGTGGTCGTCCACCGCGACGAACTGCTCGGGCTTTTCCAGCGACCCGGCCTTCATCTGGAAGGTGGGGAACCCGCCCGCCGACACCGCGCGGTCGAACGACCATTTCACGTCCTTCGCGGTCACCGGCGTGCCATCGTGGAACTTGGCGCCCTTCCTGAGCTTGAAGGTGACCGACATCCCGTCGGCCGCCATGGCCCATGACTCCGCCAGCTCGGGCTCGAGCCTGGAGTAGTCGTACATCATGGTGCCGTCGGGCAGTTTCTTCTTGCCGAAGGTCAGCAGCCTGTCGTAGCAGATCCAGGACACGCCATAGGCCGGGCGGTTGGCGCCCACCGTGTGGATGTCCAGCGAGTTGGGCCCGACCTCGTTGGCGACGATCAGCAGTTCCTTCCTGCGGTCGCTTTGCGAGAAGACCTCCAGGGGCAGCATCGAGGCCCCGGCTGCGGCAACGGTGCTGAGGATGAATTCGCGGCGCTTCATGGTGCCCTCCTGAGGCTGTGTATGTTGTGGCCGGCTATACGCACGGACCGTGCCAAGCCTCGCCGGTGCGCGCGTCGCTGCGCGGCCTCCCGCGGCGCTCCATTCGAGTGCGCCGGACCCTCCGGCCGCGCATCGAATTGGGGCGCGCCCGCGAAAATCCCAATGGAAATAAGCGCAAAGCCGGTTCGCTGTGCGAGTCGCGTGCCGGCGGCGCGCCTCGTACACTGGAAATTCCAACTGCAGCCGATATCCGAGGAGCCCGCCATGCCCAGAACCAGACTCAACGTGCCCGATGTGGTCGAAGCCGCGCCCGGCCTGTGGTCCAACGCGATCCGCACCGGCGACACGCTGTATATCTCGGGCCAGGTGGCGCGCCCCTTCGACAGCGACAAGGGACTGGTGGGGTCGGACGAGTACACCCAGGCGAAACAGATCTTCGCCCGCATCGAGCGGATCGTTAAGGCCGCGGGCGGCACGATGGACAACCTGGTGAAGATGACCATCTACATGGTCGACATCACCAGGAACACCGAGGTCTGGCGCGCCCGGCGCGAGTTCTTCACCGGCGACTTCCCCGCCTCCACGCTGGTCGAGGTACGGTCGCTCGCCAAGCCGGAAGTGCTGGTGGAGATCGAGACGATCGCCTACCTGGGCAGGATGGGATGAAGGCCGCCGTGCTGGCAGCGCTGCTCGCCGTGGCCTGCAGCGCTGCCGCGCAATACCCGAACAAGCCGATCCACATCGTCGTCCCGTACCAGGCGGGCGGGACCTCCGAGGTCATGGCGCGGGCGGTGGGCGACCATCTCGCCGGAGCGTGGAAACAACCGGTGGTCATCGAGAACAAGCCCGGCGGCGGCACCACCATAGGCGCGGCCGCGGTGGCGCAGGCGCCGGCCGACGGATACACCTTGTTCGTGAACGCCGCGAGCTACCTCATCAATGCGCAACTGATGTCGAAGCTCCCCTACGACCCGGCGAAGGACTTCATGCCGGTCACGCTGGCGGCGTCGAACCCGCACGTGCTGGTGGTATTTCCCGGGCTGGGCATCACGAACCTCAAGGATTTCCTCAGCGTGGCGAAGGCCAGGGGCAAGTCCATGTCGTACGCATCGTTCGGCAACGGCAGTTCCGGGCACCTTGCGTTCGAGCTTTTCAAGAAAAGCTACGCCTTCGACATGGTGCACGTGCCCTACAAGGGCGTGCCGCAGGCAATGACCGACGTGATGGGCGGGCAGGTACAGGCGATGCTGACCGACCTCCTCGCCGCCGTGCCGCAGGTGAAGTCCGGCAAGCTCGCGGGTCTCGCGGTGGCGGCCGAACGGCGCACCCCGACCCTCCCCGACCTGCCCACCTTCGAGGAGGCCAGCGGCACGAAATTCGTCTCGCGCTCCTGGTTCGGCATCCTCGTGCGCACCGGCACACCGCCCGAGATCCACAGGATGCTGGCCCAGGAGATCGCCCGGGCGCTGCACAGGCAGGACGTCAAGGACAAGCTGCTGGGCCTCGGAATGGACACCTACGGCACGAGCCCGGATGAGTTCGCCGCGTTCATGAAGGGCGAATCCGACCGCTATGCGGATGCGATCCGCTTCTCGGGCACGAAGATCGAATAGCCGCGGGGCGCGGGTATAGTGGGCGGGATGAATTTCCCCGCCCGGCACCTCACCCAGCCCGACCTCGCCCGGCGCTTTGCGGCGGTGCGCAAGGCCACTCTCGCGCTAGTCGAGGGCCTCGACCCGGAAGACTGCGCGCTGCAGTCCATGCCGGACGCCAGTCCCGCCAAGTGGCACCTCGCGCACACCACCTGGTTTTTCGAGACCTTCGTGCTGGAAAGGTACGCCGCGCGGCACACGCCGTTCCGCGCCGAATTCCGCGAGTTCTACAACTCCTACTACCACGCGGTCGGCGAGCAGTTCCCGCGCGCGCAGCGGGGGTTGATCTCGCGGCCGGGACTGGGCGAGGTGCTCGCCTATCGCGAGCACGTCGATGCTGCAATGCTCAGGCTGCTGGAAACACAGGAGCTGCCGGGCGAGTGCCTCGCCCTGGTCGAGCTGGGCTTCAACCACGAGCAGCAGCACCAGGAACTGATCGTCACCGACTTCATGCACCTGCTCTCGCTGAATCCCTTCGCACCGGCCTGGCATGCGGATCCCCCCACGCCGGCGACGCCAGCGGCTCCGTTTGCCTGGACAGCGTTCGAAGCCGGACTGGCCGAGATCGGGCACGACGGCGCGGGCTTCGCGTTCGACAACGAGATGCCGCGCCACCGGCAGTTCGTCGAGGCGTATGAGCTCGCGAGCCGCCCGGTGAACAACGCGGAATACCTCGCATTCGTCGAGGACGGCGGGTATCGCCGCCCGGAGCTGTGGCTGTCCGAAGGCTGGCAGACCGCGCAGGGACAACGCTGGACTGCGCCGATCTACTGGCGAAAAGTTGAAGGCGCCTGGCAGGAATTCACGCTGCACGGACAGCGTCCGCTCGATCCCTCGCGCGCGGTGGTGCATGTGAGCCACTACGAGGCCGACGCCTATGCGCGCTGGGCTTCGGCCAGGCTGCCGACGGAATTCGAGTGGGAACGGGCCGCCCCCCTGATGAAGTCCGGCGGTCAGGTCTGGGAGTGGACCTCCAGCTCGTATGCGCCCTACCCCGGATTCCGCGCCACCCCCGGTGCCGTAGGCGAATACAACGGCAAGTTCATGGCCAACCAGTACGTGCTGCGAGGAGGCTCGTGCGCGACACCCGCCGGTCACGCGCGGGCGACCTACCGCAACTTCTTTCCCTCGGCGGCGCGCTGGCAGTTCTCCGGGATCCGGCTCGCGCGGCAGGCGCAGTGACCGTGGAGGACATCGAACATCACTACAGCAGCGGCACCCTGCTCGAGCGGCTCAACGCCGCGCTGATCGACGACGGCGCCGATCCGGCGCACCCGACGATCGAGGCGCTGGCGCCGTACGACCAGTTCCACGGGCGGGGCATGGAGGCGACCGAGGAGATCGCCGGCATGCTCAGCGTCGCGCCAACCGACCGCCTTCTGGACATCGGCAGCGGCATCGGCGGGCCGGCCCGGTACATGGCGCATCGCTTCGGTTGCCGCGTCACCGGCATCGATCTCACCGCGGAGTTCTGCGATGTGGCCCGGCACCTGACGCGCCTGCTCGCGCTCGAATCGCAGGTCGGCTTCGAACTGGGCAACGCCCTCTCGATGCCCTTCCCCGACGCGAGCTTCGACGGCGCCTACTCGATGAACGTGTCGATGAACATCGCCGACAAGGCCGCGCTCTACGGCGAGATCCGGCGCGTGCTGAAGCCCGGCGGGTGGCTGATGCTGTCCGAACTGGCGCAAGGTCCCGGCGGGCCGCTCGACTTCCCCACCCCATGGGCCGCCACCGGGAGCAGCAGTTTCCTGTCCACGCCCGAAGAAACGCGGCGCGGCCTCGAAGCCGCCGGATTCGAGATCGTGCAGTTCCGCGACGCCGCCGAGGACATGAAGGCCTACGGTGCTCGCAGCAAGGCCATGGTGGAGCGCGGGGAAAAGCCGCCGCATCGCGCCGTGCAGCTGATCCACGGGGATGCCGCAGTTACCGCCATGCGGAACACCGCGCGCGGCGTGGCCGAACGCCGGATCGTGCCGGTGGAAATCCTCAGCCGCAGGCGCGGCTGAGCAAGCCCGCCTCAGTTCAGGCCGCCACCCGGATCGGCAGGCTGCGCACCGGCTTGCCGGTGGCCGCGAACACGGCATTGGCCACGGCCGGCGCGATCGGCGGCGTGCCCGGTTCGCCGATGCCGCCCAGGTGGTCCCAGCCGCTGTCCACGATCTTCACTTCGAGCAGCGGGCAGTCGGCCATGCCCACCATGCGGTAGTCGTGGAAACCCGACTGTTCGACCCGCCCGCCCTTCAGGGTGATCTCGCCGTGCAGCGCAGCCGTCAGGCCGAATACGATCGCGCTGCGCATTTGCGCGACGACGATGGCCGGGTTGATCGCCATGCCGCAATCCACCGCGCAACACACGCGCCGCACGCGTACGGCGCCGCCCGGCAGGACCTCGACTTCGGCCACCTGCGCGACGATCGAATGGAAAGATTCGGCGAGCGCGATGCCGCGCGCCACGCGTATGCCCGGCTCGGCCGCCAGCAGCTGGCCCCATCCGGCCATCCCGGCCGCAGCTTCCAGGACGCGGCGATGGCGCGGCGCCCCGGCGAGCATCGCACGCCGGTACTCGTACGGGTCCTTGCCAGCCGCGTGCGCGACCTCGTCGAGGAACGCCTCGACGAAGTAGGCGTTGTAGCTGTGGCCGACGCTGCGCCAGTACCCCACCGGCACCGGCTGGCGCGCCAGCACATGCTCCACCAGGCGGTTCGGCATCGCGTAAGGCAGGTCGTATGCGCCTTCGGCTACCGTCTTGTCCTTCATCAGGTCGGACTCGGCCAGCGGCATCAGCCTGCCGGTGAGCCCCTGCGTGCAGGACTGCCCGGCGATGCGATGATGCCATGCTGCGATGGAACCATCTTCGGCCAGCGCACATCGCAGGCGTGAAGCAGCCATCGGACGGTAGGCATCGTGGCGCATGTCCTCGTCGCGCGACCAGAGCAGCTGCACCGGCACGCCCGGAACCTTCGCCGCGATCGACACCGCCTGCACGATGATGTCCATCTCGATGCGCCGGCCGAACCCGCCGCCGAGGAAGGGCGTGTGCACCGTGACTGCGTCCCGGGGCACGCCGGCCGTCTTCGCTGCGAACCACTGCACCAGCGACGGCGCCTGGTTCCCGGCCCATACTTCGCACCGGCCGCCATCGACCCGCGCGGTAGCGTTCATCGGCTCCATCGTCGCGTGCGCGAGGTACGGGACCTCGTAGGTTGCCTCCACCACCCGCTTCGCCCCGGCCAGCGCGCCCGGGGCATCGCCGACCGTTTCGTAAGACCGGGGCGACCCTTTGTCGAGGAGCGCGGCATAGGCGGCGCGCTGCTGCGCGGTGTCGAGCGAGCCGTGCGGGCCTTCATCCCATGCGATCGTCATGCCTTCGAGGACCTTCTTCGCCTTCCACCAGCCGTCGGCCACCACGGCGACGGCCGCCGGCGTGGTCGAGGTAGGCGCGAGCTCGAGGACCGCTACCACGCCGGGCTTTCCCTTTGCCGCGTCGAAATCCGCGGACTTCAGCTTTCCGCCGAACACCGGGCATTGCGCGATCGCGGCATGGCGCATGCCCGGCAGGCGCACATCGCACGCATACTGTGCCGAGCCATCGACTTTGGCAGGAGTGTCGAGACGGGCCTGGGCCTTGCCGAGCAGCCTGAATTCGCGCGGGTCCTTCAGCGCCACATCGGAGGGGATGGGCATGGCTGCAGCCTCAGCGGCCAATTCCCCGTAGCCCAGCCGCCGGTTGCTCGCCGGGTGCAGCACCGCGCCGGCCGCAGTCCGGCACTCCTTGCTGTCCACGCCCCAGCGTTTCGCTGCGGCGGCCACCAGCATCGTGCGCGCGGCCGCCCCCGCGTGGCGCATGAGGAGCCACGCATCACGCACGCTCGACGATCCGCCCGTGCCCTGAACGCCGAGCAGTTCCGCCACGCGGTATTGCGACAGGCGCGCGATGTCCGCGAGCCAGCCATGGTCGTCCGGCCGGAAAGGAACCGCATCGGCCAGCATGGTCCCGTTGGCGTACACCGCGTCCACCGGCGCCTGCTCGTAGCGCACCTGGGCGAGTTCGCAGTCGAGTTCCTCGGCCACCAGCGTCGGCAACGCCGTGCTGACGCCCTGCCCCAT
>JAFEDL010000020.1:0-1972 GCA_018241645.1 Pseudomonadota bacterium
GAGCTCGACTGCCACGATCCGCAGGCGGCGCTTGCCGCCATGCAGAAGGCGCAGTTCGTGGTCGCCCTCTCGGCTTTCCGGCACAAGGCCACCGAATATGCGGACGTGCTCCTGCCGATCTCGCCCTTCACGGAAACGCCGGGCGCCTTCATCAGCACCGAGGGGCGCCTGCAGGGCTTTCATGCGGCGGTCAAGCCTCTGGGCGAGTCCCGCCCGGGCTGGAAGGTGCTTCGCGTTCTGGGCGGCTTGCTCGGGTTCGACGGGTTCGGCTTCGAGACCGCGGACGAAGTGCGCGCCGAATGCCTGCAGGGCAGGGACGTGGCCGCGCTGCTGTCCAACAAGACCACGGTCGCAGCCGCTGCCGCGGCGCCGGCCGCAAAAGGCATCCAGCGCGTTGCCGACGTGCCGGCCTACTTCGCCGACGCCCTGGTGCGCCGAGCTGGATCCCTGCAGAAGGCCGCCGACGCGAAGGCGCCGCGTGCCCGCATGAACGCGAAACTCATGGCCGAACTCGGCATCGCCGATGGCGACCGCGTCCTGGTGCGCCTCGGTTCGGGTGAAGCCCGCCTGGAGGCGGCTGCGGACGAGCGGGTCGCGCAAGGGTGCGTGCGCATCGCCGCGGCGCACCCGTCCACCGCCGCGCTGGGACCGATGTTCGGCGAGGTCAGCGTCGAGAAGCTCACGGTGCGGGAGGCCGCCTGATGCTGGACGCACTGCTCGCGTTTTCGGAGGCGAAGCTCGGGCCGCTGTGGGGTCCGGCTTTGTACGAACTCGTGACCTCGCTGTTCTTCATCATCTGCATCACCGCCCCGCTGATGGGGGCCGTGGCGTACCTCACGCTGTGGGAGAGGAAGCTCATCGGCTGGATGCAGATCCGCATCGGCCCCAACCGGGTCGGCCCGCTCGGGCTGCTGCAGCCGGTCGCGGACGGCATGAAGCTGTTCTTCAAGGAAATCATCTCCCCGAGCCAGGCGAACACCGGGTTGTTCTTCCTCGCGCCGGTGATGTCCCTGATGCCTGCGCTCGCCGCGTGGGCGGTGGTCCCGTTCGCCCCGGAGGTCGTGCTGGCGGACGTCAATGCCGGGCTGCTGTACCTGATGGGGCTGACGTCCCTTGGTGTCTACGGCGTGATCATCGCGGGCTGGGCCTCGAACTCGAAGTACGCGTTCCTCGGCGCCATGCGCTCCGCGGCGCAGATGGTGTCCTACGAGATCGCCATGGGGTTCTCGCTGGTGGTGGTGCTGATGGTGTCCGGGAGCCTGAACCTGTCCGACATCGTCAACGGGCAGGGCAAGGGGACCTTCGCCGGCATGGGGCTGAATTTCCTGTCCTGGAACTGGCTGCCGCTGCTGCCGATCATGGTCGTGTACTTCGTCTCGGGCGTGGCGGAGACCAACCGGGCGCCGTTCGACGTGGTCGAGGGGGAGTCGGAAATCGTCGCCGGCCACATGGTCGAATACTCGGGCATGGCCTTCGCCCTGTTCTTCCTCGCCGAGTACATGAACATGTGGCTCGTCTCCGTGCTGACGGTGATCATGTTCCTCGGCGGCTGGCAGGCCCCGATCGACAGCGCGGTCCTCAACTGGATGCCGCCCATCGGCTGGCTCCTCATCAAGATGTTCTGCGTGGTCTCCCTGTTCCTCTGGTTCAGGGCCACCTTCCCGCGCTACCGCTACGACCAGATCATGCGGCTGGGCTGGAAGATCTTCATCCCGGTGACGCTGGTCTGGCTGGTGCTGGTCGGCGCCTGGATGCAAACCCCGTATTCGCTCTGGAAATGAGGCCCGGCCATGCGACGCATCGCTGAGTTCTTCCGCTCCTTCCTGCTGCTGGAACTGCTGCGCGGGCTGGCGCTGACCGGGCGGCACCTGTTCGCGCGCAAGATCACGGTCCAGTTCCCCGAGGAAAAGACCCCGATGAGCCCGCGCTTCCGCGGCCTGCACGCGCTGCGCCGCTACCCGAACGGGGAAGA
>JAFEDL010000020.1:1999-3205 GCA_018241645.1 Pseudomonadota bacterium
GCCTGCAAGCTGTGCGAGGCGGTGTGCCCCGCGATGGCGATCCACATCGAATCGGAGCAGCGCGCCGACGGCACGCGCCGCACCACCCGCTACGACATCGACCTGACCAAGTGCATCTTCTGCGGGTTCTGCGAGGAAGCCTGCCCGGTCGACGCGATCGTGGAGACCCGCGTGCTCGAGTACCACGGCGAGGTGCGCGGCGACCTTTACTACACCAAGCCGATGCTGCTCGCGGTCGGCGAACGCTTCGAGGCGCAGATCGCGCGCGACCGCGAAGCGGATGCGAGGTACCGCTAGGCCATGTTCTTCGAAGCCGCCACCTTCTACTTCTTCGCCGCGGTCCTGCTGGTAGCGGCCGTCGCCGTGGTCACCGCGCGCAACCCGGTGCATTCGGCGCTGTTCCTGGTGCTCGCATTCTTCACCGCGTCGGCCATCTGGATGCTGCTGCGCGCGGAATTCCTCGCCATCACCCTGGTCCTGGTCTACGTGGGCGCGGTGATGGTGCTGTTTCTGTTCGTGGTCATGATGCTCGACATCAACCTGGAGAGGCTGCGGGAGGGATTCTGGAGCTACCTCCCGCTCGGTGCGACGGTCGGCATCCTCATGGCGGCCGAGATGGTGCTGGTGCTCGGCGGGCGCTACTTCGACATCATGCTGCCGCGGCCCAAGGACTACGGCGCGGCCTACAGCAACACCAAGGAGCTGGGCCGGCTGCTGTACACCGATTACATGTTCGCGTTCGAGCTCGCCGCGGTCGTGCTGCTGGTGGCGATCGTCGCGGCCATCGCGCTGACCCTGCGCCACCGCAAGGACACCAAGAACCAGGATCCCTCCGCCCAGGTGCGCGTGCGCGCGGCCGACCGGGTGCGCATCGTCTCGATCCCCTCGGAGGACGGCCGGTGAGCCTGACCCTGTCGCACTTCCTGGTGCTCGGCGCGCTGCTGTTCGCGATCAGCGTGGTCGGGATCTTCCTCAACCGCAAGAACGTGATCATCCTGCTGATGGCGATCGAGCTCATGCTGCTCGCGGTCAACATGAACTTCATCGCGTTCTCGTACTACCTCGGCGATGCGGCGGGGCAGGTGTTCGTGTTCTTCATCCTGACGGTCGCGGCCGCGGAGTCGGCCATCGGCCTCGCGATCCTGGTGGTGCTGTTCCGCAACCTGAAGACCATTAACGTCGACGACCTCGACTCGCTGAAGGGAT
>JAFEDL010000020.1:3235-3432 GCA_018241645.1 Pseudomonadota bacterium
GCAATGAAAACCCTGTACCTCGCAGTGCCCCTCGCGCCGCTCGCCGGCGCGATCGTCGCTGGCCTGTTCGGCCGCGCGGTCGGGCGGGCCGGCGCGCACACGGTGACCATCCTGTCGGTGCTGGTGTCGTTCATCGCCTCCTGCGTGATCTTCGCCGACGTGATGGCGGGCAACACCTACAACGGCAGCGTCTACAC
>JAFEDL010000020.1:3559-7384 GCA_018241645.1 Pseudomonadota bacterium
CGCTGTTCACCTTCTCGATGCTGATGCTGGTGATGGCGAACAACTTCCTGCAGCTGTTCTTCGGCTGGGAGGCGGTGGGCCTCGTGTCCTACCTGCTGATCGGGTTCTGGTACACGCGGCCGACCGCGATCTACGCCAACATGAAGGCGTTCCTCGTCAACCGGGTGGGGGACTTCGGCTTCATCCTGGGCATCGGCCTGGTGCTGGCGCATTTCGGCACGCTCGACTACAACGCGGTGTTTTCGCAGGCGCCGGCGGTCTCGGGCAAGACGATCGAGGTGTTCGGCGGCTCGCCCTGGCTGCTGATGACGGTGATCTGCGTGTGCCTGTTCGTGGGCGCGATGGGCAAGAGCGCGCAATTCCCGCTGCATGTCTGGCTGCCGGACTCGATGGAGGGCCCGACGCCGATTTCCGCCCTGATCCACGCGGCGACGATGGTGACGGCGGGCATCTTCATGGTCGCGCGCATGTCGCCGCTGTTCGAGCTGTCGCAGACCGCGCTGTCGGTGGTGCTGGTGATCGGCGCGATCACCGGCCTCGCGATGTCGGCGGTGGCGATCACCCAGTTCGACATCAAGCGCGTGGTGGCGTATTCGACCCTGTCACAGCTGGGCTACATGACCATGGCGCTGGGCGCCTCGGCATACTCGGTGGCGATCTTCCACCTGATGACGCACGCTTTCTTCAAGGCCGTGCTGTTCCTCGGCGCGGGCTCGGTCATCATCGCCATGCACCACGAGCAGGACATGCGCCGCATGGGCGGCCTGAAGAAGTACATGCCGATCACCTACTGGACCATGCTGATCGGGGCGCTGGCCAACGCGGGCTTTCCGCCGTTCGCCGGGTTCTTCTCCAAGGACACCATCATCGAGGCTCTGCATGCCTCGCATACGCCGGGCGCCACGTTTGCCTACCTGGCCGCGCTGGCCGGCGTGTTCTTCGGCGGCCTGTATTCGTTGCGCCTCATGTTCATGACGTTCCACGGCGCCGAGCGCATGGACGCGCACACCAAGGAGCATCTCCACGAAACGCCGTGGGTGGTGACGCTGCCGCTGGTCCTGCTCGCGATCCCCGCCATCGTGGCCGGCTGGACCATAGGCACGGTGGTGTACGGCGACTACTTCGGTTCCGCGATCCAGGTGCTGCCCGCGCACGGCGCGATGGAGGAGCTCAGGGAGGAGTTCCACGGCGTGTGGGCGATGATGCTGCATGGCGTCACTGCGCTGCCGTTCTGGCTCGCGCTGGCCGGTGCCGGCACCGCCTGGTACCTGTACATCGCACGGCCGGACCTGCCCAAGGTGATGGCCGGGAAGTTCGGCGTCCTGTACGCGATCGTCGAGCGCAAGTACGGGTTCGACGAGCTCTACTCGTGGCTGTTCGCCGGCGGCGCGCGGGTGCTGGGCGGTGGACTGTGGAAATATGGCGACCAGCGGGTGATCGACGGCATCGCGGTGAACGGCACGGCGCGGCTGGTCGGCTGGTTCTCGCGCATCGCCCGGCTGTTCCAGACCGGCCTTGTCTACCAGTACGCGTTCACGATGATCATCGGCGTATTCGTGCTGCTGACGCTGTGGTTTGCCCGCACGTGACCGATACCCGCGCCCGAAAATAACAATGCACACCACGGTACCTCTGCTGAGCCTCTCGATCTGGGTCCCGGTCCTCGCGGGCCTGCTGGTCCTCGCCACCGGCGGCGACCGCAACGCGCCGCTGGCCCGCGCGATCGCGCTGGTCGGGGCGGTGTTCGGCTTCCTCGTGACCATCCCCCTCTACACCGGCTTCAATGCCCAGTCCGCGGCCATGCAGTTCGTCGAGCTGGCGCCGTGGATAGCGCACTTCAACGTCAACTACCACCTCGGGGTGGACGGCATCTCGGTTCTGTTCATCCTGCTGAACAGCTTCATCACGGTGCTGGTCGTGCTGGCGGGCTGGACGGTGATCGAGAACCGGGTGGCGCAGTATTTCGCCGCGTTCCTGTTCCTGTCCGGGATCATGAACGGCGTGTTCGCAGCGCTCGACGGCGTCCTCTTCTACGTGTTCTTCGAGGCGACCCTGATCCCGATGTTCATCATCGTGGGCGTGTGGGGCGGCCCGAACCGGGTCTACGCCGCACTGAAGTTCTTCCTCTACACGCTGCTCGGTTCGCTGCTGATGCTGGTCGCGCTGCTGTACCTGTACAGCAAGTCGGGGGGGAGCTTCTCCATCCTCGACTGGCACAAGCTGCCGATCGCGCTGCCTGCGCAGAAGATGCTGTTCTTCGCCTTCCTGTTCGCATTCGCCGTCAAGGTGCCGATGTGGCCGGTGCACACGTGGCTGCCCGACGCGCACGTCGAGGCGCCCACCGGCGGCTCGGTGGTGCTGGCGGCGATCATGCTGAAGCTCGGGGCCTACGGCTTCATCCGCTTTTCGCTGCCGATCCTGCCGGACGCAAGCCGGGAGCTCGCCTGGTTCATGATCGCGCTCTCGCTCATCGCGGTGGTCTACATCGGCCTGGTGGCGCTGGTGCAGGCCGACATGAAGAAGCTGATCGCCTACTCGTCGATCTCGCACATGGGTTTCGTGACCCTCGGGTTCTTCATCTTCAACGCCTACGGGGTGGAGGGCGCGCTGGTGCAGATGATCTCGCACGGGTTCATCTCGGCGGCCATGTTCCTGTGCGTGGGCGTCATGTACGACCGCATGCACAGCCGCCAGATCGCCGACTACGGCGGGGTGGTGAACACCATGCCGAAGTTCGCGGCGTTCTTCATGCTGTTCTCGATGGCCAACTGCGGCCTGCCGGCCACCAGCGGCTTCGTCGGCGAGTTCATGGTGATCATGGGCGCGATGAAGGCCAGCTTCTGGATCGCGTTCGCGGCGGCCACGACGCTCATCTTCGGCGCGGCCTACACGCTCTGGATGTACAAGCGGGTGGTGTTCGGCGCGGTGGCCAACGACCACGTGGCGGGCCTCAAGGACCTCAACGGCCGGGAGTTCGTCGTGCTGGGCGCGCTGGCCGTGGCGGTGCTCGCGATGGGGATCTACCCGCTGCCCTTCACCGAAGTCATGCACGCTTCGGTCAACGACCTGCTGCGCCACGTCGCGCTGCCGAAACTGTGACGGCCGCGCCATGACCACTGCCCAATTCGCGATGCCCGACTTCCTCCCCGCGCTGCCGGAGATGTTCCTGCTGGTCATGGCCTCGGCCGTGATGCTCGTGGACCTGTTCGTGAAGAGCGAGCGCCGCACGGCGAGCTACCTGCTCGCCCAGGTGACGCTCGCCGGCTGCGCGAGCCTGACCCTGCTGGTGATGATCGGCACCCAGGGCGCGCTGATGTACACGTTCAGCGGCCTGTTCGTGGCTGACATGATGTCGCACCTGCTCAAGCTCGCCGCCTACATCGCCTTCTCGACGGCGCTGGTCTACTCGCGCCAGTACCTGCTGGACCGCGGGCTGATGAAGGGCGAGTTCCTCACGCTGCTGCTGTTCGCGCTGCTCGGCATGATGGTCATGATGTCGGCCAACAGCTTCGTCACGGTGTACATGGGCCTGGAGCTGCTGTCGCTGTGCCTGTACGCGATGGTTGCGCTGAACCGCGACTCGGCGGCCTCGACCGAGGCGGCGATGAAGTACTTCGTGCTGGGCGCGCTGGCCTCGGGCCTGCTGCTGTACGGCATGTCGATGATCTACGGGGCGACCGGCACGCTCACGATCACCGAGGTCTCCAAGGCCATCGGCAGCGGCACCTCGGACAAGACCATCCTCGTGTTCGGCCTGGTGTTCGCGGTCTGCGGCCTGGCGTTCAAGCTCGGCGTGGTGCCGTTCCACATGTGGATCCCCGACGT
>JAFEDL010000020.1:7426-17676 GCA_018241645.1 Pseudomonadota bacterium
GGCGGCCTTCGCGATGGCGATGCGGCTGCTGGTGAACGGCATGCTCGACCTCGCGGCCGACTGGCAGCAGATGCTCGCCATCATGGCGGTGCTCTCGATGGCCATCGGCAACGTCACCGCGATCGCGCAGACCAACCTCAAGCGCATGCTGGCGTACTCGACCATTTCGCACATGGGCTTCCTGCTGGTCGGCCTGCTGTCGGGCGTGGTCGGCGGCAACTGGTTCAATGCGGCCGACGCGTACAGCGCGGCGATGTTCTACGTGGTCGTCTACGTGCTCATGAGCCTGGGCGCGTTCGGCATGCTGCTCTACCTCTCTCGCGCCGGGTTCGAGTGCGAGCGACTGGAGGACCTCAAGGGCCTCAACCGGCGCAGCCCCTGGTACGCGTTCATCATGCTGATCCTGATGTTCTCGCTGGCCGGGGTGCCGCCGACGGCGGGCTTCTTCGCCAAGTACGCGGTGCTCTCCGCGGCGGTGGCGGCCGGGCAGGTCTGGCTGGCCGTGGTCGCGGTGCTCTTATCGCTGATCGGCGCCTTCTACTACCTGCGCATCGTGAAGCTGATGTACTTCGACGAGCCCGACGCCTCCGCGTCCGGACCCATTGAAGGCCCGCGCGAGATGCGCGCGCTGCTCTCGGTCAACGGCCTCGCGCTGCTGGCGCTCGGGATCCTGCCGCAGCCGCTGCTCGCGCTCTGCATGCTGGCCATCAAGTCGCTCTGACCCGGCCCGGGCTCCGCAGGCGATGGACAAGCCCGACCTCGAGGAGCGGTTCGTCGACGGCGAGGAAGTGTTTTCCGGCGGGTTCATCCGCGTGTGGCGCGACACGGTGCGCCTGCCCGACGGCACCCTCACGAGCCGCGAATACATCCGCCATCCCGGCGCGGTGGCGATCCTAGCGCTGACCGACGTCGGCAACGTGGTTCTCGAGCGCCAGTACCGCTATCCCCTCGGCCGCGACTTCATCGAGATCCCGGCCGGCAAGGTCGAGCCCGGCGAGGCGCTCCTCGAAACCGCAAAGCGCGAGCTTCTGGAAGAGACCGGCTACCGGGCGGCCGACTGGCAGCGCACGACCACGATCCACAACGCGATCGGGTATTCCGACGAGGCGATCGAACTCTACGTCGCCCGCGGCCTGGAAAAGCGCACCGCGCGGCTCGACGCGGGCGAGTTCCTCGAGGTGTTCGAGGCGCCCTTCGGGGAGGCGCTGGCGATGGTGCGCGACGGTCGCATCACCGACGTGAAGACCATGATCGCGCTGTTCTGGCTGGAGGCTTTCCGGGACGGCAGGGCGGCCTGAATCCTGAAGATTCAATCCCGGAGATCCGCTCCGGGAGCCAGGTTCAGGCCAGGTCATGTGCCGAAAATGAAAAGATCAACCTGCCTTCCGCGCCACCAGGATCTTGCCGTCCGCCTCGACGGCCACCGTCCCGGCCTGGTTGGTCGACACGCAGGTCATCACCACGATCCCGCCCTTGTGCTTGGGCTTGTCGACCAGGCCCGTCACCGTCCATTGTGTGGACAGCGTGTCGCCCGGCCTGACCGGGGCCTTGAAGCGGCAGGCGTGCTCCATGTAGGCGATCGCGGTGCCGGCGAAGTACATGCCGACCGGCGAGGAGATCATCGCGCTGGTGAACGGGCCGTGCAGGATCCGCGTGCCGAACATCGAAGCCCTGGAGAATTCCTCGTCCACGTGGAGCGGGTTGAAGTCGCCGAACATTCCCGACGCCAGCACCAGGTGCGTCTCGGTCACGGTCTGGCGCGTGCCGAACGTGTCCCCGACCGCCACTTCGTCGTACCACTTGCCGTGAAATACCATGTTTCCCTCCCTTCCCGGGGATTGTAGACTGCCGGCACCCGCAAAGGAGAGAGCATGCAGATCGCAACCGAACGCGCACGGGCCGTGCGCGAAACCATCGAGGCCGTGCGCGCCATCGAGGTGCAATACGGCGCGACCCGCGAGGCGCTGGACCGCATCAAGCCGGTGCTGGTGGGCCTCGCGTCGCGCACCGAATTGTTCCCCGCGCACTCCTTCGGCAACCTGCCCGGCCGGCCCGGCACGATCTTCCACCTGGCCGAGGATCCGGACGGCCGGTTTGCGCTGTACGGTTCGGCGGGCGCGCCCGGCAAGGCGCAGCCGCCCCACAACCACACCACCTGGGCGTGCATCGCCGGGGTGTACGGCGACGAGCACAACGTGTTCTACGACCGGGTCGACGACCGTCCGGCCGAAAAGCAGGCAAGGCTAGTGAAGACGGGCGAACTCACCGTCGTGAAGGGCAACGCCTGCGCGTTCCTGCCCGACGACTTCCATACCATCGAGGTCGTCAACGGCAGGGAATCCCTCCACCTGCACCTCTACGGCAAGACGCTCGAAGACCTGCCGGGGCGGGTCTATTTCGGCTCTAGCGCCGGCGGCGCCTACCAGCGCTTCATGTCCAGGCCCGAGATCTTCGCGCCGCGCATTTCGCCCGCGGAACTCAAGGCCATGATCGCCGCAGGCGGGGAGCTCGCGATCCTCGACCCGCGCGAGGAGGGGGTGTACGCGAAGAGCCACCTGTTCCTCGCGTCCTCGTGCCCGCTGTCCCGCATGGAGATGCTGGCCGGAAAGCTCGTTCCCCGCGCAGGCACGCCGATCGTGCTCGTGGACGAGGACGAGAAACTCGCGCAACGCGCCGCCGCCGTGCTGCGCAGCTTCGGCTACCGGCAGGTGTTCGTGCTGGCCGGCGGCCAGCCCGCGTGGAGCGCGGCAGGCTACGAGCTGTATTCGGGCGTCTTTGTCCCGAGCAAGGCGTTCGGCGAGTACGTCGAGCATCGCGACGGCACGCCGCGCATCACGGCGGGCGAGCTGAAGGCCAAGCTCGACGCGGGCGAGGACGTGCTGGTGGTCGATTCACGCCCCATGGGCGAGTACCGCGTGATGAACATTCCCGGTGCGCTGGACTGCCCGGGCGCCGAACTGGTCTACCGCGTCCCGGAACTGGCGAAGAAGCCCGACACCCTGGTGGTAGTGAACTGCGCCGGTCGTACGCGCTCGATCATCGGAGCGCAGTCGCTCATCAATGCCAAGCTGCCGAACAAGGTGGTGGCGCTCAAGAACGGCACCATGGGCTGGCACCTGGCCGGGTTCGAGCTGGAGAAGGGCAGCCAGGCGCACGCGCCTGCGCCGGGGAGCGAGGCCCTGGCCAAGGCCCGGGCGCTTGCGGACAGCGTGGCGCGGCGGTTCGGCATCCGGCGCGTGGATCGCGCCGGCCTCGCGCGGCTCGCGAGCCAGGCGGACCGCACGACCTACCTCTTCGACGTGCGCTCCCCCGAGGAGTACGCGCAAGGCCACCTGCCCGGCGCGCTCAGCGCACCCGGCGGGCAACTCGTGCAGGCCACCGACACCTACATGGCGACCCGCAATGCGCGTGTCGCGCTGGTGGACACCGAGGGCGTGCGCGCGGTCATGACGGCATCCTGGCTGCTGCAGATGGGCTGGCCCGAGGTATACGTGGTCGAAGACGCGCCCCGGGTGGATGAAATCTCCGCGGGCGGCTTGAAGGCGCTCAAGGAAGTGCAGGTGCTCGATTTCGGCACCAGCCTCGAGTACCGGGCGGGCCACGTGCCGGGGGCGGCGTTTGCGATCCGCTCGCGGCTGGCCGAGCGGCGCGAGAAGCTCGCGCAGGCGGGCACGATCGTGTGCACTTCTCCCGACGGGGTGCTGGCGCGGTTCGCGGCCGCGGATCTTGCAAAGCTCACGAGCGTCCCGGTCAAGGTTCTCGCCGGCGGCACGGCCGCATGGCGGGAGGCGGGCCTGCTCCTGGAGGCCGGGGAGACGCAGATGTGGGAGCCGAACGAGGATGTGTATTACAAGCCCTACGACCGCAAGAGCCAGGTCGAGCAGGCGATGCAGGACTACCTGGACTGGGAAGTCGCGTTGATGGAGAAGATCGGGCGCGACAGCGACGTCCGGTTCGTCGACTACCCGGGATAGGCGCGATGCCGAAGAAGACCGCGAATCCCGCCCTGGCGGAGTTGCTGCGCGAGCTGGTCACCGGCTACCACGTGCTGGACCACGACGGGCAGTCTTCGGGGGTGGCCGGGCACCTGTCGGCCCGCCTGCCGGGAGCGCAAACGTTCTGGAGCCATCGCTTCGGCCTCACGTTCGGGGAGATCGGGGCGGGGCAATTGCTCGAGTCCGACTTCGAGCTGAACGTGCTGTCGGGCGAGCCGCCGGTCAACCCGACGATGCACATCCACACGCGCATCTACCTTGCGCGGCCCGACGTGAACGTGATCGTGCATACCCACGGGCGCAACGTGCTGGCGCTGTCGGCGATCGGCGCCGAGCTCGAGATGTGCACCCAGCCGGCCGCGCTGTTCTACAACGACATCGCCTACCTCGACGAGTACGAGGGCGCGGCGCTCGGCAAGGGCGAGGGCGAGACGATCGCGGCGGCGCTGGGCGGCAAGAGCGCCGTCATCCTCAGGAACCACGGCCAGCTGATCGTCGGCAGCAGCGTCGGCGAGGCGGTGTTCCGCGCCGTGCGGCTGGAGTCCGTGGCCGGGCTGCAATTGGCGGCAATGGCCTCGGGGAAGCTGCAGCGCATGCCGGAGGCCGGCACGCGCCAGGTGCAGCAGTTCCAGAATTCCGGCGTGACCCGGATGCAGTGGGAGGCGCTCAGGCGCGACATCCTGCGCCGCCGCCCCGCGATCCTCGACGGCCTCTGACTGCGAAACGCGCCCCCACGGCCGGGGCGCGGCAGGATATCTTTCCCCCATCGCCTCCAGAGGAGCACGCAGCCATGCCTTTCCTGCAGACCGGGGTCTTCATCCGCCACGACCCGGAAACCACGCCCGTCCCGCTGATCGTCGACGTTTCCCGCAGCGGCCGCGAATATCCCAAGGAGTTCCGCTCGCCGCTGCCGTTCACGGTGCTGCACGACAACGTGTCCATGTACGTCGAGGACCTCTGGGCGGCCGCGCCCAAGGTGGGCGCGACGATGCTCTACTGCTGCTTCCCGAACACGTTCATGGACGTGAACCGCAAGGAGGACGACCTGGACCCGGCGGTGATCGACGGGCAGTGGCCCACGCCGCTCAACCCCAGCCCGGTGGCGATCCGGGGGCTGGGCCTCATCAAGACCAAGTCGCGCTACGGCGAGCCGATGCAGGAAAAGAAGCTTACCGTCGCCGAGATCAAAGAGCGGTTCGACCTCTATTACCACCCTTATCACCGCGAGCTGAAGCGCATCGTCGACGAAACGTACTCGCGGCACGGCCTGCTCTGGCAGCTCTCGTGCCACTGCATGTCGGCGATCGGGGCGCCGACGCATGCGGATGCCGGCCAGCCGCGCGCGGACTTCTGCCTCGGCAACATCGGCTACACGACCTCCTCGAAGGACTTCGTCGAGTACGTCGCGGCGGAGATCAAGAAGCTCGGCTACAGCGTGACGATCAACACGCCTTACGAGGGCAACGAGCTCAACCGCCGCCACGGGGCGCCGGCCAGGGGCGTCGAGAGCATCATGGTCGAGATCAACAAGAAGCTCTTCATGGACACCAAGACCTTCCGCAAGACGGAAGGCTTCGGCCCGCTGAAGGCGAACCTGGACCGGTTGCTGCAGACGCTCGCCGCCGAGGCCGGCAAGCGGGCCGCGAACTAGGGCCGCTCAGAGCGGCGCGAGCGCGCCGTTCACGACCCGCACGCGGTCGCCCGATTTCCAGTGGGGCGCCTGCTCCTGGGTATAGGCATGGGTGCTGCCGTCGTCCATGCGCACGCCAATCTCCCAGTGCTTCGTGCCGCTGGTGTGCTTCTGGATCTGGTAGCCGGCGACCGCGCCGCCCGTCGCACCGACTACCGTGCCCGCCGTACGGTGCTTGCTCCCGCCCAGCGCATTGCCGAGCAGGCCGCCCACCACGCCGCCGGCCACTGCGCCGCCCGCCCCGCCCTGTCCGGGCTGGCTGACTTCGCGAACCGACACGATGGTGCCGCAGGCCGGGCAGGCGGGCTGCTGCGCCGGGGCCGCGGCCGGCGCGGCTGCCGTACCCCTGGCGAGGATCCTCTGGATGACCGTGTCGCTGACGCCGCCCTGCTTCAGGCGGATCAGCCCGTCCGGGCTCGTGTCGAACGCCGACGTGGCGGCATCGATGGCCTGGATGACAGTGGCTTCGCCCAGGCCGCCGCGGACCATGCGGATGACGTCGTCGTTCGACATCGGTGCGGCGCCCGCCGCGAAGGGCGCGCACAGGGCGAGCGCGCAGGCGATGAGCAGGGATTTCATGCGGTACACCTCTCTGATCGTTGGCGCCCCCGACACGAATCGAACGTGTGACCTACCCCTTAGGAGGGGGTCGCTCTATCCACTGAGCTACGGGGGCACGAAAGCGGCATTTTAGCCGATCGCGTTAGTATTCTCCCTTCGCACCGGGAGGGACCGAGCATGAGCCGGATCGTTGCCGCAATCGCAATCACGCTGCTGGCCGCAGGATGCGGGGTCGAGACCGCGAGCACCGCGGCCACCGCCGCCGTCGCAAAGCAAAAGGAAATCGAAGCCGGCAAGAAGACCATGGAGCAGGCCCAGCAGAAGATCCAGCAATCCATGGAGCAGGTCCAGAAAGACGCCGAGAAGGCGGGCGAAGCCGACAAGTAAGCGGCGAAACACGCGTTCGTCCGCCGTTCGACCTCGGCTATCATGTCGGCCGCGATGATTAACTCCCTCTTTCGGCGCGCGGCCTGCGCGATCCTCCTTGGCCTGGTTTCCACGCACGCGTCCGCGCAGGACGACAACTTCACCCCGTTCGTCATCAGCGGCGAGGAGGTGGTCCTGCGCATGCTGCGCATGGCCGACGTGGGGCCGGGCGATTTCCTGATCGACCTGGGTTCAGGCGACGGGCGCATCCCGATCATGGCCGCGAAGCGGTTCGGCGCGCGCGGCCTGGGCGTGGACCTCGACCCGCCGCTGGTGGATCTTGCGCGCAGGAACGCGGCGCGCGACGGCGTGGCGGACAAGGTGGCGTTCGAAGTGAAGGACCTGTTCGACACGGACCTGTCCAAGGCCAGCGTGGTCGCCTTCTACCTGCTGCCGGACGTAGCCATGCAGCTGCGGCCCAAGCTGCTGAAGGAACTCAGGCCCGGGACGCGCATCGTCGCCCACGACTACAACCTGGGCGGCTGGCCGGCCGACGAGTGGACCTCGATCCGGGTGCCGGACAAGCCCGTGGCGCCCGTCGGCATCAGCCAGGTGTTCCTGTGGGTCGTGCCCGCGGATGCGCGCGGCCGCTGGACCAGCGAGATCGGCGGGCGCCGCATCACGTTCGACATCGAACAGAATTTCCAGCTCCTCAAGGCGCGGATATCGGCCGACGGACCGCCTGACGGGGACGGACCGCCGCTGCAGCTGCGCGCGGCGGGCCTGCGCGGCGAGCAGGTCAGCCTCGTCGTGGCCGGACGGCTCGGCGGAAAGGACGGCATCCACCACCTCGGCGGCCGCATCATCGGCAACCGCATCGAAGGCGAGATCGTGACTGGCACCCGCGCGCCCGAGCGCATGGCGTGGAAGGCGGAACGCCAATGATCGCCCGGGCGCTGGCGGCCGCCGCTTTGGCGTTTGCGGGGCTCACCTGCCAGGCGCAGAGCTGGGCGTGGGACGACGGCACCGTGCCGTTCGTGGTGAGCCCTGAAGAGGTGGTGGACCGGATGCTGCGCATCGCGGACATCGGGCCGGCCGACTACGTGATCGACCTCGGATCGGGCGACGGGCGCATCGTGATCGGCGCGGCCCGGCGCGGCGCGCGGGCGCTGGGCATCGACATCGACCCCAGCCTGGTGGAAAGGGCGCGCAACAATGCGGCCTCCGCCGGCGTGGCGGAGCGCGCGACGTTCGTTGCGCAGGACCTGTTCGACACCGACCTCTCGAAGGCGTCGGTGATCACGATGTACCTGCTGCCGGAAGTGAACCTCAAGCTGCGCCCGAAGCTGCTCTCGCTCGCGCCGGGCACGCGCATCGTCTCGCACGACTGGAACATGGGCGACTGGGAGCCCGACGAGACGATCGAGCTGCGCACGCCCGAAAAGCCCGTGGGCCTCGGCGGAAAGTCGCGCGTGCACCTGTGGATCATCCCGGCGGATGCGCGCGGCCGCTGGGTGGCCGAGCTGCCCGAGCATGGCGGGCGCTGGGAGTTCGACATCGGGCAGCAGTACCAATCGGTCACCGTGCGCGCCACGGTGGGCGGCGGCCGCGACCTTACGGTGCGCGGCACGCGGCTGCGCGGGGCGGAGGTCAAGATGGTGATCACGGGCCTGGTCGGCGGCAAGCCGTGGAACCAGTTCTTCAGGGGCACGATCTCCGGCGACCGGATGGCCGGCGAAGTGCTCGTCTCCGACGGGGACCAACAACGGACGATCCCATGGACCGCGACAAGAAGGAAGTAGCGGCGCAACCGCGCCAGCTGCTGTCGGTGTTCGACGGCGTGTTCCTGATGGTCGGCATGGTGATCGGCGTGGGGATCTTCAAGGCGCCTTCGGTCGTCGCGGCCAGCGTGTCCTCGGGCACCGAGTTCCTGCTCGCCTGGCTGGCGGGGGGCGTGATTTCCCTTGCCGGCGCGCTGGTGTATGCCGAGCTCTCCGCCCGCCACCCGGACACGGGGGGCGAATACGCGTTCATCCTGCGCGGCCTCGGGCGCGGCACGGCCTTCCTCTTCGCATGGTCGAGGATCACGGTGATCCAGACCGGGGCGATCGCCGCGGTGGCTTTCGTCTTCGGCGATTACGCGACGCAGATCGTGCCGCTGGGTCCGCACGGCGCGGCGATCTATGCCGGCCTCGGCGTGATCGGCCTGACCGCGCTCAACCTCGCGGGCACCCTGCAAAGCAAGGGGCTGCAGAAGGTCATGGAATCCCTCCTCGTGCTCGGGCTGGTCAGCGTCGCGGTCGGGGGCATCGTGGTCGGCGCGCCCGCGCAGCCGGCGGCGCAAGGGGCCTCCGCGGGGGGCGCGTACGGCCTCGCCATGATCTTCGTGCTCCTCACCTACGGCGGCTGGAACGAGGCCGCGTACCTGGGCGGGGAGGTCCGCGAGCCGAAAAAGAACATGACCCGCATCCTGGTGTGGGGGATCGTGGCCGTCACCGCGCTCTACATGCTGGTGAACCTCGGCTACCTGGCGGCGCTGGGCCTCTCCGGCATGAAAGACTCCAAGGCAGTGGCCGCGGACGTGATGCGCCTGATCGCGGGCGAGAAGGGCGCGGTAATACTCGCGGTCATCGTCTGCGTGTCGGCGTTCACCACGATGAACGCCGCGATCTTCACGGGCGCGCGCGCGAGCTACGCGTTCGGCCGCGACTTCGCGCTGTTCGCGGGCCTGGGCCGCTGGCGCGAAGCCGGCAGCACGCCCGCCACCGCGCTGATCTGGCAGGGCGTGGTGACGCTGCTGCTGGTCGTGGCGAGCACGTTCACTCCCGACGGCTTCTCTGCGATGGTGGCATACACATCGCCGGTCTTCTGGACGTTCTTCCTGCTGACCGGCGTCACGCTGTTCATCTTCCGCGCGCGCGACGATGGCCGCGCCCAGCCGGGTTTCCGCACGCCCGGCTACCCGCTGGTGCCGCTCGCGTTCTGCGCGATGTGCGCCTACATGCTGTACTCGAGCATCGACTTCATCCGCGGCCCCTACGGGCCGAGCTTCGGCATGGCGGTTCTGGGCGGGATCGCGATCATGGCGGCGGGCCTGCCGCTGTACCTGGTTTCGAACAAGAGGCAGCGGGGGCTGGAGTGACGCTCACGGAATTGCGCTACATCGTCGCGGTCGCGCGCGAGAGGCACTTCGGCCGGGCGGCCGAATCCTGCTTCGTTTCGCAGCCGACCCTGTCCGTTGCTATCAAGAAACTCGAGGAGGAGCTGGGCGTCGCGCTGTTCGAACGCGGCCCCGGCGAGGTCTCGGTGACGCCTACCGGGCAGGAGGTGGTGGAACAGGCGCAGCGCGTGCTCGAGGATGCGGCGCGCATCCGGGAGATCGCGCAAGCCGGCGGGGACCCCTTGTCCGGGACCCTGCGCCTCGGGGCCATCTACACGATCTGCCCCTACCTGCTGCCCAAGCTGATCCCGATCCTGCGCCGCACCGCGCCCAGGATGCAGCTCATGATCCAGGAGAACTTCACCCACAAGCTCGCCGATTCGCTCAAGCAGGGCGAGGTGGACGTGATCATCGTGGCGCTGCCGTTCGAGGAGCCCGGGGTGGCCACGCGGGCCGTCTACGACGAGCCGTTCCTCGT
>JAFEDL010000021.1:0-40857 GCA_018241645.1 Pseudomonadota bacterium
CCGCGAAACTCTCGCGCATCCGCCGGGGCCTTGCCCTCGGGCGCATCGCCATCCAGTTCCCGCAGCCGGCTCTTGAACCCGAACCGCGCAAACAATTCCCGCAGCTTGCCGGCGTCATAGCCGTCCTTGTGGAGGTCCTCCAGCGTGAGCGGCAGTTCGCAGTCGCGCTTCATCGTGAGCAGCCAGCGCGCCTTGGGCAGCCACTCGAGCGACTTGCGCAGGTTTTCGCCGACCACGCCGCCGATCTCGCCCGCGTGGGCGACGACGGCGTCGAGCGATCCGTACTGCTGGATCCACTTCGCCGCGGTCTTCGGCCCCACTTTCGGCACGCCGGGCACGTTGTCCACGGCGTCGCCCACCAGCGAGTAGAAATCGACGATCAACTCCGGGGGCACGCCGAACTTCTGCTTCACGCCCTCGATGTCGAGCTTCTCGTTGGTCATCGTGTTGACCAGCGTGACGCGCTCGTCCACCAGTTGCGCGAGGTCCTTGTCGCCGGTCGAGATCACGCAGCGCATGCCGGCCTTCTTGGCCCGTTCGGCAAGCGTCGCGATTACGTCATCGGCCTCGACGCCGTCCACGCCGATCACCTGCCAGCCCATTGCGGCGATTGCCTCCTTGAGCGGCTCGATCTGCACGACGAGGTCCTCGGGCATCGGCGAGCGGTGGGCCTTGTACTCCGGGTAGGCGTCGTCGCGGAACGTCTTCGCCTTGGTGTCGAACACGCAGGCGCGCGCCTCGGCCTTGTAGTCCGTCGACAGCCGCCGTAGCATGCTGAGGACCCCGGAGATCGCGCCTGTCGGCTCGCCCTGCGCATTCTTCAGGTCGGGCAGCGCGTGGAATGCGCGGTACAGGTACGACGAACCGTCGACCAGCAGCAGCGTCCCGGCGGTTTCTTCTTGAGGATGTGAGGACACGATGAGTGACGTAGACAAGCTTGCGCTCCCGGACGGCCTCGGAGCCGATTCCTCGCGGGAGGCGTGGCGGGTGTTCGGGATTATGGCAGAGTTCGTCGAGGCTACCGAGCGCCTGTCGCGCATCCGGCCGGCGGTGTCGATCATCGGCAGCGCCCGGGTGGCGGCGGATTCGGCCGAATACATGCTCGCCGAGCAGACGGCGCGGCTGCTGTCGGACTCCGGCTTCGCGGTGATCTCGGGCGGCGGGCCCGGGGTGATGGAGGCCGCCAACAAGGGGGCCTACTTCGGGCGCTCGCCCTCGGTGGGCCTCAACATCCAGCTGCAGCACGAGCAGCGCCCCAACCCCTACCTGGACATCGGCCTGCGCTTCAAGCATTTCTTCGCGCGCAAGGTGATGTTCGTCAAGTTCGCCTGCGCCTACGTGGTGATGCCCGGCGGCTTCGGCACGGTCGACGAGCTGTTCGAGGCGCTGGTGCTGGTGCAGACCAAGAAGACCCGGCCGATGCCGATCATCCTGATGCACGGCCAGTTCTGGACCGGTCTGGTGGACTGGATCCGGGGGCGCCTGGTGGAGGAAAAGATGATCGACCCCGCGGATGCGGACCTGATCCAGGTGATAGACGATCCCAAGCAGGTGGTGGCCGCAATCTTCGCGCATTACGAAAAGCGCGGCTTCCAGCTGTTGCCCTCCGAGCGCGAAGTGATGCTGAACCTGTAGGCCGGCCCGGGGCGCGAGCCCCTCTTGCCGCCCAGTCTGCTAGAATTCCCCACGATCCCCGCCGCCATGCGCAAACTCCTTTTCCCCCTCCTTCTCGCCGCCGCGCTGCCGGTTTTCGCGCAGTCCGGCCCGCCGACCAAGCTCGAGCCGCTGCCGCCCCCGCCGCCCATGGCGCCAGGGCTGTCGGATGACGACAGCGGGCCGCGCGTCAACATCCCGGTGCAGAAGGAAGACAAGGTCGAGGAGTTCCGCCAGAACGGGCGCGTGGTGATGATGAAGGTAACGCCGCCCGGCGGGACCCCGTACTACCTGATGGACACCACCGGTAACGGCAACTGGACCCGCCGCGACTCGCTCGACGACGGCGTGCGCGTGCCGATGTGGACCATCCGCACCTTCGACTGATCGCTTGTCGGTCTTCACGCCGGTCTCCGAATCCCAGCTTGCCGGCTGGCTGAAGCGCTATTCGCTCGGGGCGCTGGTGAAGCTCGAGCCGATCGCCGCCGGGATCGAGAACACCAACTACTTCGTCACCACCGCGCAGGGCGCCTACGTCCTCACGCTGTTCGAGAAGCTCACGGCGAAGGAGCTGCCCTTCTACCTGAACCTGATGGCGCACCTGGCGCGGCACGGGATCCCGTGCCCCGCGCCGATCGCCGACCTCGACGACCAGTACCTGGGCGAGCTGAACGGCAAGCCCGCCGCGCTGGTCACCCGGCTGCCGGGGAAATCCGTCATGAAGCCCGGCCGCGGGGAGTGCGCCCAGCTCGGCGCGCTGCTTGCGCGCATGCACCTGGCGGGGCGCTCCTACCCCGGGTTCCTCGAGAACCCGCGCGGCCCGCGCTGGTGGAAGGAGACGGCGCCCCGGGTGCGGCCCTTCCTCGACGCCGGGCGCCAGGCACTGCTGGACGCCGAGATGGCCTTCCAGGGGCTGCACCGGTTCCCGGACCTGCCGCGCGGCCCGGTTCACGGCGACCTCTTCCGCGACAACGCCCTGTTCGATGCGGGGCGCCTGTCGGCCGTGTTCGACTACTACTTCGCCGGCGTAGACGTGCTGCTGTTCGACGTCGCGGTCTGCGCGAACGACTGGTGCCTGGTCGATGCCGCAAGGGACCGGCGCTTCGATCCGGAACTCGTCAACGCGTTCCTCTCCGAATACGCGGCGGTTCGGCCGTTCACGCCGGCCGAGCGGGAGGCGTGGCCGACACTGTTGCGAGCCGCCGCGCTGCGCTTCTGGCTGTCGCGCCTGTACGACTTCCACCTCCCGCGCCCGGGAGAGCTCGTGCACGCGCACGACCCGGAGCACTTTCGCGAGATCCTCGCGCTGCGCGCGAGCCCGGGGTTCGCCGCCCCGTGGGCGGGCTGAGCGATGCAGGCGCGGCTCATCCCCGGGTCCCGCGGCTGGCGCTGGCTGGCCGACGGCTGGAACCTGTTTCGCGCCAGTCCCGTGATGTGGCTGGTGCTGGTGTCGGCCTACTGGATGCTGATGACGGTGGTGAGCGTCCTGCCGTACGTCGGCCTGGTGGCGGCACTGGTCCTCGTCCCGGGATTCTCGGTCGCCTTCATGGCCGCGAGCCGCGCGACGGGGCGCGGCGAGCCGCTCGCGCTGCCGCTCATCTTCGCCGGGTTCCGCGTCAACGCGCGCGCCCAACTGCTGCTGGGCGCCGTGTACCTGGTATCGATGGTGCTCGTGCTTGCCTCCAGCACGCTGGCCGACGACGGGGCCCTGGCCCGCTGGATGGTGACGGGCGCGCGGCCCACCAACGAGGTCCTGCAATCCGACGGGTTCCTGCTGGCGCTGGCGATCAGCGCGACCCTGTACATGCCGGTGATGATGCTCATGTGGTTTGCGCCCACGCTCGTCGCCTGGCACGCGATGCCGGTGGCGAAGGCGCTCTTCTACTCCCTGTTCGCCTGCCTGATGAACTGGCGCGCGTTCACCGTGTACGGCGCGGCCTCGGCGCTGGTGCTCATCGTCCTGCCGTTCTTCGTGCTGATCCTGCTGCTGCTCGCGTCGGGCGGGACGCTGCGTCCGGCCGTGATGGCGATCCTGTTCCCGCTCGTGTTCTCCCTGATGCCCGTCATGTTCGCGAGCTTCTATGCGAGCTATCGGGATATTTTTTCCGAAGGCAAGGAGCCGGGCGGCGAGCCTCCCGGGTAGCCCTTGTTGCGATAGGGTTGTGCGGCGCACAAGCCCGCAGCCGGGTGGGATAGAATTCCCGCCTCTCCCGTCCCCGGCATTCCATGCAGCGTCTGCGCGAGATCCCGTACAACTACACCTCGTTCTCGGACCGGGAGATCGTGCTGCGCCTCCTCGGGCCGGAAGGCTGGGAGCTGATCAGCGAGCTGCGCGAGGAGCGCCGCACGGGCCGCTCGGCCCGCATGCTCTACGAGGTGCTCGGCGAGATCTGGGTCGTGCAGCGCAACCCGTACCTCGAGGACGACCTGCTCGAGCACCCCAAGCGCCGCGAGCAGGTGCTCGCCGGCATGCGCAACCGCCTGGAGGAAATCGAGCTGCGGCGCGGCGAAAGCGAAAAGGTCGGGGGCCTGCTCGGCGCGGCGCGCGAGGCGGTGGCGAAATTCGAGGCGGCGTTCGACGAAACCCGCGCGCTGAGGCGCAAGGCCATGCGGCGCCTGTCGCGCGTGACGCGCAAGGACAACATCGCCTTCGACGGGTTCGCGCGGGTTTCGCACGTGACCGACGCCACCGACTGGCGCGTCGAGTATCCGTTCGTCGTGGTCTCGCCCGACACCGAGGAGGAAGTGCAGGCCATCGTGCGCGAGCTGATCCGCCTCGGCCTCACCATCATCCCGCGCGGCGGCGGCACGGGGTATACGGGCGGCGCGGTCCCCCTGACGCGGCGCTCGGCGGTGGTGAACACCGAGAAGCTCGATACCCTCGGCGCGGTGGAGGACACGGTGCTCCCGGGCCTCGCCCGCGCGACCACCACGATCCGCTGCGGCGCGGGCGTGGTGACGCGCCGGGTAATGGACGCGGCGGAATCGGCCGGCCTGGTCTTCGCGGTGGACCCCACCTCCGCCGACGCCTCCTGCATCGGCGGCAACGTCGCGATGAACGCCGGCGGCAAGAAGGCCGTGATGTGGGGCACGGCAATCGACAACCTCGCCTCCTGGCGCATGGTCACGCCGGACGCCGAGTGGCTGGAGGTGGAGCGCGTCGGGCACAACCTGGGCAAGATCCACGACGCGGACAAGGCGGTGTTCCGCGTCTGCCGGTATGCCGCCGACGGGCGCAAGCTCCTCGGCGAATCGCGGATCGAGGTGCCCGGCAGCGCGTTCAGGAAGGCCGGGCTGGGCAAGGACGTGACCGACAAGTTCCTCGCCGGCTTGCCCGGCGTGCAGAAGGAGGGGACCGACGGGATCATCACCTCGGCGCGCTTCATCCTGCACCGGATGCCCGCGCACATCCGCACCGTGTGCCTGGAGTTTTTCGGCAGCGCGCACGACGCGGTGCCGGCCATCGTCGAGATCAAGGACTACCTCGACGCGCACGCCTCGGCCATGCTCGCGGGCCTGGAGCACCTCGACGAGCGCTACGTGAAGGCGGTGGGCTACGCCACCAAGGCGCGCCGCAACCAGCGGCCGAAGATGGTGTTGTTCGGCGACATCGTGGGCGACAACGTCGACGAGGTGGCGAGCGCTGCCTCGGCGGTGGTGCGCATGGCCAACGCCCGGGGCGGCGAAGGGTTCGTCGCGGTCACGGCCGAGACCCGCAAGCGCTTCTGGCTCGACCGCGCGCGCACCGCGGCCATCGCCAAGCACACCAACGCGTTCAAGATCAACGAGGACGTGGTGATCCCGCTGCCGCGCCTCGCCGAGTATTCCGACGGCATCGAGCGCATCAACATCGAGCTGTCGATCGGCAACAAGCTTGAGCTGCTCGACGCGCTGGAGGAATATTTCTCGGGCGAACTGCCGCTGGTGCAGCAGGACGTGAAGATCGCCGCGGCGGAACTGCTCGGCGAGCGCCCGCAGCGCGCCCTGGAGGCCGTCGGCAAGGTCCGCGCGCGCTGGCAGTGGCTGCTCGCGCACCTGGATACCCCGGCCACTGAAGTGAGCTCGGAAATGTCGGGCTGGGGGGCGCTGCACACCGGGCTGGCGGGCCAGTACGCAACCGTGTTCGCGGCGATTCAGTCGCACGCGCTGCGGGTGTCCTGGAAGGCCGAGCTGCGCGAGGACCTGCTGCGCATCTTCAGCGGCCTTGCGTTCGGCAGGATCGTCGAGGGCGCGCAGGCCATCCACCAGAAGGTCCTGCGCGGGCGCGTGTTCGTCGCGCTGCACATGCACGCCGGTGACGGCAACGTGCACACCAACATCCCGGTCAACTCGGACGACTACCTGATGCTGCAGCGGGCCAACGACTCGGTCGCGCGGATCATGAAGCTCGCCAAGTCGCTCGGCGGCGTGATCTCCGGCGAGCACGGCATCGGCATCACCAAGATGGATTACCTGGAGCCGGCCGAGATCGAGGCCTTCCGCGCCTACAAGCAGAAGATCGACCCGGAGGGCCGCTTCAATGCCGGCAAGCTGCTGGCGGGCGGGGACCTCGCCAACGCCTATACGCCCAGCTTCTCGCTGCTGGGCGCAGAGTCGCTGATCCTCGAGCAGTCCGACCTCGGCCGGATCAACGAGTCGATCAAGGACTGCCTGCGCTGCGGCAAGTGCAAGCCGGTGTGCGCCACCCACGTGCCGCGCGCCAACCTGCTGTATTCGCCGCGCAACAAGATCCTCGCCACGTCGCTCCTCACCGAGGCGTTCCTGTACGAGGAACAGACCCGCCGCGGGGTGTCCTTCGCGCACTACGACGAGTTCAGCGACGTGGCCGACCACTGCACCGTGTGCCACAAGTGCGAGAGCCCCTGCCCGGTGGACATCGACTTCGGCGACGTGTCGATCGCGATGCGCAACCTCCTGCGCCGCCAGGGCAAGCGCCGCTTCAACCCGGGCACCGCCGCGTCCATGCTGTTCCTCAACGCGACCGACCCGCGCAAGATCAAGCTGGTGCGCACCGTGATGATCGGGTGGGGATACAGGCTGCAGCGCCTCGCCTACCGCTTCGCGCAGCGCGCCGGCCTCGCGGGGCGCCAGACGAAGCATCCGCCGGCCACCACGGGCGGGCGGCCCGCGCTGGCCGCGCAGGTGGTGCACTTCATCAACAAGCCGATGCCGGGCAACCTGCCGAAGAGGACGGCGCGGGCGCTGCTCGATGTCGAGGACGCGCGCATCGTGCCGATCATCCGCGACCCGCGCAAGGTCACGGAGGATTCGGACGCCGTGTTCTATTTCCCCGGCTGCGGGTCGGAGCGCCTCTTTTCGCAGGTGGGCCTCGCCACGCAGGCGATGCTCTACGAGATCGGCACGCAGTGCGTGCTCCCGCCGGGGTACCTGTGCTGCGGCTATCCGCAGACCTCGGCCGGCGAGGCGGAGAAGGGCGAGCGCATCATCACGCAGAACCGGGTGCTGTTCCACCGACTCGCTACCACGCTCAACTACCTCGACATCAAGACCGTGATCGTGTCGTGCGGCACCTGCATGGACCAGCTGGAGAAATACGAGTTCGAAAAGATCTTCCCCGGCTGCCGCCTGCTCGACATCCACGAGTACCTGCTCGAGAAAGGCGTGAAGCTCGAAGGCGTCTCCGGCACGCGCTACATGTACCACGACCCCTGCCACAGCCCGATCAAGACCCAGCAGCCGATGAAGGTCGTCAATGCGCTGCTGGGCGGGGACGTCGCGCTGTCGGACCGCTGCTGCGGGGAGTCGGGCACCCTCGCCGTGACCCGGCCGGACGTGTCGACCCAGGTGCGGTTTCGCAAGGAGGAGGAGTTCCGCAAGGGCGTCGCGGCGATCGGCGCGAGCGGCCATGCCGGGGATGTGAAAATGCTCACATCCTGCCCTTCATGTTTGCAAGGTTTGACGCGCTTTGCGGATGACACGGGCGTGCAGTCCGATTATATTGTGGTGGAGTTGGCACGCCACCTGCTCGGCCCCGATTGGCTGCCGGGTTTCGTACAGAAGGCCAACAACGGCGGGATCGAGCGCGTCCTGCTCTGAGGGGTGTCGGGGGATGCAGTGTTTGCTCTGCGAGGAGGAGGGCGGAACCGTGCTTTGGCGGGACGATTTCTGCCGGATCGTGCGCGCACCGGGCGAGGGCTATCCGGGACTGTGCCGGGTGGTGCTCAACCGCCACGCGCGCGAGATGACGGATCTTGCGGATGAGGAGCGCTCGCGGCTGATGCGCGCGGTGTTCGCAACCGAGTCCGCCCTGCGGGGCCTGTTCCGGCCGGACAAGATGAACCTTGCGAGTTTCGGCAACCAGGTGCCGCACCTGCACTGGCACGTGATCCCGCGCAGCGTCGACGACCCGCATTTTCCGGATCCCTCGTGGGGACCCGCGCGGCGCGCGCCGGCGGCCAACCCCGCCGCGGTGAGCGACGCGGCCATCGCGGCCAGGCTCGCCGAACTGCTCGACTGACGCCGGGACGATGAAGCCATGACCGATTCGCTGTTCGAGGAACTGCCCGAAGTGTCGGCCGGGGCCGCGCCCGAGTTCAACGACGTCCTGACCTGCAAGGAGTGGCTGGAGCACGTGCCGCTCGCCAACGTCGCCGAGGCGCAGCGGCAGCTGCTCGCGCAGGCGGCCGAATTCAACCGGTTCCCCTGCAAGGCGTCGATGCGCCTGCAGGTCCTCGAGGCGCTGCGCGAGGCAGTGGCCTTCGTGCAGATCGAGCAGGCCAAGCGCTTCACCAACCGGTCCCTGCCGATGGCCGAGGCGGAGGCGGCGGTCTTCGCGGACACGATCGCCCTGTGGGAGAACATGCGCATCGGATACCTGCGCTGCCTGGGCGCGAGCCAGGCCGGCGAGACCGGCATGCCGGCGCACGCGGCGCTGCTGGCCCAGCGCGCGCTCGCCTACTCGGGCCTGAAGATGTTCCACCACTACCGCGCCTATCGCGAGGTTCCCGGCGGGGACTGGCAGGCCCTGCACCGGACGTACCGGGTGGCCGAGGAGCTGGATGTAACGGAAGACGAGGTGAAGGACTACCTCAACCGGGACGTGCACGATGCCTCCCCGCGGATCCAGTACATGCGCGCGCTGCTGATGGGGCTGGCCAACCCCAATGAACTGGCGCGCAGGCAGCTCTCGTTCGTCGCCTTCCTGCTCGAGCGCTGGGCGGAAAAGGTCGACCTCTCGGCGCAGCCCGTGGCCGACGAGGGCATGCTGCCCCTGGTCGTCGACATCGCCGGCGACAAGCCGCCCGAGCGGCTGACGGGCGCGGGCGACGTGAAGATCACCGATCCGCGCTTCCTCGACGTGACCCGGCTGACCAAGAGCCTCAAGAACCGGATCGGACTGCTGCGCAAGGGCGAATCGCCGGCCAAGCTCGCGCTGGGCGAGGACTGCGTGCAGCCCTCGTGCGAGCAGCTGCTCGTTTTCCTCTACCGGCAGTGGTGCCAGCCGCGCCAGCCGCGCGCGAGCGAGCGCAAGCAGGTGGCGCAGGCCGCGATGGTCTGCAACGACATGGCGGCGATCCACTATTACATCCTCGGCAAGGTCTTCCGCCAGCCGGGCGGCCAGAAGGAGCTGTCGCAGAAGGAGCGCGACCAGATCGCGACGTTCGGGCGCATCAGCACCAAGGACGAGGACGACTACAGCGCGGTGCACGGGTTCCTGCTCGAGCACTGGCAGATCGAGGACGAGAGCGTCTCGGGGCTGCGCATGAAGCGGCCGGCGGGCAGCCCGGGCAAGCGCTTCACGCACGGCCAGCTGATTGCGGTGCGCCCCGGCGACGCCAAGAACTTCATGCTCGCCCAGGTGCGCTGGCTCATGGAGAGCAACGACGGCGCCCTGCACGCCGGCCTGCGCCTGCTGCCGGGCCTGCCGGCGGGGATCGCCGTGCGCTCCTACGGGCTGAACGCGGCCAACGAGAAATTCATTCCCGCGCTGACGCTCACCGAGGTGGCCGCGCTCAAGTCGCCGCCGACGCTGATCCTGCCGGTGGGGTGGCACAAGCCCAAACGTGTGGTGGAAGTGTTCGTCCAGCAGCCCCTGCGCGTGAAGCTCGCCGACCTGATCGAGCGCGGCCCGGACTTCGAGCGCATGACCTACGAAGTCCTTCCCGACTAGGCCGCCCTGGCCGCGTCGATTACTTCCACGCGGCGGGCGGGGAAGACGGCGCTGAAGGTCGAGCCGCGCCCGAATTCGCTCCGGATCTCGAGGCTGGCCTGGTGGCGGGTAAGCACGTGCTTGACGATCGCGAGGCCCAGGCCGGTGCCGCCGGATTCCCGCGAGCGGCTGTTGTCGACCCGGTAGAAGCGTTCGGTCAGCCGGGCGATGTGGCGGCCCTCGATC
Source organism: Pseudomonadota bacterium (assembly GCA_018241645.1). Classification (GTDB taxonomy): domain Bacteria; phylum Pseudomonadota; class Gammaproteobacteria; order Burkholderiales; family SG8-39; genus SZAS-79. Next base: position 10,010 of record JAFEDL010000021.1, read on the forward strand.
CCGATGCCGGAATCCTCGACGCTGAACACGCCCTGGCCGTCGCGCAGGCGCCAGCCGATCTGGATCGCGCCGCCGTCCGGCGTGTAGCGCACCGCGTTCGATACGAGGTTGGACAGCGCGCTCGAGACCTCGCGCATGCTGCCGGTGAGGCGCGCGTCGGTTTCGACCGAGACCTGCACCTTGTGCCGCCCGCCGGAGAGCAGGCGCGCCTCCTCGCCCAGCTTTTCCACGAGCGGGCGGACGTCGATCGCCTGGTCGTCCGGGGGGGCGTTCGACGACTCCAGCGTCGACAGCGTCAGCAGGTCCTCGATCAGCCGCTGCATGCGGCGGGCCTGCTCGGACATCAGGCCGAGGAACTTCCGCTTCTGCTCGGCGGACAGGACCATGGCCTCGTCCGACAGGGTCTCGACAAAGCCGGACAGGACGGTCACCGGGGTCTTGAGCTCATGCGACACGTTGGCGACGAAGTCGCGCCGCATGGTGTCGAGCTTCTCCTCCAGCGTGATGTCGCGCGTCAGCAGCAGCTTCTGGTCGTCGCCGAAATCGATCACGCGCAGCGTGAGCACCGAGGCCTCGCCCCGCGCGCGGCGCAGCACCAGGGGCTCGCCGTAGGCGCCTGAGCCGAGGTACGCGAGGAAATCCGGGTTGCGCACCAGGTTGGTGATGGCCTGGCCGGCGTCGTTCCGTGTGTCGATGTCGAGGTGGCGCTCCGCGGTCGGGTTGGCCCACTCGATCTGCCGCTCGCGGTTTAGGATGACCACGCCGTCGGGCAGGGCCTGGCCGGCGGCGCGGAACCGGGCCAGGGCGACGGCGACCTCGTGCTCCGATTCGTCGCGCGACTTGAAGTGGCGGTGCAACTCCGCCAGGGCCGTCTCCCATGCGCCGCTGCCGATCGGCATCGTCTCGCGCCTCGGGACTTCCAGCCAGTGCAGGAACGCGGCCAGGTTGCGGACGTGATGCAGCACCATCAGCAGGAGTCCGGCGACCGCCAGCGCGAGCGCCCACTCCGCCCCGACAGCCAGCCACGCGGCCAGCGCCGCCGCCGCAAGCGCGGCCAGCGCACCGAGAAAGCGGGCCCAGGCAGTATTCAATCCACGCACCTTCGGATTGGACGGTGGGTTTGGGGAAGGGGGTAACGGGGGGAACCCATTAGGGACCGGGAGCCGCGGCTCCCGCACCCTGATTGTTCCCCCTGTTCCTCATTTTCTCACGGCGGTAACGCCGTGAACCTGTACCCCGATCCCCGTACCGTCTCCACGTGGCGGTCGTGCCCGGTGGGTTCCAGCGCCTTCCTCAATCGCCGGATGTGGACGTCCACCGTCCGCTCCTCGACAAACACGTGGTCGCCCCAGACCTGGTCGAGCAGCTGGGCGCGTGAGTGGACCCGTTCGGCATGGGTCATCAGGAAGTGCAGCAGGCGGAATTCGGTCGGCCCGAGGTCGAGCGGCGTCCCGTTGCCGAACACCCGGTGGGTGGACGGGTCCAGCCGCAGGCCCCCGGTTTCCACGGGATCGTCGGTCATCTGCGGCGCGCGGCGGCGCAGGACCGCCTTGATGCGTGCCATCAGCTCGCGCGGCGAGAAGGGCTTGGTGACGTAGTCGTCCGCACCCGCCTCGAGCCCGGCCACCTTGTCCTGCTCCTCCGAGCGCGCGGTCAGCAGGATGAGCGGGATCCCGCGGGTGCGCTCGTCCTGGCGCAACTGCCGGGCGAGCGCGACGCCGGATATGCCCGGCAGCATCCAGTCGATCAGCATCAGGTCGGGCAGGGCGCTCTTCACGAAGCCGAGCGCAGTCTCGGCGTCGCGGGCGCGGATCACGTGGTGACCCGCGTGCTCCAGGTTCACCGCGATCAGCTCCTGGATCGCGGGCTCGTCCTCGACGACCAGGATGTTCACAGCCATGGCGGGGTGCCGGTGGGGGATCTCATCCCGCCGATTGTATGAAGTTTGCGTGACAGTTTTGTTGCGATCGGAAAATCGGCGGACGGGGCGGCCATGTATGATTCCTCCCCTATGAGCGACATGCCCATCCCCACCGAAATCAAGCTGCACCAGAAATCCCGCCTGCTGGAGGTCGCTTTCTCCGACGGCCGCAGCTTCTCGCTGTCGTACGAATTCCTGCGGGTTTTCTCGCCCTCGGCGGAAGTGCGCGGCCACGGCCCGGGGCAGGAGGTGCTGCAGACCGGCAAGCGCGCCGTCGACATCGTCTCGCTGGACCCGGTCGGTTCGTATGCCGTCCAGCCGACTTTTTCGGACGGGCATGCCACCGGCATCTACGCCTGGGACTACCTGTACTCGCTTGGCGTGGACCACGACCGCCTGTGGGCCGAATACCTGCAGAAGCTGGCGGCGGCCGGCGCCAGCCGCGATCCGGAGCTAGGGCTCACATCTACGATACCCGGCCCCAACAAAGGACACTGAAAATGGGCTCGGAAACCCACTTCGGCTTCAAGCAGGTTGCTGAAGAGGCCAAGGCCGGCAAGGTGCGCGAGGTCTTCGATCGCGTTGCGGCCAACTACGACCTGATGAACGACCTGATGTCGCTGGGCCTGCACCGGGCCTGGAAGGCGTTCACGATCACCCTGTCCGGCGTGCGCGCGGGCGACCGGGTGCTCGACGTGGCCGCCGGCAGCGGGGACCTGACGCGTGCGTTTGCGCGACGCGTGGGGCCGACCGGCCAGGCCTGGGCCACCGACATCAACGGCAGCATGCTCGCCGTGGGCCGCGACCGGCTGCTGGATTCCGGCCTGGTGTGCCCGGCCGTGCAGTGCGACGCCGAGAAGCTGCCGTTCCCGGACGGCTGCTTCGACTGCGTGAGCGTCGCGTTCGGCCTGCGCAACATGACCCGCAAGGACGCGGCGCTGGCCGAGATGGCCCGCGTCCTGAAGCCCGGCGGCCGGCTGCTGGTGCTCGAGTTCTCCAAGGTCTGGAAGGCCCTCGAAAAGCCCTACGACCTGTATTCGTTCAAGGTCCTGCCCTGGCTGGGCGAGAAGGTGGCCCGCGACGGCGAGGCCTATCGCTACCTCGCCGAGTCGATCCGCATGCACCCCGACCAGGAAACATTGAAAAGCATGATGGAACGCGCCGGGCTGGAAAGGGTCGAATACTTCAACCTGTCGGCCGGGGTGGTGGCCCTGCATCGCGGCTACCGCATCTAGCTACAAAAGTCCGGCGCGACAGGGTAGGATGAACAGATAACAATAAGACATACCAACAAACACTAGGACTGGGACAAGATGAAACGGATTCTGTTTGGCTTCATGGCGGCGCTCCTCGGCGTCGGCCTTGCAACAGGCGAAGCGGACGCGGCGAAACTGGGCGGGAGCCGGAGCATGGGCACCCAGCGCAACATCACCAGCGCCCCGGCGGCGACGCCTCCCCGCAACGTGCAGCAGGCTGCGCCTGCTACCCCCCCTGCCGCGGCCCCTCAGCCGCAGTCGGCGCTGAGCCGCTGGGCACCGATGCTCGGCGGCCTCGCGATCGGCGGCCTGCTCGGCTCGATGTTCGCCGGCGGCGGATTCGGCGGCGCGATGGGCAGCATCCTCATGATGGCGCTGCTGGCCTTTGCGGCGGTGTTCGTGGTGCGCCTGTTCATGCGCGGTCGCGGCGCGCCGCAGCCCGCGCCGGCCGGCGGGCCGATGCAGTATTCCGGCCTCGGCAACGAAACCGTCGCGGCCCCCCCGCCCTCGCAGGCGGCCGGGTTCGAGGCGCAACCGGTGCGCACGCCGGCCAACGTGCCGGCGGGCTTCGACAGCGAGGGCTTCACCCGCCAGGCGAAGCTGTCGTACATCCGCATGCAGACCGCCAACGACGCGGGCAACCTCGCCGAGCTGCGCGAGTTCACCACGCCTGAAATGTTCGAGGCGCTCAAGGGCGACATCGACGCGCGCGGCGGCGCCAAGCAGTTCACCGACGTGGTGACGCTCAACGCCGACCTGCTCGAGGTCGTCACCGAGGGCAACACCCACTGGGCGAGCGTGCGCTTCTCGGGCCTCGTGCGCGAGGTCCCGGGCCAGGCGCCGGGCAGCTTCGAGGAGATCTGGAACCTCGCCAAGCCCGCCGACGGCTCCACCGGCTGGCTGCTGGCGGGCATCCAGCAGATGCACTGAAGCATCCTCTGCGATAATCCACAAGGCCACCGCAAGGTGGCCTTGTCATTTCCACTTCCGGTTTCCGAAATGGGTATCTTCGACACCGGCGCCGCCACGGCGCTCAACCACCTCCTCAAGCGCGAAGCGTGGGCGCGGGAAAAGCTCGCGCCGTTCGCGGGCGAGCTCGTCGAGCTGCGCTTCGCGCCGCTGCCGCCCCTGCGGCTGGGAATCGCCGAGGGCGGGCAGGCCGCGCCGCCCGAAGCCGGGCGCGAGGCGACGCTGGTCATCACCGCCCGGCCGGGGATCTTTGCCGCGCTCGCCAGGGGCGAGGAGCACCTCATGCAGTCCGTCGACGTTTCCGGCAACGCGCGCCTCGCGACCGAGATCCTCGCGCTGCTGCGCTACCTGCGCTGGGATGTCGAGGAAGACCTCTCGAAGGTGTTCGGCGACGTGCTCGCGCACCGCATGGTCGGAACCGCGCGCGGATTCGCCGACTGGCAGCTGGAGGCCGGCAAGCGCCTGGCGGAAAACGTCATGGAGTACGCGGTCGAGGAGCGCCGCATGCTGGTTTCGCGCACCGAATTCGAAGCCTTTGCGGCCGGGGTGGCGAAGCTGCGCGACGACCTCGCGCGGCTCGAGCAGCGCATCGACCGGCGCTCGGGGCCGCCGGGTTCGCCGGCCGGTAACTGAATCGCATGAACCGCTTCCTGCGATTGCTGCGCATCGCCCAGGTCGGGCTGCGGTTCGCGCTGCACGAGTTCCTGCCTCCCGGCCGGGTGCGCTGGGCGCTTGCGCTGGCGAGCCACCGCCGCAGCGAACCGCGCGCGGAGCGGTTGCGCGGTGCGCTGGAGGCCCTCGGCCCGATCTTCGTGAAGTTCGGGCAGATGCTTTCCACCCGTCGCGACCTGCTGCCGAACGACATTGCGGACGAACTCGCCAAGCTGCAGGACCAGGTGCCGCCGTTCCCGTCCGCGGAGGCGGCGGCGGAAATCGAGCGCTCCCTCGGGCGCCCGATCAGCACCGTGTTCGCATCGTTCGAGCGCGACCCGGTGGCGAGCGCCTCCATCGCCCAGGTGCACCTGGCCGCCCTGGCCGACGGGCGCGAGGTCGCGGTCAAGGTCCTGCGCCCGAACGTGGAGGAGATCATCGCGCACGACGTCGCGCTGCTCGAGACCGCCGCCTGGCTGGTCGAGAAGCTGTGGGCCGACGGGCGGCGCCTCAAGACCCGCGAGGTGGTGGCCGAATTCTCCAAGCACCTCGAGGACGAGCTGGACCTCATGCGCGAGGCCGCCAACGCCAGCCAGCTGCGCCGCAATTTCGCCGGCTCGCCGCTGCTGCTGGTGCCCGAGATCCACTGGGATTACTGCTCGCAGCGCGTGATGGTGATGGAGCGGATGTACGGCACGCCCGTTTCGCAGATCGAGCTGATGCGCGACAAGGGCGTGGACATGCAGCAGCTGGCGCGCGCCGGCGTGGAGATCTTCTTCACCCAGGTGTTCCGCGACGGGTTCTTCCACGCCGACATGCACCCGGGCAACATCTTCGTCGTCACCGAGGGCGAGCAGCTCGGCCGCTACATCGCGCTCGACTTCGGCATCATGGGAACCCTCACCGAGGTCGACAAGAACTACCTCGCGCAGAACTTCCTCGCTTTCTTCAACCGCGACTACACGCGCGTCGCGCAGGCGCACCTCGACGCGGGCTGGGTGCCGCCGGAGACGCGCCTGGACGAATTCGAGGCCGCGATCCGCTCGGTGTGCGAGCCCATCTTCGCGCGGCCGCTGAAGGAGATCTACTTCGGCCGCCTGCTGCTGCGCCTGTTCCAGACCTCGCGCCGGTTCAACGTCGAGGTCCAGCCGCAGCTGGTGCTGCTGCAGAAGACCCTGCTCAACATCGAAGGCCTCGGCCGGCAGCTCGACCCGGAGCTCGACCTGTGGAAGACGGCCAAGCCCTACCTCGAGCGCTGGATGGTCGACCAGATCGGCTGGCGCGGGGCGCTGCGCAACATAAAGCGCGAGGCGCCGTACTGGGCGGCGACGCTGCCGCAGCTGCCGCGCCTGCTGCACAGGCTGCTGGCCGAGGACCGCGCCGAGAAGATCGAGCGCGCGTTCGCCGCGCTGCACGCGCAGGGCCAGCGCCGCAACCGCCTGCTGGCGGCGCTGGTCGCGGTGGCCGTGGCCTGGGTCGCGGTCCAGGCCTGGGCGGTGTTCAAGGTCCTGTAGCCGGCCATGGATCCCGCGCCGCGCGCATCGCCGCTCGCACGGTACCTGTTCCTCGCGTACGCCCTCCTCGTGGTGTATGCGACGCTCTACCCGTTTACCGGGTGGCGCGATTCCGGGATATCCGCGTTCGCCTACCTGACCGCCTCGCGGCCGCGCTACATCAGCGGCTTCGACCTCGCGGCCAACGTGCTCGGCTACGTGCCTTACGGCTGCCTAGCGGTGCTGGCCCTGCTTCCCGGCATGAGGGGCGCGCGGGCGTTCGCCGCCGCGCTCGCGTCGGGGACCGTCCTCGCGCTGATGCTGGAGGCGACGCAGACCTTCCTGCCCACGCGCTTCGCCTCGAACGTCGACGTGGCCTGCAACCTCGCGGGGACCGCGCTCGGCGCCCTCCTCGGGATGCGCAGCTCGGGGTGGCTGCTCGGCCAGGGACCGCTGCTGCGCTGGCGCGCGCGCGACGTGCTGCCGGGCGCGCGTGCCGATGCCGGCCTCGTTCTGCTCGCGCTGTGGCTCGCCACGCAGCTGAACCCGGCGAGCCTGCTGTTCGGCGCGGGCGACCTGCGGGACCTCTTTCGCCAGCCCGCCGGCAGCGCCTACGAGGCGGACGTGTTCGTGGCCATCGAAGCCCTGACGGCGGCGTGCAACCTGGTCGCGGTGGGCCTCACCGCCTCGGCGATCCTCGCCCCGGGCGCGCCGCTGCTGCGCACGCTTGCCGGGCTGGTCGGCCTGGGGCTGCTGGTGAGGGCCGGCGCGTTCGCCATCCTGCGCCAGGCGGAGGATGTCCTGCTCTGGCTCACGCCCGGGGCGCTGATCGGCCTCGCCGTCGGGCTGCCGGTCCTGCTCGCCGCGGCGACGCTGCCCCGCGCCGTGCGCCTCGCGCTGGCCGCAGTGCTGCTGATGGGCGCCACCGTGCTGGTGAACCTCGCGCCCGCCAACCCGTATTTCGCCTCCACGCTTGCGGTCTGGGGGCAGGGCCACTTCCTCAATTTCAACGGCCTCACGCGGCTGTTGTCTTCGCTATGGCCGTTTGGCGCGCTGCTGTACCTGATGCTGCTGGCCGCGCGGCAGGGGGACGCGGGCGCCCGCGGGTAGAATGTCGGCTTCCTTATCGGCGGTTCCCCCATGTCCTATTACCAGCGGCACGTCTTCTTCTGCTGCAACCAGCGCGACGGCGAGCGCGAGTCCTGCAATCCCAAAGGCGCCTCCGAACTGCGCGATTACGCCAAGCAGCGCGTCAAGGAGCTCGGCCTGGCGGGCGAGGGCAGGGTGCGCATCAACCAGGCCGGGTGCCTGGACCGTTGCGAGGAAGGGCCGGTGATCGTGATCTACCCCGAGGCGGTCTGGTACACCTATGTCGACCGCGCCGACATCGACGAAATCCTCGCGGAGCACGTCACGCACGGCCGGGTAGTCGAACGACTCAGGATCTGATGCGGCCCTCGACGCGCCGCGAGTTGGTCGCCGGTCCGGCCGGCCGCATCGAATGCGCCATCGACGTGCCGGACAACCATCGCGGCGTCGCGCTGGTTGCGCACCCGCACCCCTTGTTCGGCGGAACGCTCGACAACAAGGTCGTCCAGACCCTTGCGCGCAGTTTCGTCGAACTCGGCTACGCGACCGTGCGCCCGAATTTCCGCGGCGTCGGTGCGACCGAGGGCGTGCACGACGAGGGGCGCGGCGAGCTCGAGGACATGGCCGCCGTGCTGGCCTGGGCGCAGGCGCAGTATGGCGACGAGCCTCCGGTGCTCGCAGGATTCTCGTTCGGGTCGTTCGTGCAGACGCACCTCGCCCAGCGCGTGACGCCGGAGCGCATGGTGCTGGTCGGGGTGGCGGTGAAGCGCTTCGATGCGCGTCCCGTGCCTGCGGGAACGCTGGTGATCCATGGCGAGGTCGACGAGACGGTGCCGCTCGCGGACGTCCTCGACTGGGCGCGGCCGCAGGACCTGCCGGTGGTCGTCGTGCCCGGCGCCGACCATTTCTTCCACCAGCGGTTGAACGTGATCCGGTCGATCGTGCAGTCGAACTGGCGCGGTCGATGAGCGAAGCGGTGCTGTCGGTCGCGGGGCTGCGCAAGCGCTACGCGGGCGAGGAGGTCGTGGCCGGCATCGATTTCGAGGTGCAGGCGGGCGAATGCTTCGGGCTGCTCGGCCCCAACGGCGCGGGCAAGACGACCACGCTGAAGCTCTGCCTCGGGCTCATCGAGCCCGATGCGGGCGAAATCCGGCTGCTGGGCCGGCCCGTGCCCGCCGCGGCGCGCGAGGCGCGCCAGCGGGTAGGCGTGATCCCGCAGTTCGACAACCTCGACCCCGACTTCAGCGTGCGCGAGAACCTGCAGGTGTACGGGCGCTATTTCGGGATGAAGAGAAGCGACATCGAGGCGCGCATCCCGCAGCTGCTCGAATTCGCGGGGCTGTCGGGCCGCGAGGGAGCCAAGATCCAGACGCTGTCCGGGGGCATGAAGCGGCGCCTGACGCTGGCCCGCGCGCTGGTCAACGATCCCGAGGTCGTGTTCCTCGACGAGCCGACCACGGGCCTCGACCCGCAGGCGCGGCACCTGATCTGGGAGCGCCTGAAGAGCCTCAAGCAGGAAGGCAAGACGCTGCTGCTCACCACGCACTTCCTCGAGGAAGCCGAGCGGCTGTGCTCGCGCCTGGTGATCATGGACCACGGGCGCATCATCGCGCTGGGCTCGCCGCGCGAACTGATCGCAAAGCACATCGAACCGCACGTGGTGGAGGTGCACGGGCCGGGGTTCGAAACCTGGGCCGAGAAGGTGCGCCCGCAGGCCGGCCGCATCGAGATCGTCGGCGAGACGGCGTTCTGCTACGCCAGGGACGAGGAGCCGGTCGTCGCCAGCCTCAAGACCGAACCCGAACTGATCTACCTGCACCGCCCGGCCAACCTGGAGGACGTGTTCCTCAAGCTGACCGGCCGGGACCTGAGGGACTAGGATGGGCACGCGCATCTTCGCCGCCCCCGTGCTGTCGCTGCGCTTCGTGCACGTCTGGGCCCGCAACCTGCTGGTCTGGAGGAAGCTGGCGATCCCCTCGATGCTCGGCAACCTCGCGGACCCGATGATCTTCCTCTTTGGCCTCGGCTACGGCCTCGGCGCGATGATGCCGGCGGTGCAAGGGGTGTCGTACGTGACATTCCTCGCCGGCGGCATGGTGGTGTCGAGCACCATGTACGCCGCGACCTTTGAGGCGATGTACTCGGCCTTCTCGCGCATGCACCAGCAGAAGACCTGGGAGGGCATCCTCAATGCGCCCATCCTGCTGGAGGACGTGGTGCTCGGGGAATTGTTCTGGGCGACGACCAAGGCGACCCTGTCGGGCGTCTCCATCCTGGTCGTGGTGACTGTGCTGGGCGTCGCATCGCCTTCCTACGCGCTGGCCGTGTTGCCGGTGATCGTGGTGACCGGCCTCGCATTCGCGGCCGTGGGCCTCGCGATGAATGCGCTCGCGCCGAACTACGATTTCTTCATGTACTACTTCACGCTGGTCATTACGCCTACGTCGCTGCTGTCCGGCGTGTTCTTCCCGATCGACCAGCTGCCCGGCTCGCTGCAGGCGGCCGCCGCGGTGCTGCCGCTCTACCACGCGGTGGCGCTGGCCCGGCCGCTTATGCTTGGCGGCGTCCCGCACGACATCCTCCTGCACCTGGCCGTGCCGCTCGGTTATGCTGCCGTCGGGTTCTACGTCGCGCTGGTGCTCACGCGCCGGCGCCTGCTGAAGTAGGGGACCGGCATGCTCTGGGTCAAGGCGCTGCACATCATCTTCATGGTCACGTGGTTCGCCGGCCTGTTCTACCTGCCGCGCCTGTTCGTCTACCACGCGCAGAGCGATGACCGGGCGTCGATCGAGCGTTTCAAGGTGATGGAGAGGAAGCTCTACTACGGCATCATGGCGCCGGGCGCCGTGCTGACGATCGTGTTCGGGCTCTGGCTGTGGCTGGGCTACGGGTTTTCGGGCGGCTGGCTGCACGCCAAGCTGGCGCTGGTCGCGGTGCTGGTCGGCTATCACCTGTGGTGCGGCAAGCTGCTCGCCGATTTCAAGCATGACCGGAACGCGAAGGGCCATGTGTGGTTCCGCTGGTTCAACGAGTTCCCGGTCCTCATCCTCTTTGCCGTGGTGATCCTCGTTGTCGTCAAACCGTTCTGAGTCGTTCTTCGCGAGCGCCCCCCGCGGCCTCGAAGCCCTGCTGGCGGACGAACTGCGCGCGCTGGGCGCGCAGGACGTTGCCGCGGCGCCCGGCGGAGTGTCCTTCTCCGGGTCGTGGGAAACCTGCTACGCCGCGAATTTCCACTCTCGCATCGCTTCGCGGGTGCTGTGGCGGATCGGCGCGTTCGGCTACGCCAACGAGGAAGACGTCTACGCCGCCGCGCGCGCGATCCACTGGGAGCAGCATTTCCCGGTCGACCGCACGCTGCGCGTCAACCTCACGGCGATCAAGAGCCCCCTCAAGAGCCTCGACTTCACCACCCTGCGAGTGAAGGACGCGGTGTGCGACCGGTTTCGCGACGCCGTGGGCAGCCGGCCGGACATCGAGCGGCTCGCGCCGGACGTGCGCGTGCATTGCTTCCTCGAGCACGCGAAGGGCACGTTCTACCTCGACACCTCGGGCGAGCCGCTGTTCAAGCGCGGCTGGCGGCATGCCGCCGTCGAGGCGCCGCTGCGCGAGAACCTCGCGGCCGGCATCATCAGGCTCACCGGCTGGAAGTTCGACGAGCCGCTGTTCGATCCCATGTGCGGCGGCGGCACGCTGCTGATCGAGGCGGCGGCGATGGCGCTGAACGAGCCGCCGGGCGCGGGGCGCAATTTCGCGTTCGAGAAGCTGCTGTCGTTCGACCTCAAGTCCTGGAACCGGGTCAGGGACGGCCGCCCGCCGAGGAACAAATTGCGGCCTGCCCTGTTCGGCAGCGACATCGCGCAGAAAGCCGTCGAGAGTTCGAAGAAGAACCTGATGGCCGCCGGCTTTTTCGACCTGGTGAAGCTGCAGCGAGCCGACATCCTGAAAGTGGAGGCCCCTGCGCCGGCCGGCGTGATGGTCGCCAACCCCCCGTACGGCGAAAGGCTCGCGGACGCCGACGCGATGGCCGCCTTCTACCCGCAGCTGGGCAACGCACTGAAAGCGCGCTTCGCCGGCTGGCGCTGCCATTTCTTCACCGCGGACCTGCGCATGGCCAAGATGATCCGGCTCTCGCCCAGCCGCCGCGTGCCGCTCTTCAACGGGGCGCTCGACTGCCGGCTGTTCGAGTTCGTGGTGGTGGCGGGATCCAACCGCAAGCCGTGAAGTCCCGGCGGGTCAGTCGACGACCTTGCCGCGCAATGCCTTGAGCTTCCCGCGCAGGACCTTGCCCTCGACGCGCTTTCGCTTCGCGCTGCGGCTGGGTTTGGTGGGCCGGCGCCTCTTGGGCACGAACGCGGCGGCGCGCACCAGCTCGTGCAGCCGCGCGAGGGCCTCGGCGCGGTTCATGTCCTGGCTGCGGTGCTGCTGGGCCTTGATGACGACGATGCCGGTGCGCGTGATGCGCTGGTCGGACAGCTTCAGCAGGCGCTCCTTGACCGCGTCGGGCAGCGAGGAGGCGCGCACGTCGAAGCGCAGGTGGATCGCGTTGGAGACCTTGTTGACGTTCTGGCCGCCGGCGCCCTGCGCGCGCACGGCGGTGATTTCGACTTCGCTCTCGGGGATGACGATGTCGATCTGCGCCATGGCGCTTACTTCGACTTGCTCTCCATGCCTTTCTTCAGGAGTTCGGCCACCACGGCATTGAGGCCGCCTTCGCGCCCCTCGGCCAGCTTGTGGAGCTTCGCCACCAGTTCCTCGTTCAGCTTCACCGCGAACGGCACGAGGCCGGCGGCGCGGTCGAGCTCGCGCTGCTCGCGCCGGCTGGGCGCGGCGGGCGCGCCCTTGCCGAACTGCCCGCCGGCGCCGGGGATGCCGGCCTGGGGCTTCAGGCGCAGGCCCTTGAGTTTTTCGAGATCAGTCTTCTTCATGCGGCATTCCTTGTGAATTCACAGGATTAGGTTGCAAAAAACGAGCCCGGGAGCCGCTCCCCGGGGAGTTCGTATGCCGGTAACGTAATAGGTCAGACGATGTCCAGGTGCTGGATGCCGTCGTTCATGTCGCGGCTCTTCGAGGCCTTGCCGTTCAGCTTGATGTTCAGGCGCACCTCGTTGGTGGAGTCGGCGAAGCGCAGCGCGTCCTCGTAGCTGATGCGGTCGGCCTCGTGCAGGTCGAAGAGCGCCTGGTCGAAGGTCTGCATCCCCAGCTCCCGCGACTTCTTCATGATCTCCTTGATGCCGGTGATCTCGCCCTTGAAGATCAGGTCGGAGATCAGCGGCGAGTTGAGCAGCACCTCCACCGCCGCGGCGCGGCCCTTGCCCTCCTTCACCGGGATCAGGCGCTGCGACACCACGGCCTTGAGGTTCAGCGACAGGTCCATCAGCAGCTGGTGGCGGCGCTCCTCGGGGAAGAAGTTGATGATCCGGTCCAGCGCCTGGTTGGAGTTGTTGGCGTGCAGCGTGCCGAGGGCCAGGTGGCCGGTCTCGGCGAACGCGATCGCGTGCTCCATGACTTCGCGCTCGCGGATCTCGCCGATCAGGATCACGTCCGGCGCCTGGCGCAGGGTGTTCTTGAGCGCGGCCTCCCACGAGTCCGTGTCCACGCCGACTTCGCGCTGCGTGATGATGCAGTTGCGGTGCGGGTGCACGTACTCGACCGGGTCCTCGATCGTGATGATGTGGCCGTACGAGTTGGCGTTGCGGTAGCCGATCATGGCGGCGAGCGACGTCGACTTGCCCGAGCCCGTGCCGCCCACGAACAGCACCAGCCCGCGCTTGGTCATGATCACGTCCTTCAGCACCGGCGGCAGCTTCAGGTCGTCGAAGTCGGGGATCGCGGTGGTGATCGTGCGCATGATCATGCCGACCTTCTGCATCTGGATGAACGCGTTCACCCGGAAGCGCCCGATGCCCGAGGGGCTGATCGCGAAGTTGCACTCCTTGGTCGCCTCGAACTGGGCCGCCTGCTTGTCGTTCATGACGGCGCGCGCGAGCATGGCCGTGTGCTGCGAGGTGAGCACCTGCTGCGACAGCGGCATCATCTTGCCGTCGGCCTTCATCGCCGGCGGGAAGCCCTCGGTGATGAACAGGTCCGAGCCCTTCTTCGCGAGCATCGCCCGCAGGAGGTCGTAGATGAATTTTGTTGCCTGTTCGCTTTCCATGCGCGCCCCCTAGCCTGCAAAAGTGTCTTTGTTCGCCGCCTTGCTGCGCGCCTCGGCCACCGAGATGACGTTGCGCTTCACCAGGTCGGTGAGGTTCTGGTCCAGCGTCTGCATGCCCATCTGGGCGCCGGTCTGGATCGCGGAGTACATCTGGGCGATCTTGTTCTCGCGGATCAGGTTGTTGATCGCGGGCGTGCCGATCATGATCTCGTGCGCCGCGACGCGGCCCGTGCCGTCCTTGGTCTTCAGCAGCGTCTGCGAGATGATCGCCCGCAGGCTGGTCGAAATCATCGCGCGGATCATGTCCTTTTCCGCCGCCGGGAACACGTCGATGATCCGGTCGATGGTCTTCGCGGCGGACGACGTATGCAGCGTGCCGAACACCAGGTGGCCGGTTTCGGCGCCGGATAGCGCGAGGCGGATGGTCTCCAGGTCGCGCATCTCGCCCACCAGGATCACGTCCGGGTCCTCACGCAGCGCGCTGCGCAGCGCGTTCGAGAACGACAGCGTATGCGGCCCGACCTCGCGCTGGTTGATCAGGCACTTCTTGGATTCGTGCACGAACTCGATCGGGTCCTCGATCGTGAGGATGTGGCCTTCCTCGGTCTCGTTCTTGTGGTTGACCATCGCCGCCAGCGTGGTCGACTTGCCCGAGCCGGTCGGCCCGGTCACCAGCACCACGCCGCGCGGGTAGTCCGAGATGTCCTTGAATATCTTGGGGGCCTTGAGGTCCTCGAGCGACAGGATCTTGGACGGGATGGTCCGCATCACCGCGGCCGCGCCGCGCTGCTGCACGAAGGCGTTGACCCGGAAGCGCGCGAGGTTGGGCACCGAGAACGAGAAGTCGCACTCGAGGTTTTCCTCGTAGAACTTCCTCTGCCCGTCGTTCATGATGTCGTAGATCATCCCGTGCACGTCCTTGTGCTCCATCGCCGGGAGGTTGATGCGCTTCACGTCGCCGTGCACGCGGATCATCGGCGGCAGGCCCGAGGACAGGTGCAGGTCGGAGGCTTTGTTCTTGACTACGAAGGCGAGGAGTTCGGTCAGATCCATTACAATTCCCCCGGGGGAAGGTGAGGCGAAAGTGGCGCGTCCTGGGCCGGAACGCGGATTGAAAATTATGGCGGCAATCAATGATAACTTGCAAGCTGTCGCAGCGCGCATCCGCGACGCGGCGCGCGCGGCCGGCCGCGATCCCTCGATGGTGCGGCTGCTTGCCGTGACCAAGACCCAGCCGCCTTCCGCCGTCGAGGCCGCGTACGCCGCCGGCCAGCGCAGTTTCGGCGAAAACTACGTGCAGGAAGCCCTCGACAAGCAGGCCGCGCTGGCCGGGCGCACGCCCGGCATCGAATGGCACCTGATCGGCCCGCTCCAGAGCAACAAGACCCGCGTCGTCGCGCAGGCCTTCGACTGGGTGGAGACGATCGACCGCCAGAAGGTCGCGCAGAGGCTGTCGGACGCGCGCGCGCTGGACGTCCCGCCCCTCAACGTGCTGATCCAGGTGAACGTTTCCGGCGAAGCGACCAAAAGTGGTGTTTCGCCCGCCGGGGCGGCCGCGCTCGCCCGCGAAGTGGCGAGGCTGCCGCGGCTCAGGCTGCGCGGACTGATGGCGATCCCGGAACCCACCACGGACAGGAAACTGCAGCTCGAGCGGTTCCACGCGGTGCGCGAGCTGTTCGACCGGCTGAACGCGGAGGGCCTCGCGCTCGACACCCTGTCGATGGGCATGTCGCAGGACCTCGAATCCGCCGTGGCGGAGGGCTCGACGCTGGTGCGCATCGGCACCGCGATCTTCGGTGAAAGACCAAAAGCAAAGGCAGCCGCATGAAAATCGCATTCCTCGGCGGCGGCAACATGGCCGGCGCGCTGATCGGCGGACTGCTCGCCAAGGGCTACTCGGCCGCCGACCTGTCGGTGGTCGAGGTCGTGCCGCAGGCGCGCGACGCCCTCGTCGCGCGCTACAAGGTGCACGCGAGCGAGTCGCCGGATGCGGCCACGCTCGGGGCGGACACGCTGGTGCTCGCGGTGAAGCCGCAGGACATGCGCAAGGCCGTCGCGCCGCTGGCGGGAAGGCTCAAGTCGCAGCTGGTGGTGAGCATCGCCGCCGGCATCCGCCTGGAGGACCTGTCCCGCTGGCTCGGCGGCCATGCGCGCCTGGTGCGCGTGATGCCGAACACGCCGGCGCTGGTCGGGGAAGGGATGGCGGGATTGTTTGCGCGCCCCGAGGTCAGCGCCGACGAGAGGAAGCGCGCCGAAAGCATCCTCGGGGCGGTGGGCAGGACCGTGTGGGTGGAAGACGAGGCGCTGATCGACCCGGTGACCGCGGTGTCGGGCAGCGGGCCTGCGTACGTGTTCTATTTCATCGAGGCGCTGGAAAAGGCCGGCGTGGAACTGGGCCTCGCGCCCGGGGCGGCACGTACGCTCGCCATCCAGACCTTCATCGGCGCGGCGAAGCTCGCGGCCGAAAGTGCGGACGCGCCCGGCGTGCTGCGCGAGAAGGTGACCTCCAAGGGCGGCACCACCGAGGCGGCGCTGAAGGTGTTCGCCGCCGAGGACATCGCCGGGAGCATCGGCAAGGCGCTCCGCGCCGCGAGCGACCGGGGCGCGGAACTCGGCAAGATCCTCGGCAAGGACGGCTGAAGCATGATTGCGCAAATCCTCGAATTCCTGATCGACACGGTGTCGGGTTTCTTCGTGTTCCTGTTGCTCGCGCGCTTTCATTTCCAGTGGCTGCGCGTGCCGTTCCGCAACCAGGCCGGGGAGTTCGTCATCGCCCTGACCAACTGGATGGTGATGCCGGCGCGGCGCTTCATCCCCGGGATCGCGGGGCTGGACCTGCCGACCTTCCTGCTCGCCTGGGTGGGGCAGGCCGCGACCCTTGCGGCGATCTACATGCTGCGGGGCTACGATTTGTCCGGCGCCCCGGGCTACGCCGCCGGCGTGCTGTTTGGCCTCGCGCTCGTCGACCTGCTGCGCTACAGCCTCTACCTGCTGATCTTCGCGCTGATCATGCAGGCCATCCTGTCCTGGACGAACCCGTCCTCGCCGATCGGGGCCATCTTCGACGCCATGGTCCGGCCGTTCCTGCGGCCGATCCGCAGGTTCGTGCCGCCGATCTCGAACATCGACCTGTCGCCGCTGGTGCTGCTGGTGGTGGTGCAGGTGCTGCTGATCCCGCTCGCCTACGGCCGCGCGCAGGTCGCGGGACTGTTCTGACCGCAGCCGCCTGGCACCGCACGCAGGGCGACCGGCTGATGCTCCAGGTACACGTCCAGCCGGGCGCGTCGCGCACCGAGGTCGCCGGGCTGCATGGCGACTGCCTCAAGATCCGCCTGTCCGCGCGGGCGGTCGAGGGGGAGGCCAATGCCTGCCTGGTCGAGTTCATCGCCGCTGCGCTGGGCGTTGCCAAGCGCGCGGTCTCGATCGACAGCGGCGCATCGTCGCGCCGGAAGCGGGTAGCCGTGCAGTCCCCGGCGCGCGGACCGGAGGCCTTGTGGAAGAGCTAGCTGCGTAGACGATAAGCCCCAACTGGGCTACTGCAATGCTTCGTATGGCTTGGGCACTTTGGAAGCCCATATACTTCTACTAATGGTAGCGAGATTAATTGCGCAGTCATTCTCTTGCAGCATCAAGAGCGGCGTCGTGCCCAAAGTGTGACTGTCGAGAGGACTAGAAAGTCCAGCACACAGTAAAACGCGCCGGCTGCGACGGGCGGGTTCGTGCTTGTCATTTCCAAACTTGGAACCGTGGTCTTCCAGTTCCAGTTGCCAAGCCACACACCGCAGATCTCGAGCAGGAGTGACAAAGCAAACATCGTTGCGTAAATCTTCCTAGTTCTTCCGACAAAAAGACATAGCAAGAACGTTGCGAAAAGTAACGATCCAAAAGTGTCGAATCCGACATACGCAGATAGGGCGAAATAAGGGAGACACGCGATTGGAACTATCCAAACTATCCCGTCTTTGAGCTTGCTTGCAATTGAAATGCCTAGCATAAATAACAGGGCGTGTCCCGGAGGGACGTACAGCGGAATGTTTTCAAGTCGATATTGGTACAAGCCCAAGCCTAGCGATAGGGCGAATTCACCAATCGTTGCATATATAACGCACAGATAAACGGCCAGACGCTCACGACCCTGGCGCCTATCGGCCAGGATAAGAAATGCGAGCCAGACGAATCCGCTAACCATTAGCTGGCCCCACATTTCCATCGCGGAATCTAAGACTAGGCCGGAGAGAATTAGTAGAGCAATTGCAGGTACAGGCATTGTCAAAACTCGCGCGAGAGAGAAAATTTCGAGTGATAGTATGCAACTATTCGCTTACCTCGACGTGCATCTTCTGAACTCAGTACCGGCGAATTGCTCTGGATTTCTAGTTGGAGCTAGCATCAGACCTGCTCCAATAGGGGGAACTTTCTAATGATTTTGCCGAATCGGTCATTCCAAAAGAAGTTGTCGATACCGTTCAAAATGGTCAATTGGTCGTGTCGAGCAGCAAAGAATAGTTGGATTGGTGTTCTTCTCATTCCGTTGCCTTTGGTCGCACTCGGCATTGCATTGTTGCTCATTTCCGGAGAGGCGATATCAAGAGGAATGTGGCTCGTTATGCTGTGGACAAGTATGACATTCGCCTTAATCTACTATTCTCAGTTCCGGATTCGCAATAGCTTCTCTGAGCTTGCGGGAATTATTCCTGAGACATCGGAAGCCCAGAAAAAGGTGGATGAAGTTCGCGTAAGAATTTTCAATTACTCAAACAATAGGAATTACTACATCTCGAGCGCAATTACGATGCTCGTCATCCTTCCGCTCGTAAATCTTACGTTCATACAGAACTATTCTTCGATATATGTGCAGATATGGTGTTGGGTGTTCTTTGTGTTCTCGACATTTGTGGGTGGCTATGGCCTAGCCTATGGGTTGGCATTTATCAAAATAATCCGGGAAATCGTGGACGCCGTCCCATATGCGCTAAATCCCTATCATCCGGACCGCTTTATGGGACTAAAGCCGCTTGGCAATCTTTGCGTAGCTGTGGCCCTTGGTGTGTCTTCTGCGTCGCTTGTATTCCCTTTGATTTTTGAGGCTATCCACGGAGATTTGGCTGATTTTCTGGGTTATTTTGCATTTCTAGCGATATTCTTTGCCATTCTTGTTTCCTTTTTTGGACCGCTATTCTTGATAAAGGGCAAGATTGAAAGGGAAAAATTTGCTGCGCTACTTGCTACAGAAGATGAGTACCAGCGCTATCTCAAGGACTACAAGAGAACACCCTCAGAGGGACTGAAGGAAATATTGCGTTTGTTGCGTATTGAAAAAAGAAAATTGGATGAAATCCGCCTCTTTCCGTTTGAGACCAAAATGGTGTTTCAGTTTGTCGTTTCTATTGTTTTGCCTGTAGTTATGTTTTTTTTACAACTTCAGCTGAAAAAGTAGCTCTATACGAAAAAAACCGCCGCACCCGTAGGCGCGGCGGTGGGTCTCCTCCTCCAAAACGGTATCGGTCAGGCGGCGAGCTTGGCTTTCTTCTTCTCGTCGAAGAACTGCTCGTCTTCCGTCGAGCCGTGCAGCGCAGTGGTCGAGGCCTTTCCGCCGGTCACGGTCTGCGTGATGTCGTCGAAGTAGCCGGTGCCGACCTCGCGCTGGTGCTTGACCGCGGTGAAGCCCTTCTCGGCCGCGGCGAACTCCTTCTGCTGCAGCTCGACGAACGCGGTCATGTTGTTGCGCGCGTAGCCGTAGGCCAGCTCGAACATCGAGTAGTTGAGCGAGTGGAAGCCCGCCAGCGTGATGAACTGGAACTTGTAGCCCATCGCGCCGAGCTCGCGCTGGAATTTCGCGATCGTCGCGTCGTCGATGTTGCGCTTCCAGTTGAACGACGGCGAGCAGTTGTAGGCGAGCATCTTGCCCGGGAACTTCTTCTGGACGCCCTCGGCGAAGCGGCGCGCGAACTCGAGGTCCGGCGTGCCCGTCTCGCACCACACCATGTCCGCGTACTCGGCATAGGCAAGGCCGCGCGACAGCGCCTGGTCGAAGCCCTTGCGCGTCCGGTAGAAGCCCTCGGGCGTGCGCTCGCCGGTGATGAAGGGCTTGTCGTTCTCGTCGAAGTCCGAGGTCACCAGGTCGGCCGCTTCCGCGTCCGTGCGCGCGAGCAGCACGGTGGGCACGCCCATGACGTCCGCCGCGAGGCGAGCGGCAATGAGCTTCTGCACGTTTTCCTGCGTGGGGACGAGCACCTTGCCGCCCATGTGGCCGCATTTCTTCACCGAGGCGAGCTGGTCCTCGAAGTGCACGCCGGCGGCGCCCGCTTCGATCATCGCGCGCATCAGCTCGTGCGCGTTGAGCACGCCGCCGAAGCCCGCCTCGGCGTCCGCGACGATGGGCGCGAACCAGTCCACGTCGCCCTTGCCTTCCATGGTCTGGATCTGGTCCTGGCGGGCCAGCGCGTTGTTGATGCGCTTCACCACCGTCGGGACCGAGGACACCGCGTACAGCGACTGGTCCGGGTACATCGACAGCGAATCGTTGGCGTCCGCCGCGACCTGCCAGCCCGACAGGTACACCGCGGGCACGCCGGCCTTCACCTGCTGCATGGCCTGGTTGCCGGTGAGGGCGCCGAGCGAGTTCACGAACGGCCGCTCGTTGCACATCTTCCAGAGCTTCTCGGCGCCGGTCTTGGCGAGCGTGTACTCGATCTTCAGGCTGCCGCGCAGCCGGACGACATCCTCCGCCGTGTAGCCCCGCTTGATGCCTTTCCAGCGCGGATTTTCGGCCCAGTCCTTGTTGAGTGCGGCGATTTCCTGTTCGCGGTTCGTCATTCTGCTTTCCTCCGGGTGGTTGAAACGGTGGCGCAGAATAGTCCGTCCGGATCCCGCATCGCAACAAGAAAACGCCAAAACTGAACAATAGAAATTTCACATAGTTAAGTTAACAAGTTGCCTTGTTTTTTCAACCAGTGAGATAAATTTTCAGGCGAATTGCGCGGCGCAATATACTTTCATGCTGCGCAACGAAGGCGGCTCAGGTCTGCACCAGCTTGCGGTGCCTGTGGACGCTCATGAGGATGCCGATGCCCACGAACAGGGTCGCGAGCGCGGTCCCGCCGTAGGAGACGAACGGCAGCGGCACGCCCACCACGGGCAGGATGCCGGAGACCATGCCCATGTTCACGAACGCGTAGGTGAAGAAGATCAGCGTGACCGCGCCGGCCAGCAGGCGGCTGAAGAACGTGGGCGCATTGGCCGCGATCATCAGGCCGCGCGCGATGAGCAGCAGGTAGAGCAGCAGCAGCACGCAGTTGCCGATCAGGCCGAACTCCTCGGAGAACACCGCGAAGATGAAGTCGGTGTGCCGCTCCGGGATGAACTCGAGGTGGGTCTGCGTGCCCTGCAGCCAGCCCTTGCCGAGGATGCCGCCCGAGCCGACCGCGATCGTCGACTGGATGATGTGGTACCCGGCGCCGAGCGGGTCGGTGGTCGGGTCGAGCAGCGTGAGGATGCGCTTTCTCTGGTAGTCGTGGAGCAGGCCCCAGAGGGGGAAGAGGCCGGCGATGCCCGCCACCGCGAGGCCCGCGATCACCTTCCAGGATAGGCCGGCGAAGAAGATCACGTAGCAGCCCGCCGCCATCACCAGCACCGCCGTGCCGAGGTCGGGCTGCTTTGCGATCAGCAGCACCGGCACCAGCAGCAGCACGCCGGCCACGAGGAAGTCCCGCGTGCGCAGGGTGGCCTCGTGACGGTGGAAGTACCACGCCAGCATCAGCGGCATGGCGATCTTCATCATCTCGGAGGGCTGGAAGCGGGTGACGCCCACGTGCAGCCAGCGGCGCGCGCCGTTGGCGATGTCGCCGAACAGGGCGACGGCCACGAGCAGCAGCAGCCCGGCCAGGTAGGCCGGCACGGCAAAGCGCATCAGCGTCTGCGGCGGGATCTGCGCGAACACCCACATGGCCGTGAACGCCACGGCCAGGTTCGCCAGCTGTCCCGTCACGCGCGCCGGGTACTCGTAGCTCGCGCTGTACAGGGTGACCAGGCCGATCGCCACCAGGATCAGCGCGAGCGTGAAGAGCGGGCCGTCGATGCTGCCGGTGAAGCGCCCGGCGAGCCTGCGCAGGGACAGGTGCGGTGCGTCGAGCGCCATCAGTCGCCCTCCTCTTCGTCGGCCGCGTCGCCGGCCGGCGGCTTGACCGGGTCGGGCACCTTGCCGAGGAGGTAGTAGTCGAGCACCGCGCGCGCGATCGGCGCCGCGGCGGTGGCCCCGAAGCCGCCGTTTTCCACGACGATCGCCAGCGCGATCTTCGGGTTCTCGAGCGGCGCGAAGGCGATGAAGAGCGAGTGGTCGCGATGGCGTTCCTGCACGTTCTTCTCGTTGTACTTCTCGTTCGCCTTGATCGCGATCACCTGCGCGGTGCCGGTCTTGCCGCCGCTGGTGTACTGCGCGCCCGCGAACGCGCGCGCGCCCGTGCCCTCCTTGTTCACGCCGGCCATCGCCTGCTTGATGAACTCGATGTTCTCGTCCTTCAGCGGGATGCGGCGCACCAGCTCGGGCTCCAGGTAGCGGCGCGAACTGGTGCGCTGGTTGTCGATGTAGTGCACCAGGTGGGGCTTGTATACGGCGCCGTTCGCGGCGAGCGTCGCCATGGCCTGTGCCAGCTGCATGGGCGTGTAGGAGTTGTACCCCTGGCCGATGCCGATCGAGATCGTCTCCCCCGCATACCATTTCTGCTGCTCGGGCTTGCGAAAGCGCTTCATCTTCCACTCGGGCGAGGGGAGCACGCCCACCGATTCGCCGTCCAGGTCGATGCCGGTGCGGCTGCCGAAGCCGAACGGCGCGAGCGATCGCGCGATCGCGTCGATACCCAGGTCGTTGGACAGAACGTAGTAGTAGGTGTCGCAGGACTGGACGATGGACTTGTACATGTCCACCGTGCCGTGCCCGCCGACCTTGTCGTCGCGGAAGCGCCGGCCGCCGAACTCGAAGTACCCGGGGTCGAAGATCGTCTGGGTGGTCTTCCTCTTGCCGAGCTCGAGCGCGGCCAGGGCGAGGTAGGGCTTGAACGTCGAGCCGGGCGGGTACAGCCCCGCGATCGCGCGGTTGTTCAGCGGGCGGTCGGGCGAGTTGTTGAGCTCCGCCCAGCTCTGCGGGTCGATGCCTTCGACGAAGAGATTGGGGTCGAAGCCGGGCTTGGACACGAAGGCGAGGACCCCGCCGGTGCCCGGCTCGATCGCCACCAGCGCCCCGCGGCGCCCGGCGAACGCGTTCTCCGCGATCTCCTGCAGCTTGATGTCGAGGGCCAGCGTGATGTCGTTGCCCGACTGGGCGGGCGTGCGAGAGAGCGTGCGGATGCCGCGCCCGCCCGCGTCGATCTCCACCTGCTCGATGCCAGTGGTGCCGTGCAGCTCGTTCTGGTAGCTGCCTTCGATGCCCGACTTGCCGACGAAGTCCGTGCCGCGGTAGTTCGCCTCGACCCCGAGCTCCTCGAGCCGCTCCTGGTCCTTGTCGTTGATGCGGCCGATGTAGCCGATCACGTGCGAGGCGAGCTCGCCGAACGGGTACTGCCGGAACAGGCGCGCCTTGATCTCCACGCCCGGGAAGCGGTAGCGGTTGGCCGCGAACCTGGCCACCTCCTCGTCGGTGAGGCGGGTGCGGATCGGCAGGCTTTCCGCGTTGCGCGTCTCCACCAGCAGCTTCCTGAACCGGCTGCGGTCCCGCGGCTGGATTTCGACGACCTCGGCGAGCTCGTTGATCGTGCGCTCCACGTCGGCGACCTTGGCGGTCAGGATCTCGAGCGTGTAGGCGGAGTAGTTGCGCGCCAGCACGACGCCGTTGCGGTCCAGGATCAGCCCGCGGTTGGGCGCCACCGGCACGATCGAGATGCGGTTGTCCTCGGCCTTGGTGTGGTAGTAGTCGCGCTGCACGACCTGCAGGTAGACGAACCGCGCGAACAGCACGCCGAACGCGATCAGCACCGCCACCCCGGCCGCGCCGATGCGCAGCTGGAAGTAGTAAAGCTCGCGCTCGTGGTTCTTGAGCTCGGTCAATCGCATCTAGATGGGGCGCGTCTCGTCGACCTCGATCGGGCGGCGCTGCGGCGAGAGCAGGATGAAGCTCACCACCGGCCAGAGGAGCGCGCCGAGGAGCGGGCCTACGACGATCGACCAGCCCGGGAACTGCGCGCCGGCCGCCAGGCGCACGAGCAGCTCTACCGTTTTCGCGCCGAGCAGCAGCAGCGCGACGTGCATGGCCTGGTGCAGCCACGGGAACCAGAGGATGCGGCGCGACAGCGTGATCGCCGCGAACGCGAGCAGCGAATAGGCGAGCGCGTGCTGGCCGAGCAGCACGCCGTTGCCGGTGTCCATGACCAGGCCCAGCAGCCAGCCGATCCCGAGGCCCACCAGGCGCGGCTGGCGCACGCACCAGAAGGTCAGGGTGAGCGCGACGAAATCCGGCACCAGCGCGATGTCCTTCCACGGCAGGAAGTCGAGCAGCAGCGCGGCCGCCAGTGAGGCCACGATCGTGCCGATCCGCACCGGCAGCAGGATGTACTGGGGGCGTTCAGAGAACATTTTCCGGCTCCTCAGCGCGCACCGTCCGCCTCCTTCCTGCGCTTGCCCTTGCCCTTGGCCTTGCGCTCGGGCTGCACCGCATCCTCCGGATATTCCGGGAGCTTCGCGTCGGTGGACAACGTGAGCAGGTAGCGGTTCTTCTCGATCCCCGCCGCCGGCTGGCACACGATCCGCGCGAACGCCGCGACCGCGTCGCGCTCGATGCGGATCACCGTGGCCACCGGCAGGCCCGGCGGGTAGGTGCCGTCGATCCCGGAGGTCACCAGCTTGTCGCCGTTCTGGATCTCGGCGTTCGCGGCCATGAAGCGCAGCTCGAGCGTGCCCGAGGTGCCCGAGCCGAAGGCCACCGCGCGCAGGCCGTTCCGGACGACCTGCACCGGGATCGCCTGGTCCTTGTCGATGAGCAGCGTGACTTCGGAGACCAGCGGGTGCACGCGCGTCACCTGCCCGACCACGCCGGCCTCGTCGATCACCGCCTGCCCGGGCTGGATGCCGTGCGTGGCGCCCTTGTCGACCATCAGCTTCCTCGAGTACGGGTCGCGACCGGAGTAGAGGACCTCGACCGGCGTGGACCTGAGCGCGAGCCGCTCCTGCGCGCCGATGAGCCGGCGCAGCTGCTCGAGCTCCGCGGCGGTGGCCTCGAACCGCTGCGCGTCCCGCGCGCTCGCGACGAGCTTCGCGCGCAGCTCGGCATTGTCCTTCTGCAGCGCCGACTGGCTGGCGAAGAATCCCGCGATGCGCCCGACGAGCTGGCCGGGCGCGGTCGCGACCTGCTGCAGCGGGTAGGTGACCACGGCGATCAGGCTGCGCAGGGTTTCGGCGTACTTGAAGCGCGCATCCAGCACGAGCAGCGCGACGGACAGTGAGGCGAAGAACGCGAGGCGGACGAGCGGCGCCGGGCCCCGCTTGAAGAACGGTGGGGGAGTGTGCTCCATCCCCCCTTCACTCAGTCATTCGTGAAGATCGGGCCGAAGTGCTCCATCTTCTCGAGCGCCTTGCCCGAACCCCGCACGACGCAGGTGAGCGGGTCCTCCGCGACGATCACCGGCAGGCCGGTCTCTTCCATCAGCAGGCGGTCGAGGTCGCGCAGCAGCGCGCCGCCGCCCGTGAGCACCATGCCTTTTTCGGCAATGTCGGCGCCCAGTTCCGGCGGGGTCTGCTCGAGGGCCGACTTGACCGCGGACACGATCTGGTTCAACGGCTCGGTGAGCGCCTCGAGGATCTCGTTGGAGCTGATCGTGAAGCTGCGCGGGATGCCCTCGGCGAGGTTGCGGCCCTTCACTTCCATCTCGCGCACCTCGCTGCCCGGGAACGCCGATCCGATGGTCTTCTTGATCATCTCGGCGGTGGTCTCGCCGATCAGCATGCCGTAGTTGCGCCGGATGTAGTTGATGATCGCTTCGTCGAACTTGTCGCCGCCGACGCGCACGCTGCCGGAGTACACCATGCCGCCGAGCGAGATCACGCCCACCTCGGTGGTGCCGCCGCCGATGTCGACCACCATCGAGCCGGTCGCTTCCGCGACCGGGAGGTCCGCGCCGATCGCCGCGGCCATCGGCTCCTCGATCAGGTACACCTGGCCCGCGCCCGCGCCGATCGCGGATTCGCGGATCGCGCGGCGCTCGACCTGGGTCGAGCCGCAGGGCACGCAGATGATGATGCGCGGGGAGGGCGAGAACAGGCGCGAGTCGTGCACCTTCTTGATGAACTGCTTCAGCATCTGCTCGGTGACGGTGAAGTCGGCGATCACGCCGTCCTTCATCGGGCGGATGGCGGTGATGTTGCCCGGCGTCTTGCCGAGCATCATCTTGGCTTCCTTGCCGACGGCCTGGATGGTCTTCTTCGCGTTCGGGCCGCCTTCCTGGCGGATCGCAACGACCGAAGGCTCGTCGAGCACGATCCCCTTGCCGCGCACGTAGATGAGCGTGTTGGCGGTACCGAGGTCGATCGCGAGGTCGTTGGAGAAGTAGCTGCGCAAAAAGCCGAACATGGGCGTGGGATAGCCTTCTCTGTTACGCCTTAACTTCGACGGCTAAGGCTGTGTCTTCAAAGATCATATGATACCCTAACGGTGCCCCGGAGTAAGCCGTATGGCACTGTTTTCGGGCCCTTTTCGACCCCTTTTCGCCCCGCCCATGTCCCTCGACCTCGAGCAGATCCGCCGCATTGCCCGGCTCGCGCGCATCGCCGTCAGCGACGAGGAGGCGGCCGCCACCGCCGGCAAGCTGAACAGCCTGCTCGGCCTCATCGAAGAGATGCAGGCGGTCGACACTTCCGGCATCGAGCCCATGTCCCACGCGATGGACCTGGTGCAGCGCCTGCGCGAAGACAAGGCCGTGGAACCCGACCGGCGCGAGGCCTTCCAGGCGATCGCCCCGGCGGTCGAGGACGGCCTGTACCTCGTGCCCCGGGTCGTCGAGTAGTCCCATGCTCAATGCACCCCTGACCGAACTGTCAGCGGCGCTGGCGGGCGGGAAAGTCTCCAGTGTCGAGCTGACCCAGCTCTTCCTCGATCGCATCGAAAAGCTCGATGGCGAACTGAACGCCTTCATCACGGTCGACCCGGCCCGGGCGCTGGGAGAGGCCAGGGCGGCCGATGCACGCCGCGCGGCGGGCGAATCCGGGCCCCTGCTGGGTATCCCCGTCGCCCACAAGGATATTTTCTGCACCGAGGGCATGACCACCACCTGCGGCTCGAAGATGCTGGCCAATTTCGTCGCGCCGTATGACGCGCACGTGGTCGAGCAATTCCGCCGGGCCGGCGCGGTGCTGCTGGGCAAGACCAACATGGACGAATTCGCGATGGGCTCCTCGAACGAGTCCTCGTTCTTCGGCCCGGTCCGCAACCCGTGGCGCAAGTCGGCCGTGCCCGGCGGCTCCTCCGGCGGCTCGGCGGCGGCGGTGGCCGCGCGGCTCGCTCCCGCCGCGACCGGCACCGACACGGGCGGCTCGATCCGCCAGCCCGCCTCACT
The DNA here is from genome assembly GCA_018241645.1 of Pseudomonadota bacterium. Taxonomy (GTDB): domain Bacteria; phylum Pseudomonadota; class Gammaproteobacteria; order Burkholderiales; family SG8-39; genus SZAS-79. The sequence goes on from JAFEDL010000021.1 coordinate 37,078, forward strand.
CACCGGGATCTGCGGCCTCAAGCCCACCTACGGGCTGGTCTCGCGCTACGGCATGATCGCGTTCGCCTCTTCGCTCGACCAGGGCGGGCCCATGGGCCGGAGCGCGGCCGACCTCGCCACCCTGCTCAACGCGATGACCGGGTTCGATGCGCGCGACTCCACCAGCCTCGAGCGGGCCAAGGAGGACTACGCCCGCGACCTCGATGCCCCCCTTGCGGGACTGCGCATCGGCCTGCCCAGAGAGTACTTCGGCGAGGGCGTCGACGCCGACGTGGATGCGCGCGTGCGCGAGGCGATCCGCTGGTACGAGTCGCAAGGCGCGAAGACGGTCGAAATCACCCTGCCCAACACCCACCTCGCCGTACCGGTCTACTACGTGCTCGCGCCCGCCGAGGCGTCGTCCAACCTTTCGCGCTTCGACGGGGTGCGTTACGGCCACCGCGCGGCGGAGTACTCCGACCTCTACGACATGTACTGCAAGTCGCGGGCGGAGGGGTTCGGCGCGGAGGTCAAGCGCCGCATCCTCGTCGGGACCTACGTGCTGTCCCACGGGTATTACGACGCCTACTACCTGCAGGCGCAGAAGATCCGCCGGCTGATCGCGCGCGATTTCGCCGCGGCCTTCGGGCAGTGCGACCTGGTCATGGGGCCGGTCGCGCCGTCGACCGCATTCGAGGCCGGCGCGATGTCCTCCGACCCGGTGCAGATGTACCTGAACGACATTTTCACGATCCCCACCTCGCTTGCCGGCCTGCCCGGCATGTCGATCCCCTGCGGGTTCGACTCGAAGGGCCTGCCGGTCGGGCTGCAGGTCATCGGCAACCATTTCGCCGAGGCGCGCATGCTGAACGCCGCGCACCAGTACCAGAAGGCGACCGACTGGCACTTGCGCGTGCCGGCTGGCACGCCGCTGTGAGCCGCGCATGACCTGGGAAATCGTCGTCGGCCTGGAAACGCACACGCAGCTGCTCACCGAGAGCAAGATCTTCTCGGGCGCGTCCACTGCGTTCGGCGCGGCCCCGAACACGCAAGCCTCGGCCGTGGACATCGCGCTGCCGGGCGTCCTGCCGGTGCTCAACGCGAAGGCGGTCGAGTTCGCCATCCGCCTGGGGCTTGCCATCGGCGCGACCATCGCGCCGCGCTCGGTGTTCGCGCGCAAGAACTACTTCTACCCGGACCTGCCCAAGGGCTACCAGATCAGCCAGTACGAGCTGCCGGTGGTGCAGAACGGCTCGCTGAAGATCGCCACCGAAGGCGGCGAGAAGACGATCCGCATCCTGCGCGCGCACCTCGAGGAGGACGCGGGCAAGTCGCTGCACGAGGATTTCAAGGGGATGTCGGGCATCGACCTCAACCGCGCCGGCACGCCGCTGCTCGAGATCGTCACCGAGCCGGACATGCGCGGCGCGAAGGAGGCCGTGGCCTACGCCAGGGCGCTGCACACGCTCGTGCGCTGGATCGGCATCTGCGACGGCAACATGCAGGAAGGCTCGTTCCGCTGCGACGCCAACGTCTCGGTGCGCCGGCCGGGCGAGCCGCTGGGCACGCGCTGCGAGATCAAGAACCTGAACTCCTTCCGCTTCATGGAGCAGGCGATCGAGTACGAGGCGCGCCGCCAGGTCGAGCTGATCGAGGACGGCGGCAAGGTGGTGCAGGAAACCCGCCTCTACGACCCCGACCGCAACGAGACGCGCTCGATGCGCTCCAAGGAGGACGCGCAGGACTACCGCTACTTTCCCGACCCGGACCTGCTGCCGCTCGTGATCGCCGCAGCCGAGGTCGAGCGCGTCCGGGCCACGCTGCCGGAACTGCCGCAGGCGAAGAAGGAGCGGTTCGTCGGCCAGTTCGGCCTGACCCCCTACGACGCCGAACTGCTTACCGGCGCGCGCGAGTCGGCGGATTACTTCGAATCCCTGGTGCGCGAGTCGGGCGCCGAGGCGAAGCTCTGCGCGAACTGGCAGAACGGCGAGCTGGCCGCGGCGCTGAACCGCGACGGGCTGGAGATCGCGCGGAGCCCGGTGCCGGCGCCCTCGCTCGGCGCCCTGGTGAAGCGCATTGCCGACGGAACGATTTCCGGCAAGATCGCCAAGGAGGTGTTCGAGGCGATGTGGCGCGGCGAAGGTTCGCCCGACGCGATCATCGAGGCCAGGGGCCTGAAGCAGATCTCCGATTCGGGCGCGATCGAAAAGCTCGTCGACGAGGTGCTCGCCGCCAACGCGAAGCAGGTGGAGGACTACCGCGCGGGCAAGGAGAAGGCCTTTAACTCGCTGGTGGGGCAGGTCATGAAGGCCACCAAGGGCAAGGCCAACCCCGGCCAGGTCAACGAGATCCTGAAGAAGAAGCTCGCCGGCTAGCGCCTGGCTACTTCTTCGCCGCCGGCGCAGGGGCCGGGACCGGCGCGGATCCCGGACCGCGGGTCAGCTCGAGGTAGCGGCGCTTGTCCTCGTCGTACTTCGCGTTGATCACCTCGACTTCCTTCTGCTTGGCCGCCAGCAGGTCCTCCTGCGCCTTGCGGTCGATCGCGTTGCTCTGGATGTCCGTGGTCAGCTTGGCGGGCGGCTTGTTCTTGCCGCTGTAGAACTCCAGTTCCTTTTTCAGCGCGGCGCCCGCCTTGTCGATCTGCGCGATCTTGTCCTGGGTCTGCTTCACCGCCTTCTCGTTGTCGGCCAGCGCGCGGCTGCGGGCGATCTCGATGTCCTTCTCGCTGCCGTAGGTGGACAGCAGGGCCTTGTTCTTGCGCGCCTCGTCCTTTTCCTTGCGCGCCGCTTCGGCCTCCTGCTCCTTCCTGGCCTTTTCCGCGGCCTCCTTGGCCGCGCGCTGCTCGGGCGTGAGCATGGCCTCGGTGCGCTTGACGACCTGGCCCTGCTTGTTCAGCTGGTCGGTCGCCTGCCCGGCGCATTGCGGCGGCAGGGTCGAGCCCACGTAGGTCTTGCCGTCCTTGCCCACGCACTTGATGATCTGCTGCGCCTGGGCCGCGAACGACGCAAGCACGGCAGCCAGCACCAGAATTCCTTTCAGCATCACTTTCCCCCGGGTTCGCGAATGCACGCGCATTTTGCGCCTTTAAGGGCTGCCGCTCAACCACAGGCCCGATCCACCAAACGTCCGTGCGCCTCGCGGGGTTGACCGCGGGGCGGGTGCCGGGATGCGATAGAATTCCGCCACCTTCCACGCTGCCAAGCCCGACACTCCCATGGTCTTTACCGACAAGGCGCTGATCGCCGAGATCACCGCCAAGATGCTCCTCGAAGTGAAGGCGGTCCTGTTCTCGGACGCCAAGCCCTTCATCTTCACCTCGGGCTGGGCGAGCCCGGTGTACATCGACGGCCGCAAGCTCATCTCCTACCCGCGCATCCGCAGCCAGCTCATCGATTTCGCCGCAGCCACGCTGGTGCGCGACGTGGGCTTCGAGCAGTTCGACACGGTGGCCGGCGGCGAGACCGCGGGCATCCCGTATGCCGCGTGGATCGCCGACCGCCTCGCGCTGCCGATGCAGTACGTGAGGAAGAAGCCCAAGGGGTTCGGGCGCAACGCGCAGATCGAGGGCCATGTCGAGGAAGGCGCGCGCACGCTGCTGGTCGAGGACCTGACCACCGACGGGCGCTCCAAGGTGATCTTCTGCAAGGCGCTGCGCGACGCGGGCGCGGTGGTCGACCACGTGTACGTGAATTTCTACTACGACATCTTCCCCGAGTCGAAGAAGATCCTCTCCGACCTGAACGTCCGGCTGCACTACCTCTCCACCTGGTGGGACGTGCTCGCGGTGGTGAAGAAGGGCGG
>JAFEDL010000021.1:40986-58296 GCA_018241645.1 Pseudomonadota bacterium
TTCTACGAGTGGCTCAAGGGCCAGCGCGCCGACTTCGTGTGCCTGCAGGAGATCAAGGCGCACGAGGCCGACCTCGACGCGTCGATCGTCGCGCCCAAGGGTTTCCACGCGACGTTTTCGCTGGCCGAGAAGAAGGGCTACAGCGGCGTCGGCCTCTACAGCCGCGCGAAACCCGACAGCGTGCAGCGCGGGTTCGGCAGCAAGGAGTTCGATGCCGAAGGGCGCTATGTGGAGGCGCGGATCGGCAACCTCTCCGTGGTCTCCGTGTACTTTCCCTCGGGCGCGAGCTCGCCCGAGCGGCAGCAGGCCAAGTTTCGTTTCCTCGACGAGTTCCGCCCGCACCTCGCCGGGCTGATGAAGTCCGGGCGCGAGGTGGTGCTGTGCGGCGACGTGAACATCGCGCACAAGGAGATCGACCTGCGCAACTGGCGCTCCAACCAGAAGAATTCGGGCTTCCTGCCGGAGGAGCGCGCGTGGATCTCGCAGGTGTTCGACGAGATCGGGTTCGTGGACGTGTTCAGGCGATTGAACCCGAACCCGGACCAGTACACCTGGTGGTCGAACCGCGGCGATTCGTGGAACAAGAACGTGGGGTGGCGGATCGACTACCACCTGGCCACCGCGGGCCTCGCGCAGACCGCGAAGAAGGAGTCGATCTACAAGGCGGAGCGCTTTTCCGACCACGCGCCGCTGGTCATCGACTACGGCTGGAAGGGCTGAGCTAGGGCCGGCGCTGGTCCGTCGCCGCGCCCGGCGGCACGCGGTTGCGCTGGCGGCGGCGGTCGAGCCACCAGGCAAGCACCGGCAGCATGGCGAACCCGCCGGGCATCACGAACACGATGATGTAGGGCGACAGCTTGGACAGCCGCTTGATGTGGACCTGGAGCTCGCGCAGGTCGGCGTCGCTCCATTTCTGCTTGTTGCGCGGCTTCATCAGCAGCGGCATGAGGCCCTTCACCTGCACCATCTCGGACAACAGGGCCTTCCTCTCGCGCTCGGCGAGATCCCAGGCGCCACGCACGACCTTGGGTGGGAACGCCATTGCGGATTGCCTCAGGCGCGGGTGCGTGCCGGCGCCTGCCGCGGCACGTAGCGCTCGAACGAGGCGCGCACGCTGCGCCAGCCGCGCCACAGCGAAAAGCCCGTGGCCAGCACCTTGAACACCTTGCGCGGCCGCAGGGCCACGAGCACCGCGATGCCCGCCGCCACCCACAGCGGGTTGGCGCGCAATTTCTGCCCGAACGCCCGGGCCCGGTCGAACCAGTACATCGCGACTTCGGCGCGTTGCAGGAGCGCAACCACGCCTTCGCGCTGGTGTTCGGCGCGCGACACGAGCAGCGCGCGGCGCTCCCGCAGGGCGATGAGCCTCTCGCGGATCACGGCTTGCCCATCCTCTGGCGGTCCTTGTCGAACTCGGCCAGCGTCGCGGCGAGGAATTTTGGCCGCGCCGCGAGGCACGCGCGCACCATCAGCGCGCTCACGCCGCCCCCCGCGATGAACAGGCCGGCAATCAGGCCGGCCGCGAGGATGCGGTTGGAGTCCCAGAACACCAGCACGATGAACAGCGCCAGCAGCAGCACCGCGATCGCGAAGAAGAACACGGCGGCGGCGGCCCATGCGGCGATCTCGAGCAGCCGCAGCAGCTGCTCCTCGAACTCGTTGGCGGCCAGCCGCGCGCGCGTCTCCGCGAAGGAGAGCAGCGTGCGCACGGCCGAACGCACCGTGGACGGGTTCGCGGGCGAGGAAGCCGGATCGGGCTCCGCGCCGCCGGGAGTGGCCATGGCCGGGGCGGGGCTTAGCGGCGGCTGACGAGCAGGCCGAGCAGGAAGCCGATGCCGGCGGCGACGCCCACGGCCTGCCAGGGATGCTCGTGCACGTACTCGTCGGTCGCGCGGGCGGCTTCCTTGGTCTTCTCCCGCAGCGCCTGTTCCGCGTCGAGGAGCTTGTCCTTGTAGACCGCAAGCGAGGCCTGGATGCGCTCGCGCGCTACGGCGATCTTCTCGCCCGCCTGGCCTGCGGTGGCCTTGAGGAGTTCTTCGGTGTCCCCGACCAGGACCCTGAGGTCGCTGACGAGTTTTTCCTTCGAGACTTGGCTGTCTGCGGTCATGATGTGCCTTCGTGTGATTGCTTGAATTAAGAGGGAATTCAGCGTTGATTGATGCGGCGCAGAATGAACCGTCAAGCCTACCCAGTTTTGCCTGCGCAAGCAACCAGCAAGCTCCGGCCGGATCCCCCGGCAGGCTACAATCCGGCACCCCATGGCCCTTGCGGACACCCTCCTCGTCTTCCGCAGCCGGAAGATCCTCCTCCTCCTCCTGCTCGGGTTCTCCTCGGGCCTGCCCCTGGCGCTGACCGCCGGCACCCTGCAGGCCTGGCTCACGGTGGAGGGCGTGGACCTCACTACCATCGGCTGGTTCGCCCTGGTCGGCCAGCCGTACACCTACAAGTTCCTGTGGTCGCCCCTCATGGACCGCTATGCGCTGCCGTTCCTCGGCCGCCGGCGCGGCTGGCTGGTGCTCACCCAGGCCCTGCTGGCTGCGGCGATCGCCTTCATGGGGACCCTGTCCCCCCGGGATGCGCCCTGGCTGCTGGCCGGCCTCGCGCTGCTGGTGGCTTTCCTGTCCGCCTCCCAGGACGTGGTGTTCGACGCGTTTCGCGCCGATTCGCTGGCCGCGGAGGAGCGCGGGGCGGGTGCCGCGGTCTCGGTGTTCGGGTACCGGATCGCGATGCTGGTGTCCGGCGGCCTCGCGCTGGTGCTGGCCGACAGCGTGCTGGGCTGGACCGCCACCTACTGGCTGATGGCCGGCCTGATGGCGGTCGGCATCGTTGCGACCTGGAACTCGCTCGAGCCGGCGCCGGCCGGCACCCCGCCGCGCACCCTGGCTGCGGCCGTGCAGGAGCCGCTCGGCGAGTATTTCTCCCGCCGCGGCGCGTGGACGCTGCTGCTGCTGGTCGTGCTCTACAAGCTCGGCGACGCGTTTGCGGGCAGCCTGTCGACCGCATTCCTGATCCGCGGGGCGGGGTTCTCCGCGACCGACGTGGGCGCCATCAACAAGGGCCTCGGGCTGGTGGCCACCATCGCCGGCGCGCTGGCCGGGGGCGCGCTGATGGCGCAGCTGCGCCTGTACCGCGCGCTGATGCTGTTCGGCGTGCTGCAGGCGGTGACCAACCTCGGCTTCATGCTGGTGGCGATGGCCGGCAAGAACTACCCGCTGATGATCGCCGCGGTCGGCGCCGAGAACCTGTGCGGCGGCATGGGCACGGCTGCGTTCGTCGCGCTGCTGATGGCGATGTGCGACCGGCGCTTCTCGGCCACCCAGTACGCGCTGCTCTCGGCGCTGTCCGCGGTCGGGCGCGTCTACGTGGGGCCGGCGGCCGGGTACATGGCGACCGGCCTCGACTGGCCGGCGTTCTTCTTCGTCACCTTCCTGATCGCGCTGCCGGGCATCGCCATGCTGTGGTGGCAGCGCGCGCGCATCGAGGCGCTCGACACGGCGCCGAAATCCTGAAGATTTGATTTGTGAGATCGGCTCCAGGAGCCGATCTCCGGTCAGTTGGTGTACCGGTACCGGTACATTCTTCACCTGCCCCGGCCGGTGGGCGGCGGCGTCGGCGGTCAGCCGCGGGGGTCGGGCACGAACCGCATGCCGGCAGGGAAGGGATTGGGGGAAGGCGCCACCGGGAAAGCGGTGCGGATGACGCCGCGCGCGACGAGGTTGGCGTAGCTGTCGTAGTAGATCGACATCAGCTCGCTGGGCCGATCGCTTGCGCGGCGGAACGTCGTGTAGCTGACCTGCGAGCTTTCGCGTTCGCCGTGCCCGGTGCCGAGGCGCTCTTCGCGCTGCGTCTTTGCCACCTCGCCTGCCGAGGCACGTTCGCTGGACAGCGCGTCGGCATGCGAATACGGCCGCGGCTGCGCGCCCATCGGCGGAGCCATGGCGGGGCGCGGCGGGACCCATTCGCGGAACACCGCAACGCCGATCACGCCGACGTTGTCCGGCCGTCCGGTGCGCGCCGCGTAACTGTCGGGCAGCGCGGTGAATACGAAGGCCGCGACTTCCTCCGTGCTCTTCCTCCAGCCGGTGATCTCATAATGCATGCCGCTTTCGAGCACATAGCCGTCCTGCCCGGCCGCGGCCGTTTCGCCGGTGACCACGTTGACCCCGTCCACCGAGATCACGGTCATGACGCGCTGCCCGCTCTTGTTGCCGATCGACACGGCATACCTGTTGCCGGGCGTTCCCGCGACCCAGTAGCGTCCCTGGTGGTAATAGGTCGGCAGGCGCTGCCCGGTGGTGCGGTCCACGACGGCAAGGTCGGCGAGGGTGCCCGCCCCGCTGGTGCCGGCGCAGCCCGACAGGGCGAGGCCGAGCAGGGCGGCCAGGAGTTTGTTCATGGTGTTCTCCGTTTGTGTGACACCTTCCATGAACGCAAGACGCGGAGAAACGGGGTTAAGGCTGCTTCAGGTCGTCGGGCAGCGCGTACCAGGGGTAGAGTTTCCTGAACTCCGCGAGGCTCGCCTCGGCCTCGGCAGCCTTGCCTTCACTCCTGAGCCGGCGGATCTCCGCAATCCATTGAACCGGCGTGCGCGGCGCCCGCTCTGCCGGGGCCGCGCGTTCTGCGCTGTCCGCGCGCCGGGCCGCAGCCGCAGGGGCCGGCGCCGGAGCAGGTGCGGACCGCAGCGCCTCCGCTGCCGGCGCGCCCGCCTCTGCTTTCGCCGCCGCGGCCTCTTCGCGCCGCACGGGTGCCGCTTCTTCGCGCTCGCGGTGGGGCGCGGCATCCTGCATGCGCGTTTCGGATTCACTGCGGGCCGCTTTGCGGCGCGGTTCCGCGTGCTTCTCCGCAGCTGCCGGAGGAGCGCTGGCCGGCGCAGGCGCAGGCTGCATCTGGGTCTCCGCGGGGACGGGCGGCGCCGTGCGCTTCGCCTGCGGCGTTTCCAGGCGGCCCGCCTCCTCGTCCTGGACCAGCACGGTGACCGTAGTGCTCAACACCACGATGGCGGCCAGTGCCACTGGAACCCTCCATCGGGTCGTCCACGAGGCGGCTGCCGGCTTCGGCGCGGCAGCGGTCGATTGCGCCGCCGCGAGGATGCGCGCATCCAGCCCCGCCGGCGGCTCGTCGCGCGAGGCCTCGCGATACAGCGCGGCCAGTTCCTGGTCCTGCGGATCGTCGCGTTCGATCATGAGGGCCTCACCAGTTCGGCGCGCAGTTTGGACAGCGCGTAGCGCAGCCGGCTCTTGGCGGTTTCGCGGTTGACGCCGGTCACGGCGGCAATCTCCTCGACCGACAAATCGCCTTCCTGCTGGAGTACGAAGGCCTCGCGCTGCGCGGCCGGAAGCGCGCCGAGCACGTCCAGCAGGACCCGGGCGTCCTGCTTCCTTTCGAGCGACCGCTCGGGCTGCTCGTGCGCGGAGGCCGGCGGGTCTTCAACCACTCCGGCTTCGTCCTCATAGCTCACCAGGCTCGCGCGGGAGTGCTCGCGAAAGTGGTCCATGAGGCGGTTGTGGGCGATGCTGTAGAGCCAGGAAGCGAACCTCGCCCGGGCTTCATACCCTGCGCGAGCATTGACGACTTTCAGCCACACGTCCTGGAACAGTTCCTCGGCCCATTCCCGCCTGCCGGTCTGGCGCAGCAGGTAACGCAGTACGCCGCCCTTGTGGCGGCCGTAGAGCTGCTCGAAGGCCACGGCGTTGCCGTCGCGCCAGTCGAGCATCAGGCGCTCGTCGCTCGGGGTGCCGTCGCTGCGCTCCATGGCTGCGCAGTTTACCGGTGGCCGGGCACGGGCACTGAAGGCGGAACCGGGGGGATCGAGCGGCAAGCTGATGGCGGGCATCCAGACATGAACGCGGCTTGCGCCCGGATGGGGTTAAACGCCGCTCCGGCGAACGCTCACTCCGGCCGGATGCCCGCCTCGCGCGCCACGCGCGTCCATTTCTCCCGGTCCGCCTTGATGCGCGCCGCGGTGTCCTCGGGCGAGATCGCGGTCGGGATATAGCCCGCCGGGGCGAACTTGTCCTGCACGTCGGGCATCCTCATGATCTTCTGGATCTCGGCCCACAGCCGGTCCACGACCGGCTTCGGGGTGCCGGCCGGCGCCCAGAAGCCGAACCACGTGCTCGACTCGAAATCGGCGATGCCCTGTTCCTGCACTGTCGGGATATCGGGCGTCGCCGCTACGCGTGCCGCGGTCCCGACCGCTAGGCCGCGCAGCTTGCCCGCGCGCACGTGCGAGATTCCCGGGACCGGCTGGTCGACGAGCACCTGCACTTGCCCGGCAAGGACGTCCTGGACCGCGCCGGCGCTGCCCTTGTAGCCGATGTGCTGCATTTCGATGCCGGCCAGCTTGTTGAGCAGCAGGCCCGTCAGGTGGCCGCTCGAACCGACGCCCGAAGACGCGAAATTGACCTTGCCCGGATTCGCCTTCGCGTACGCGATCAGCTCCTGCAGGGTCTTGGCCGGCACGGCTGGGTTGACCATGATGTAGTTGGGCGAGAGCAGCGTGATCGCGATCGGCGTGAAGCCGTTCTCCGCGTCGTAGCGCGACTCCTTGAAGAACAGCGAATTGATGATGAACACCTGCGGTGCGCCGACCAGCAGCGTGTACCCGTCGGGCGCCGCCTTGGCGACTTCCGCGGCGCCGATCTGCGCGCTCGCGCCGGGCTTGTTCTCGACCACGAAGGGCTGCCCGAAGGCTTCCTGCAGCTTTTGCGATACGGTGCGCCCGTTCAGGTCGGTGGAGCCGCCGGGCCCGTAGGGGACGATCACGCGCACCGCCCTTGACGGATAAGTCTGGGCGGGCGCGGCGGTGGCGCAGAACAGCGCGGCGAAAGCGATAGCGGCGTGCGACAGCTTCATCGGCAAGACTCCCCTGGCAGGTTCAGGCGGCGCGGATCAGCCCGCGGCGCAACGGTACACGGCGAGGCTGCCGAACAGGTTCGGCAGCAGCGTGACGGGCCGGCCCTGGTGCAGCACCACCCGCTCCTCGATCTTCAGGCCGATCGCCTTTGCAAGGTCCTCGAAGTCGGCGATCGTGCACAGGTGCAGGTTCGGCGTGTTGTACCACGCGTGCGGCAGGCTCTCGGACACCGGCATGCGCCCTTTCACCACCTGCAGGCGCGAGGCCCAGTGGCCGAAGTTGGGGAAGCTGACGATCGCCTCGCGCCCTACCCGCACCATCTCGCGCATGATGTCCTCGGTATGGCGCATGGCCTGCAGGGTCTGCGACAGGATCACGTAGTCGAAGGACCCGTCGCCGAAGGCCGACAGGCCGCTTTCGAGGTCCATCTGCAGCACGTTGACGTCGTTGCGCACCGAGGCCCCGACCTTCGCGTCGTCGATCTCCACGCCGTACCCGTGCGAGCCGCGCTCCTTCCACAGGTAGCGCAGCAGCATGCCGTCGCCGCAGCCCAGGTCCAGCACGCGCGCGTTCGGCGCCACCCACTGCGCGATGGTGGCGAGGTCGGGGCGGCTGGCGAGCAGCGCGCGGTCAGCGTCGGTCATAGCTCGATGTTCCCGAAGTACGCGCGCACCGCGTTCATGTAGCGCTCGTCTTCCATCAGGAAGGCGTCGTGGCCGTGCGGGGCGTCGATCTCGAGGTAGGACACCACGCGCCGGTTGTCGAGCAGCGCGCGCACGATCTCGCGCGAGCGCGAGGGCGCGAACCGCCAATCCGAGGTGAACGAGATCACCAGGAACGCGGCCTGCGCCCGCGCCATCGCGGCCGACAGGTCGCCGCCGAACGCCGCGGCCGGGTCGAAGTAGTCCAGCGCCTTGGTGATGCGCAGGTACGTGTTGGCGTCGAAGTAGGTCGAGAACTTGTCGCCCTGGTAGCGCAGGTAGGACTCGATCTCGAAGTCGATGTCGAAGTTGAAGCCGAGCGCGCCGCTGCGCAGCGTGCGGCCGAACTTCTCCATCATCGCGTCGTCCGACAGGTAGGTGATGTGGCCGAGCATGCGCGCCAGGCGCAGGCCCGAGCGCGGCACCACGCCGTGCTCGTAGTAGTGCCCGCCGTGGAATTCCGGGTCGGTGGTGATCGCCTGCCGGGCCACCTCGTTGAAGGCGATGTTCTGCGCCGAGAGCTTGGGCGCCGCGGCGATCACGATCGAGTGCCGGATGCGCTCCGGGAAGGACAGCGTCCACTGCAGCGCCTGCATCGCGCCGAGGCTCCCGCCCATCACGGCCGCGAACTTGTCGATCCCGAGGCGGTCGGCCAGCCGCGCCTGCGCCTGCACCCAGTCCTCCACCGTGACCACCGGGAAGTCGCCGCCCCAGGGCTTGCCGGTGGCCGGGTTCGCGCTCATCGGCCCGGTGGAGCCGTGGCAGCCGCCCAGGTTGTTCACGCCGACGACGAAGAACCGGTTGGTGTCCAGGGGCTTGCCCGGGCCGATCATGTTGTCCCACCAGCCCACGTCGCCCGGCGCATCCGCGTACACGCCGGCCACATGGTGGGAAGCGTTCAGCGCATGCGGCACGAGCACGGCGTTCGAGCGGTCGGCGTTGAGCTCGCCGTACGTCTCGTAGGCCAGCTCGAAGGCGGGGAGGGTGATGCCGCAGGCGAGCGCGAGCGGTTCCGCGAAGGCCGCCTTCTGCGGCTTCACGATGCCTACGGATCCCGGCGGTGTCTGCGGTGCGCCCACGGTCTGTACAAGCGGTCCCAGAAAGAAAAAACCCGTTCAGCTTCGCGCGAGAACGGGTTTTGCGGACCTGTCTCTTTAGCGGTATTTGTTGCGCGCCCGCAAGCTGAACTTCAAATCGGCGCGTCTAGCGAGGCACAAAGATATGCGGGCGCCCGGTCCCTGTCAACCCGTGATGCCTATGGCCCAGGGGATGAACTCGTGGTCCCCGAGGCCGAACGCCTCGCTCTTGGTCTGTTTCCCGGAACAGGTGTCGAGGATCAGCTCGAAGATCTTGCGGCCCATCTGCTGCATGTCGGCGGTCCCGTCGAGGATCTCGCCGCAGTTGATGTCCATGTCCTCTTCCAGCTTCAGGTACATCGGCGTGTTGGTCGCGAGCTTGATCGACGGCGCCGGCTTGCAGCCGAAGGCCGAGCCGCGGCCGGTGGTGAAGCACACCACGTTGGCGCCGCCGGCGATCTGGCCCGTGGCCGAGACCGGGTCGAAGCCCGGCGTGTCCATGAAGACGAATCCCTTCTGCTTCACGAGTTCGGCGTACTTGTAGACCTCCATGAGGCCCGTGCTGCCGCCCTTCATGGCCGAGCCCAGCGATTTCTCGAGGATGTTGGCGAGGCCCCCCGCCTGGTTGCCCGGGCTCACCACGCCGTTGATCTGCACGTCGCGGCCGAGCGCGTACTCGTCCTTCCACCAGCGGATGCGCTCGATGAGCTTCTCGCCCACCTCCTTCGTCACCGCGCGGCGCGTCAGCGTGTGCTCGACGCCGTAGATCTCGGGGGTCTCGGACAGGATCGCGGTGCCCCCGTGCCTCACGAGGATGTCCATCGCCGCGCCCAGCGCGGGGTTGGCCGTGATCGAGGAGAAGCTGTCCGAGCCGCCGCACTGCAGGCCCACGCTGATGTGGCTTGCGTCCACCGGCACGCGCGTGACCTTGTTGGCCTCGGGCAGGAGCTCCTTGATGGCTTCGATCCCGGCTTCGATGGTCTTCCGAGTGCCGCCCGAGTCCTGCATCACGAAGGTCTTCAGCTTGGTGCCGGCGGTCAGCTTCTCGGCCTGGAACAGCGTGTTGATCTGGTTCCTCTCGCAGCCCAGGCCTACGACCAGCACCGCAGCCATGTTCGGGTGGCGGATGTAGCCCGAGAGCGTGCGCCGCAGGAGGTCCATCGGCTCGCCCGACAATTCCATGCCGCAACCGGTGGCGTGCGTGAACGCGGCCACGCCGTCGATGTTCGGGAATTCCGCCAGCCGCTCCGGCGTGAACCAGTCCGCCATGCGGTGCACGACGGTGGCCGAGCAGTTCACGGTGGACACGATGCCGATGTAGTTGCGCGTGGCCACGCGCCCGTCCTCGCGGCGGATGCCCATGAACGTCGCGCGCTCGGCCTCGGGCAGCAGCGGCGTGGGCTTGTATTCCTGCGCGTACGCGTAGTCCCGGTCGAACTCGCGGAACTCCATGTTGAGGCGGTGCAGCAGCGTGCCGGGGCGGATGTCGTTCGAAGCGAAGCCGATGACGGTGTTGTACTTGAGCACCGGCTCGCCCTTGGCGATGGCGCGCGCCGCAACCTTGTGCCCGGCCGGGATGCGGTTCAGGCAGGCCAGGTTCTCTTCCGGGATCGTCGCGCCCTGCGCGATGTCGATGCGCGCGATGACGACGTTGTCGTTCGGGTGCAGGCGGATCGCCGGGCCGGCAAAGGGTTTCGTCATGTCGTTCATCGATGCGTCTCCATTCGGCTTCCGGGATCGCCGGGCCTACTCGGGCTGGATGCCTGCTTCCTTCGTAAGCTTCGCCCACTTGGCGATCTCGGCCTTGATGAACGCGCCGAGCTGCTCGGGGTTCATGGGCGCCACGTCGGTGCCGATGCCGGCGAAGCGCTCCTTCGTTTCCGGTTTGGCCAGGCCCTTGACCGCGGCATCGTGCAGTTTGGCGACAACGTCCTTCGGCGTGCCGGCCGGCGCCATGAGCGCGAACCAGGCAATCAGCTCGTAGCCGTGCAGCGTCTCGGCGATGGCGGGGATGTCTGGCGCGGCGGTGCTGCGCGCGGCCGAGGTGACGCCGAGCGCCTTGAGCTTGCCGCCCCTGAGCTGGCCGAGCGCGTTGCCGAGGTCGACGAAGGTGAAGGTGAGGCTGCCGCCGATCACGTCGGTGACCGCCTGCGGGATGCCCTTGTACGGGGCCTCGACGAAATCCAGGCCGGCCATCGACTTCAGCATCGAGGCCGAGACCTGCGAGCCGGAGGAGCCGTAGCCGGAGGAGTACTTGCCCGCCTGCGATTTCACCTGGGCGATGAACTCCTTCAGCGTCTTCGCGGGGAAATCCGGCTTCACCATCAGCACGAACGAGGTGGTGCCCAACCGAACCACCGGCGAGAAATCCTTCACCGGGTCGTACGGCAGCTTCTTGAACAGGCTGACGTTGGCCGCCTGCGGCGTGTTCGTGGTGACCAGCAGCGTGTAGCCGTCCGGCGCGGACTTGGCGACCTCGGCCGCGGCGATCGAGCCCTGCGCGCCGGGCTTGTTCTCGACCACGAACGGCTGGCCGAGCGCCTCCTGCAGCTGCTGCCCGGTGAGCCGCGCGACCTGGTCGGTGGCGCTGCCCGCCGGAAACGGCACGACCAGCTTCACGGGTTTCGCCGGCCAGGCCTGGGCGAACGCGTTTGCGGCGCAGGCCAGGGCCGCCGCGGCGACGACGGCGATGATTCCTGTCTTCATGCTTGTCCTCCTCAGCTATTGAGCTTCAGCAGTAATTCTTGCGTGCGGCGCGAATCGGTCGAGCGCAGCACGCGCGCGGCCATCGGCTGGATGTCGGCGACGCAGGTCTTGAGCACCCGCTCCTTGATCGCGAGCAGCTGGGCCGGGTGCATCGAGAAATTGCGCAGCCCGAGGCCGAGCAGCAGTCGCGTGAGGCGCGGGTCGCCCGCCATTTCGCCGCACACCGCCACCGGCACGCCCGCGCGGTTGGCGCGCGTGATGGTCTGCGACACGAGCTGCAGCACGGCGGGGTGCAGGGGGTCGTACAGGTGCGCGACCGCGTCGTCGGTGCGGTCGATCGCCAGCGTGTACTGGATCAGGTCGTTGGTGCCGAGGGACAGGAAACCGAGCTTGCGCATGAACATCGGCAGGGCGAGCGCCGCGGCCGGGATCTCGATCATGCCGCCGACCGGGATGCCCTTGTCGTACGGCTCGCCGGAGGCGTCGAGCGACGCTTTCGCCTCCTTGATGAGCAGCAGCGTCTGGTCGATCTCGTGCGCGTGCGCGAGCATCGGGATCAGCAGGCGGATCTTCCCGTAGTGCGACGCGCGCAGGATGGCGCGCAGCTGGCCGAGGAACATCTGCGGCTCGGACAGGCAGTAGCGGATCGCGCGCAGGCCCAGCGCCGGGTTGGGCATCGTGTAGGCCTCGCCCGAGAGCGCCTTGTCCGCGCCGATGTCCAGGGTCCGGATCGTCACCGGCTTGCCCTCCATCGCGCGGGTGACCTCGCGGTAGGCCTCGAACTGCTCCTCCTCGCCCGGCAGGTCCTTGCGGTTCATGAACAGGAACTCGGTGCGGAAGAGACCAATTCCCTGCGCGCCGTTCTCGAGCACCTCCGGCATGTCCTGCGGCAGCTCGATGTTGGCGAACAGCTCCACCGGGAACCCGTCGAGCGTCGCCGCCGGCGTGGACTTGAGGCGCCGAAGCTTCTTCCGCTCGAGCTCGTGCTGCGACTGCTTGAGCTGGTACTCCGCCAGCACGATCGCGTCGGGGGCGACGATCAGCACGCCCTGGATGCCGTCCACGATCAGCAGGTCGCCTTCGCGGATCATGTGGCGCGCATGGTGCAGGCCGACGATCGCCGGGATGTTCAGGCTGCGCGCGAGGATCGCGGTGTGCGAGGTGACGCCGCCCACGTCGGTCACGAACCCGCCGAACGCGTGCTGCTTGAACAGCAGCATGTCCGCGGGCGACAGGTCGTGGGCCACGACGATCAGCTGCTTTTCCGCCGACAGGTTCGGCTCCACCGTGCCGGGGCGGCCGAGCAGCGCCTTCAGCACGCGCTCCACCACCTGGGTGATGTCGGCCTTGCGCTCCTTCAGGTACGGGTCGTCGATCGCGTCGAACTGGGCGACCAGCGACTCCATCTGCTGGATCAGCGCCCACTCGGCGTTGCAGCGGTGCTCGCGGATCAGCGTCTTCGGCACCGACGCCAGCGAAGGGTCGTTCAGGATCATCGCGTGCAGGTCGACGAACGCGCCGAACTCCGCGGGCGCGTCGGCCGGGATCTGCTTGCCCACCTCCAGCAGCTCGTCGCGCACCTTGCCGACCGCGGCGTCGAAGCGCGCGACCTCGTACTCGATGCCCGGCTCGGGAACCTCGTAGTGGGCCACCTCCAGCCGCGCGCTGGACACCAGGTGCGCGTGCCCGATCGTGATGCCGGGCGAGACGCTGTGCCCGTGCAGCACGAAGTTCACGCGGGCCATGTCCATATCGCGTTACTCGCCTTCGCCGAACTTGTTCGCGATCAGTTCCTGCAGCGCCGCGAGGGCCGCGTCCGCGTCGGCGCCCTCGGCCTCGATCAGCACCGAGGAGCCCTTGCCCGCGGCGAGCATCATGACCCCCATGATGCTCTTGGCGTTCACCCGGCGGGTGTTGCGCGTCAGCCAGATCTCGGCGCCGAACTTGCTCGCGAGCTGGGTGAGCTTGGCCGAGGCCCGCGCGTGCAGGCCGAGCTTGTTGATGATGGGCACTTCAGCGCTTGGCATAGCAGGGGTCCCTGTTGATGTACACCACGCCCTCGGTCCCGCCGGTGATGGCCTTGTCGCGCACCTTGGCGAGCGGCGCGTCGCGGTAGGCGAGCGCCCGCACCAGCATCGGCAGCGACACGCCGGACACCGCCTCGACGTTGCCCTCCGTGATGAGCTGGGAGGCGATGTTGCAGGGCGTGGCGCCGTACATGTCGGTCATGACCAGCACCCCGTTGCCGTCGTCGATGCCCCTGAGGGTCTTGCGCGCCTCGGCGAGGACCGTTTCGGGGTCGTCCTTGACGCTCACCGCGAGGTGCCCGACCTGCGTCAGCGGCCGCCCGAGCACGTGGCTGGCCGAGGCGAGCAGGTCCTCGCCGTAACGGCCGTGCGTGATCAGCAGCACGCCGATCATTTGCCCACCGCCTGCTCGAGCGCGTCGACGAACAGCGCCGCCACGTTGCAGCCGGTCTGGTCCATGATCTCGCGGAAACATGTCGGGCTCGTGACATTGACCTCGGTGAGGAAGTCGCCGATCACGTCCAGGCCCACCAGCAGCAGGCCGCGCGGCATCAGCGTCGGCGCGAGCGCCTCGGCGATCTCGAGGTCGCGCTTCGAGAGCGGCTGGGCCACGCCGCGCCCGCCCGCGGCCAGGTTGCCGCGCGTCTCGCCGGCCTTGGGGATGCGCGCAAGCGAATACGGCACGACCTTCCCGCCGATCAGCAGGATGCGCTTGTCGCCCTCGCTGATCGCCGGGATGTAGCGCTGCGCCATCACGCTGCGCGCGCCGCCCTGGGCCATCAGCTCGACGATCACGTTGCGGTTCGGGTCGTCCGAGCGCACGCGGAAGATGTTCTCCCCGCCCATCACGTCGAGGCGCTTGAGGATCGCGTCGCCGTGCTCGTCGATGAACGCCTGCACCTGCGCGGCCTCGCGCGTCACCAGCGTCGGTGTGTTGAACTGCGGGAACTCGAGGATCCCGAGCTTCTCGTTGTGGTCGCGGATCGCGGCGGGGGAGTTGACCACCCGCGCCCCCTCGCGCTCGGCCGCCGACAGGAGCCACGTGGTGGTGATGTACTCGAGGTCGAACGGCGGGTCCTTGCGCATCACCACCGCGTCGAAGGAGGCGAGCGTGCGCGTCGCGGCCGCGCCGGCCGCATACCAGTCGTCGTCGCCGGGCCTGAGCGTGATCGCGGTGGTGCCCGCCTGGATGCCGCCGCCGCGCGCCGCGATCGAGGTCTGTTCGCAGGTGAAGATCGCATGGCCGCGCGACTGGGCCTCGCGCATCATCGCGACGGTCGAATCCTTGTACGCCTTGAGCGACCCGAGCGGGTCGATGATGAACAGAAACTGCATGTGGCGGGTTACTCCGGCTCAGGCCCGAAAACAAAAAAGGGCAGGCGCATGGCCTGCCCCCGGTTGCTTTCCGGCATCCTTACTTCTTTGCGTCTTTCTTGGCGTCCGCGGGCGCTGCCGCCGGCGCGGCCTTGGGCTCCGCGGGCTCCTTGAAGCTCGCGCCCGACTGGTTCGCCATGAAGACGATCGCGCGGGCGATCTCGTAGTCCGACAGGTCGGGCACCCCGCCGCGCGGCGGCATGGCGTTCTTGCCCTTGATCGCGCTCTTGGTCAGGCCGTCCAGGCCCTGGCCCAGGCGCGCGGCCCAGCCGGCCTTGTCGCCGATCTTGGGCGCATTCGCCGCGCCCGTGGTGTGGCAGGCGCCGCACACGGCCTTGACCACGTCTTCGCCGCTCTTCACCACCTTGGGCGCGTTGGCATCGACCACCTCGACCCTGCCCACCGGCTGGATGCGCGCCGCCACGGCCGCCGGCTCGAGCGCCGCGGGATTGGGGTTGGTCTCCCCGAGGATCAGCTGCACCAGCATCACGATGCCAATGATCGGGACCAGGAAGGCGAGCAACAGGACCACCAGCAGCTGCTTGGGCGTCTGGATGAAAGAGGAGTGCTCGTCGTGCGCGGCGGACTGGCTCATGCAGGCTTCCTTTGCTGGAATTGCGGGTGCGGGGGCGGCAAAGCCATGATTTTAGCGCGAAAGTCGGCCCGGGGAAAACCGCCTGCGTGGACGAACAGGGGGAAAACCGATATTCTCTCGGCCCTTGCGGAGGGGCATGCTCACCCCGCAAGGTGCACCACAGGGCGCCCGTAGCTCAGCTGGATAGAGTACTGCCCTCCGAAGGCAGGGGTCACTGGTTCGACTCCAGTCGGGCGCGCCACCAACACCCCCCCCGCCCTCCGTTTCGTTTCGCGCCCCGGCTTACCTGAGCGGGGAGAACGGCGCGGCGAGCAGGATCTTGTTCTCCTGGTTCACCGTCGTGTAAGGCGTGTCGCCCGGCGCCGGGCTGGGCGGCCAGGTGCCGCCGGCGATCGCCTGCTTGCGCACCTCCATGCGCTGGTCGAGCGTCTTGTAGGGCCAGATGTGCACGAACTTGTTCAGCCGGCCCAGTTCCGAGTACCAGGTCGCGATCACCGGGGAGAGCTTCAGCCGGGCGGGCAGCGCGGCGGCCCAGGCTTTCTGGACCCGGCCCTGGTCGCCGGGCGCGATCGTGTAGGTGCGCATCTCGAAGTAGGGGCCGACATCGCCGGCGGGCAGCAGCGGGGAGCCTTCCCACGGGATGAAGATGTCCGACTGCATGTTGAGGATGAACTCGCCGGTCGCCGGCGGCCACTTGCCCGTCGCGACGGCCGCCGCGCGGATGCGCTTCCTCTCTTCGAGGTCCTTGTAGGGCCAGATGTGGACGATCTGGTTCAGCGGGCCGATCTCGGTGTACCAGAACGCGGCGAGCGGCGACAGTTCGAGGCGCTTCGGGAGCGCGTCGGTCCAGCGCTTGAGCACCTCCGGCAGGGTGCGCGGCTTGAGGTCGTAGGTACGCATTTCGTAGATCATCGAAACTCTCCGGAGGTTGAGGTGTTCAGGGGACTGGGCGCATACTTTACCAACAAGACCGGATCACAAGAACAGTTCAAAGGAGACAGACGATGTTGAAGCGCTTTTCCGGCGTCCTTTTGGCCGCCGCTACCCTCGGCATGACCCTTGCCGCACCGCACGCCGCGGCGCAGTACCCGACCAAGCCCGTCACGATCATCGTGCCGTTCGCGGCCGGCGGCCCGACCGATACCGTGGCGCGCGTCATGGCGCAGGCCATGACCAAGCCCATGGGCCAGACGGTGCTGGTCGAGAACAAGCCCGGTGCGGGAGGGACGATCGCCTCGGAGTACGTCGCCAAGTCCAGTCCCGACGGCTATACGATCCTGCTGCACCACATTGGGATGTCCACTGCGCCGGCGCTCTATCGCACGCTGCGCTTCAACGCGATCGACAGCTTCGAGCCCATCGGCCTGGTGGCCGACGTCCCGATGACGCTGGTGGGCCGCCCCGGCCTGCCGGCCAAGGACTTCAAGGAACTGCTGGCCTACCTGAAGGCCGGCAAGACCAAGGTCACCTACGCCAACGCCGGCATCGGCTCGGCCTCGCACCTGTGCGGCATGCTGTTCATGAGCGCGATCGACACCGAGCTGACCACCGTGCCGTACAAGGGCACCGGCCCGGCCATGAACGACCTGCTCGGCGGGCAGGTCGACATCATGTGCGACCAGACCACCAACACCACCTCGCAGATCAAGAGCGGCAAGATCCACGCGTACGCCGTCACGACGAAGGCGCGCGTGGCCTCGCTCAAGGACATCCCGACGCTCGAGGAGCAGGGGCTCAAGGGATTCGAGGTCGCGGTGTGGCACGGCTTCTACGCGCCCAAGGGCACGCCCAAGCCGGTCGTCGACAAGCTGGTCTCCAGCCTGCAGACGGCGCTGCGCGACCCGGTGGTCAAGACCCGCTTCAACGACCTGGGCACCGACCCGATCGGCCAGGACAAGGCCACGCCCGCGGCGCTGCGCGCGCACCTCAAGGCCGAGATCGACAAGTGGACCCCGCTGATCAAGAAGGCCGGCGT
>JAFEDL010000022.1 GCA_018241645.1 Pseudomonadota bacterium
CCAGCGCCTTCAGGCGGTCCGCGACCAGGGCGGAGATCTTCTCCAGGCCCTCGATGTCGCGGCTGCCGGATTCGATCGAAACCAGGTCCTTGAGCGTTTCCAGCAGGGCTGGTTTCTCCTTCTTCGCTAACGCTAGCACCGGCTCGGCCGTTTGCGAGGCGGCATTCAATGCGGCGAGCAGCGCGACTGCGCCGAGCAGCGCGGCGGCGGCGGTGGAAAGCTTTTTCACTGAGGGTCTCCCAAGGGCCGGAGGGGTTCCGGCCCGCTACGTTAGAGCACTACGGGCGTGTCAGGCAACTCGTTCGGGTTGTCGTCGCCCGGCGGGAAATGCCCGGCCAGCAGGTCGCTGATCGCCTCGATGCCCAGGATCGCGCCGGCCTCGAAGCGGCCGCCGGCGAACGCCGCCTGCATTTCTCCGCATATCGCGTCCCAGGCCGCGGTGCCGACGCGGGCGTGGATGCCGCGGTCCGCGACGATTTCCACACGCCGGTCGGCCAGCAGCAGGTAGACCAGCACGCCGGCGTTGTCCTCGGTATCCCAGATGCGCAGGCGGCTGAACACGTCGAGGGCCCGCTCGCGCGCAGTCCTGCCGGCGAGCAGCGGCCCCAGGGGCAGCCCGCCTTCGACGACGAACCGGAGTTCCCCGCGGTGGCGCTTTTCCTGGGTCGCGATCGCGCGCTCGATGGCGCCCAGCACCGGCCGCGGGAAATCGCGCCGCACGGCGATGTCGTCCAAAAGCAGGTGCCTGATCCAGCGCATCCTCACCAGCTCCCCGAGGAGCCGCCTCCCCCGAAACTGCCGCCACCCCCGCCCCAGCTCGACGATCCCCCGCTGCTTCCGCCGGAGGAGAACCCGCCGCCGCCCGAGGACCAGTTCCCCGAATTCATCAGCGTCAGGATAAACGCGATGAAAGCGGCGATCGCGGCGATCCCCAGGCCGAACAGGAACCAGGCGACGACGCCGGCCAGCGCGCCGCTTGCCACCGCGCCGGGAAACCGCCCGAGGACGGCCTTGAGGATGGAACCCACCACCACCACGAAGATGATGCCCGGGACGATGAAATCGGACGGGTCCATGCCGCCCTGCCCCTGCGCGGTGCCCGAAGGCGGCGGCAGCTTCTCGCCGTCCACGAGCTGGATCAGCTGGTCGACGCCGGCCGAGATGCCGCCGTAGAAATCACCCGCCTTGAATCGCGGCGTGATGGTTTCGCTGATCACGCGCTTGGCGGTCGCATCGGGGATCGCCCCCTCCAGCCCGTATCCGACCTCGATGCGCAGGCGCCGGTCGTCCTTGGCCACCACGAGGATCACCCCGTCGTCGGTGCCCTTGCGCCCGATCTTCCAGGCTTCCGCAACCCGGATCGAGTACTGCTCGATCTCCTCCGGCTTGGTGGACGGCAGCATGAGCACCGCGATCTGGCTGCCTTTCTTCGCCTCGAAGGCGGCCAGGCGCTGCTCGAGCGCGGCCGCCTGCTCGGCGCTGAGCGTGCCGGTAAGGTCGGTGACCCGGGCCTTGAGCGCCGGGACCGGCACATCGGCATGCGCCGGCGCGGCGAGGCTCGCGACGGCAACGACCAGCGCGGCAAGCCATCGCTTGAGCATGGCGGGTTCCGCCTTCTACTTCTTGGCCTCGGCGGGCTTGCTGAAATCGACCTTGGGCGCGACCGATATCGCCTTCTCGTTCTCGACCGTGAAGTTCGGCTTGGGCTTGTAGCCGAACACCATCGCAGTCAGGTTGTTCGGGAATTCGCGCACCGCGATGTTGTAGGCCTGCACCGTCTTGATGTACCGGCCCCGGGCCACGGTAATGCGGTTCTCCGCGCCCTCGAGCTGCGCCGCGAGCTCGCTGAACTGCTGCGTGGCGCGCAGCTGCGGATAGTTCTCCGACACGACCAGGAGCCTCGACAAGGCGCTGGACAGGCCGTCCTGCGCCTTCTGGAAGTTGGCGAACGCCTGCGGATCGTTCAGCACTTCGGGCGTAACCTTGAGCGAACCGACCGAGGCCCGCGCGTTTACCACGGCCTCGAGCGTGCCTTTCTCGAAATCGGCGGCGCCCTTCACCGTGGCCACCAGGTTCGGGATCAGGTCGGCGCGGCGCTGGTAGTTGTTGACGACCTCGGACCACGCCGCGGTGACGCCCTCGTCGAGGCGCTGGAACTCGTTGTAACCGCACCCGGACAGCGTGAGGGCGGCCAGCAGGGAGAGGAAAAGCTTGCGCATCGTTTGCTCCAGGTAAGGTACCGCCGACTACATTGGGGCCGGGGCCTGCGCTTGCAAGCCCTCCATCGTACGCACGGCGAAAAGCAAATCCTGCCAGGCCTTTGCCTTGTCCGGCAGGGTCCGCAGCAGGTAAGCCGGGTGATAGGTCACGATCAGCGGCACGCCATGGTACGCATGAACCCTGCCGCGCAGGCTGGCAATCGAGGCGTCGGTGCTGAGCAGCGTCTGGACGGCGAACCGCCCCATCGCGAGGATCAGCCGGGGCCGGATCAGTTCGACCTGCCTCAGCAGGTGGGGCGAGCACTGCGCGACTTCGGAGGGCTCGGGATTGCGGTTGCCCGGCGGCCGGCACTTGAGCACGTTGGCGATATATACGTTGGTGCCGCGCTTCAGGCCGATCGAGGCGAGCATGGCATCCAGGAGCTTGCCGGCCTGGCCGACGAACGGCTCGCCCTTCTGGTCCTCTTCCGCGCCCGGCGCTTCGCCCACCAGCAGCCAGTCCGCATCCTCGTCCCCCACGCCGAACACCGTCTGCGTGCGCGTCTTGTGCAGGGCGCAGGCCGTACAGGCGGGCACGGCCGCCTTGAGCGCGGGCCAGTCCATCTTCGCGATCCGCGCCTCGCGCGCCACCGACGGCGAGCTCGGCACATTCGAGTCATCCTCCACTGCGGGCTCGTCAGCGCGCACGGGAGCGATGGCATTCCGCTCCTTCCAGACGGGCGCCAATCCCATTTCGCGCAGGATCGCTTCGCGGCGCGCAGTCATAGTTCGAGCGTCAGCACCAGCGCGTCCTCGCGGCCCTGGTGCGCCGGGTAATAACCGCGCCGCTCCGCAATGCGCTTGAACCCGAACGAATCGTACAGGGCGAGCGCCGGGCCGTTGCTCGGGCGCACTTCGAGGAACAGGTGCTTCGCGCCGCGTTCGCGGCCGATGCGGATCGCCTCGCGCAGCAGCGCGCCGCCGATCCCCTGGCGCTGGCGCGCGGCGGAAACGCTGAGGTTGAGCAGGTGCGCCTCGCCCACCGCCACGATCAGCGCGAAATAGCCGAGCAGTTCGGCGCCGAGGCGATAGGTGCGGCAGTGGTAGCCGGCGTTCATCGAATCGATGAAATTGCCGCGCGTCCAGGGATGGGAGTAGACGGCGCGCTCGATGTCGAGGACTTCGTCGAGGTCGGCGGCGGTCATGGCGGCGAGCCGGGGCTGGTCCTTGAGAACTGCGCTCATTTGCCCTTCCCCTGCTCCGATGAAGTCAAGGCGATCTTGTCGCGGATGTAATGCGGCGTGGCCAGCGCCGCATCCAGGCCCTCGCCCGCCGCCAGCCGCGGCGCTGCGAGCCTTGCCACCGCGGACGCGCTGGGCCGCAACTCCGGCGCAATCCTCTCCAGCCGGCCCGCCAGGCGCGGCCCGAGGCGATCGGCATACACCGAAAAGCCGTTGCCGCATCCGATCCATCCGGCGCCCGGCGGGATCTCCGCCATCTCCGGCGCCACGCAGGTTTCCGGCAGCGCGGCCAACCATCCGCCGTCGCGCTTTTCGTACGCCGAATAATACACTTCGTGCATGCGCGCATCGAGCGCCACCACCACGCGCGCCGCCCCGCTTTCCTCGGCGGTGGCCTCGAGCGTGGAGACGCCGATCACCGGCAGGTTGCGGGAAAAGGCCAGCCCCTGCGCCACGCCGCACGCGATGCGCAACCCGGTGAACGCACCCGGGCCCGCGCCGAACGCGATCGCATCGAGGTCCGCCATGCCCAGGTTCGCGCGGCGGAACAGGGTCTCGAGCATGGGCAGGACGAACTCGCCCTGGCGGTTGCCCGCGCGCCGCTCGAGCGACAGGATCTCACCGTCGCGCCAGAGCGCAACCGAACACCATTCGGTGGCGGTTTCGATGGCCGCGAAATTCATCTGCCCGGTCTCATGCGGCACATTGTATCGGCTATGATTGCCGCCTTCGAGAAAAGGAGGCTGGCCATGGCCGAGCACAGGATCGCAGTCATCGCCGGGGACGGCATCGGCAAGGAAGTCATGCCCGAGGGCATGCGCGTGCTGGAGGCGGTCGGCGCCCGGTACGGCGTCGGCTTCAAGTTCCAGGAATTCCCTTGGAACTGCGACTGGTACCAGGAGCACGGCAAGATGTGCCCGGACGACGCGCCGGAGATCCTGAAGAAGTTCGACGCGATCTACTTCGGCGCCGTCGGCAACCCGGCGATCGTGCCCGACCACATTTCAGCGTGGGGCCTGCTGATCAACTTCCGCCGTTGGTTCGACCTGTACGTGAACCTGCGCCCGGTGCGGCTGTTCAAGGGCCTGCCCTGCCCGCTCGCCGGCAGGAAGCCCGGCGACATCGACTACTACGTGGTGCGCGAGAACACCGAAGGCGAGTACTCCACCGTCGGCGGGCGCCTGTTCGAGGGCACGGACCGCGAAGTCGTGCAGCAGACGGCCACCTTCACGCGCAAAGGCGTGGACCGCATCCTCAAGTACGCGTTCGAGCTCGCGAAGAAGCGCCCCAAGCAGCACGTCACCTCGTGCACCAAGTCCAACGGCATCACCATCACGATGCCGTACTGGGACGAGCGCTTCGCCGAGATGAAGAAGCAGTATCCCGGCATCCGCGCCGACCAGTACCACGTCGACGGCCTCACGATCCAGATGGTGCTGAACCCGGACCGGTTCGACGTGATCGTCGGCTCCAACCTGTTCGGCGACATCCTGTCGGACATCGGGCCGGCCACCGCCGGCACGATCGGCATCGCGCCGTCCGGCAACATCAACCCGGAACGCCTCTACCCGTCCATCTTCGAACCGGTGCATGGCTCGGCGCCCGACATCGCCGGCAGGAAGATCGCCAACCCGATCGGCCAGATCTGGGCCGGCGCAATGCTGCTCGACCACCTCGGCCACGCGGATGCCGCCGCCGCGGTGATCCGCGGCATCGAGACCGTGATCGTCGACGGCCCGCGCACCCCGGACATGGGCGGCAAGGCCAGCACTTCCGAAGTCGGCGCCGCAGTGGCCGAGGCCATCCGGGCGGAAAGCTCGAAGAAGGCGGCATGAAGACCTACAGGATCGCATCCATACCCGGCGACGGCATCGG
>JAFEDL010000023.1:0-1846 GCA_018241645.1 Pseudomonadota bacterium
GCCAGCAGTTCGCGCGCGAGCTCCACCGCGCTCTTGCCGCGGATGCCGGTGCGCAGGAACAGCGCCACCAGTTCCGCGTCGGACAGGACGCCCGCGCCGAGCGCCAGCAATCGTTCGCGCGGCCGCTCGGCGGCCGGCCAGTGCGAAATCGCCATGCCGTATGCTTTCCCGTAGAATGCCCCTCCCGTTTCAACGTACGCGGCGGGGAAGGGATGACAGCGAAGATGGCATCGAAACGCATACTCCTCGGGCTGACCGGCGGCATCGCCGCCTACAAGTCGGCGCAGCTCGCGCGCCTGCTGGTCAAATCGGGCTACGACGTGCGCGTCGCGATGACCGAAAGCGCCTGCCGCTTCATCACCCCGGTGACCCTGCAGGCCCTGTCCGGCCAGACGGCCTGGACCGACCTCTGGGATGCGCGCATCCCCGACAACATGGGGCACATCGAGTTGTCGCGCGACCGCGAACTGATCGTCGTCGCCCCGGCCTCGGCGAATTTCATGGCCAAGGTGGTGCACGGCCTGGCGGACGACCTGCTGACCACGCTGTGCCTCGCGCGCGATTGCCCGCTCATGGTGGCGCCGGCGATGAACCGCCAGATGTGGGACAACCCGGCCACGCAGCGGAACGCGGCGCAGCTGAGGAAGGACGGCGTGCTGTTCGCGGGTCCCGATTCGGGCGACCAGGCCTGCGGCGAGACCGGCATGGGGCGCATGCTCGAACCGGAGGAAATCTTCGAGGAGATCGAGGCGTTCTTCCAGCCCAAGGTGCTGGCCGGCCGGCGCGTGCTGGTGACCGCGGGCCCGACGGTGGAGCCGATCGACCCGGTGCGCGGCATCACCAATTCGAGTTCCGGGAAGATGGGCTACGCCATTGCGCGCGCGGCGCGCCAGGCCGGCGCGCAGGTCACGCTGGTGAGCGGCCCCACCGCGCTGGCCACGCCTGCGGGCGTGGCGCGGATCGACGTGCAGTCGGCGCAGCAGATGTTCGACGCGGTGAAGAAGGCGGTTCCCGCGGCCGACATCTTCATAGCCGTGGCCGCGGTGGCCGACTACCGGGTGGCGAGCCAGGCGAAGCAGAAGATCAAGAAGGGCGATCGCAAGGCGGGCATGACGCTCGAACTGGTGGAGAACCCGGACATCCTCGGCTACGTTGCGAAGCTGCCCAAGCCGCCGTTCTGCGTCGGGTTTGCGGCCGAGACCGAAAAGCTCGCCGCGCACGCAATGGAAAAGCGCGCCAAGAAGGGCATTCCCCTGCTCGCCGCCAACCTCGCGCAGCACGCGCTCGGCGCCGACGACAACGAAATCACCCTGTTCGACGCGAAGGGCGAGCACCTGCTGGGGCGCGGCTCCAAGATCGACCAGGCGAGGAAGCTCGTCGCGCATGTGGCGGCGATGCTGCCGCGCGGGAAACGCTGAGAGTGCGGCGGCTCGACGTCAAGATCCTCGACGCGCGCCTCAAGGGCAACCTGCCCGCGTACGGCACTCCCGGCGCCGCGGGCCTCGACCTGCGCGCCTGCCTGGAGGCGCCCGTGGTGCTGCAGCCCGGCGACAGCCAGCTCGTGCCGGCGGGCATCGCGATCCACATCGGCGATCCCGGGTATGCGGCGATCATCCTGCCGCGCTCGGGCCTGGGCGCAAAGCACGGCATCGTGTTAGGCAACCTGACCGGGCTGATCGACTCGGACTACCAGGGGCAGGTCTTCATCTCCCTCTGGAACCGCGGCCAGGCCGCGTTCACCGTCAACCCGATGGAGCGCATTGCGCAGCTCGTGGTCGTGCCGGTGGCGCAGGTCGAATGGAACGTGGTGGAGGACTTCACCGCCAGCGCGCGCGGCGCCGGCGGC
>JAFEDL010000023.1:1871-20722 GCA_018241645.1 Pseudomonadota bacterium
TCCGCCCAGATGTTCCGGGCCCACGCGTCCGCATAGCCTTTTTCCAGGTCGCTGCGCTTCGCGGACAGCCCCCCGGCGCCGGCGACCGGCAAGAGCGTCTTCTTTTCCAGGTCGTAGCGGTGCACCGAGGTCACGTGCATGGCCTCCGAGTCGCTCACGTAGCTGTAGCAGGTGTTCGCGATCACGGGCTGCGGGTTGACGGGCTGCCCGAGGAGCTGCGCGACGATTGCGCCGGCCGCGATCTTGGCGTGGTTGTTGGCCATGCTCGCGGACTTGGGCATCGCCGCGGCCGAGAGCGTGGCGTCGCCCAGCACGTGGATGCCCGGCACCGCCTTCGATTCGGTGGTGAGCCAGTTGACGTCGCACCAGCGGTTGTTGGTGGTGATCAGCCCGGCCTGCGCGGCGATATTGCCGGCGCGCTGCGGCGGGATCACGTTCAGCACGTCGGCCTTGAACGTGTCGAAGTCGGTCTTCACGCTGTGCGCCTGCGCGGCGACTTCCTTGACCTCGTGGTTGGGCATGTACTGGATCAGGCCCTTGTAGAGGTCGTTCCACGCCGCGAGGAACAGGCCCTTCTTCGAGACGATATCCTCGTTGGCGTCGAGCACGAGGATCTTGGACCTGGGCTTGGCGTGCTTCAGGTAGAACGCGACCTGCGAGATGCGCTCGTAGGGGCCGGGCGGGCACCGGTAGGGCGCCTTGGGGATCGAGAGCAGGAACACCCCGCCGTCCTTCATGGCCTCGAGCTGCTTCCTGAGCGCCACGGTTTCCGGTCCGGCCTTCCAGGCGTGCAATACGGTCTTCTGCGCTTCGGCGTCGTAGCCGGCGATCTGGTCATGCATGAAGTCGATGCCGGGCGAGACCACCAGGCGATCGTAGGTGAGGTCGGCGATCTTGCCGAGCGAGATCTTCTTCTTGCCCGGGTCGATGGACTTCACCTCGTCGTGCAGCACGACCACGCCTTCGTCGCGCAACCTGCCGTAGCCCATCGTCAGGTCCTCGATCCGGCGCGAGCCGCCGAGCACCAGGTTCGACAACGGGCAGGATACGAACTGGGTGTTGCGCTCGACCAGGAAGACCTCGATTGCCCCGCCGCCCCACGCCCGGATGTAGCGCGCGGCCGTGGCCCCGCCGTAGCCGCCGCCGACGACGATCACGCGGGCAACCGGCTTTTGCGCCTGGGGAGCGCTTGCGCAGCCCTGGAGCGCCGCGCTGGCGGCGCCCGCGCCGGCCAGCTTGATGAACTCGCGCCTGCTGAACGGGATGTTCATGTGCGGCCCCCTATTTGGCTTTCTGCGCGGCGAAGAATGCCGCGAGCGCTTCGATTTCGGGCTCGGAGTACCCCTTGGCGATCTGGTGCATGATCGTCGCGGGGCGCTTGCCGTCGCGGAAGTCGCGCAACTGCTGCGAAAGGTAGCCGCTGGGCTGGCTTGCGAGGTTGGGCAGGCCCCCGGCGTTCGAGCCGTTGGTGCCGTGGCAGACCGCGCAGGGCGCGGCGAGGTTACGGCCGTAATTGGGATCGACTTGCTGTGCGGCCGCGGAGGCGCACAGGGCGGCAAGCGCCAGGGCAGGCAGTATTCGCTTCATGTGAGGGTTCCTCCCGGGGTCTTCGGCGTTCCGGGTCGCAGCGCCCGGTCGGGCGAGTGTCCGACGAGGCAAAGCGTGCTGTCAAGGCACGGTGCGGCACTGCGTCGCGGCGCGGCCGGGCGAAAAAAAACCGCGGCAGGCCGCGGCTTTTCCGGGGCGCGCGGGGCCTCAGGCGACGACCGCGGGCTCCTCTTCGAACCGCAGCACCACCTTCTCCGCATCGTCCACGTCGATGGTGACCTTGCCGCCGCCGGCGAGCTTGCCGAACAGCAGCTCGTCGGCCAGTGCGCGGCGGATGGTGTCCTGGATCAGGCGCGCCATCGGCCGGGCGCCCATGAGCGGGTCGAAGCCCTTCTTGCCGAGGTGCTCCTTGAGCGTCACGGTGAAGGTCGCCTCGACCTTCTTCTCGTGCAGCTGCTCCTCGAGCTGCATCAGGAACTTGTCCACCACGCGCATGATGATGTCGTGGTCGAGCGCCCCGAACGAGATCGTCGCGTCCAGGCGGTTGCGGAACTCGGGCGTGAACAGGCGCTTGATGGCTTCCATCTCGTCGCCGGCCTCCTTGTTCGCTGTGAAGCCCATGGAATTCTTGGACAGCGTCTCGGCGCCCGCGTTGGTGGTCATCACGATCACCACGTTGCGGAAATCGGCCTTGCGCCCGTTGTTGTCCGTGAGCGTGCCGTGGTCCATCACCTGCAGCAGGATGTTGAACACGTCCGGGTGGGCCTTCTCGATCTCGTCGAGCAGCAGCACGGAGTAGGGCTTCTTGGTGATCTGCTCGGTCAGCAGGCCGCCCTGCTCGAAGCCGACGTACCCCGGCGGCGCGCCGATCAGGCGGGACACCGCGTGCCGCTCCATGTACTCGGACATGTCGAAGCGGATGAGCTCTATGCCCAGGCAGTATGCGAGCTGGCGCGCGACCTCGGTCTTGCCCACGCCGGTGGGGCCGCTGAACAGGAAGCTGCCGATCGGCTTCTGCGGGTTGCCGAGACCCGAGCGCGCCATCTTGATTGCGCTGGACAGGGCGTCGATCGCCCTGTCCTGCCCGAACACCACTGCCTTCAGGTCGCGGTCGAGCTTGGCCAGGGCGCTGCGGTCGTCCACCGAGACGCTGCGCGGCGGGATGCGCGCGATCTTGGCGATGATGTCCTCGATCTCGGACTTGCCGATGACCTTCTTCTGCTTGGACTTGGGCTGGATGCGCTGCGCCGCCCCGGCCTCGTCGATCACGTCGATGGCCTTGTCCGGCAGGTGGCGGTCGGTGATGTGGCGCGCCGACAGCTCGGCCGCCGTGGTCAGGGCGTTGGCGGTGTACTTGACGCCGTGGTGCGCCTCGAAGCGGGACTTGAGCCCCTTCAGGATCTCGACGGTCTCCTCGACCGAGGGTTCGTTCACGTCGATCTTCTGGAAGCGGCGGGACAGGGCATGGTCCTTCTCGAACACGCCCCGGTACTCGGTGTAGGTGGTGGCCCCGATGCACTTGAGCTGGCCGTTGGAGAGCACGGGCTTCAGCAGGTTGGACGCGTCGAGGGTCCCGCCCGAGGCCGCGCCGGCCCCGATCACCGTGTGGATCTCGTCGATGAACAGGATCGCGTTCGGGTTGTCGACGAGCTGCTTGAGCACCGCCTTGAGGCGCTGCTCGAAATCGCCGCGGTACTTGGTGCCCGCCAGCAGCGCGCCCATGTCGAGCGAGTACACGGTGCTCTTTTCGAGCAGCTCGGGGACGTTGTTCTCCACGATGCGGCGCGCGAGGCCCTCCGCGATGGCGGTCTTGCCCACGCCGGCCTCGCCGACCAGCAGCGGGTTGTTCTTGCGCCTGCGGCACAGGGTCTGGATGACGCGCTCGAGCTCCTTGTCGCGGCCGATCAGCGGGTCGATCTTGCCGGCCAGCGCCTGCGCATTGAGGTTCTGGGTGTAGTTGTCGAGCGGGCTGTTCGCGGTCTCGGCCTGGCCTTCCTGGTCGTTTTCCTGCTCGGACTTGCCCGCCGCCGGCTGGGGCGTCTTGGTGATGCCGTGCGAGATGTAGTTCACCACGTCGAGGCGCGTGATGCCCTGCTGCTGCAGGAAGTACACCGCGTGCGAGTCCTTCTCGCCGAAGATCGCGACCAGCACGTTGGCGCCGGTGACCTCCTTCTTGCCGGAGGACTGCACGTGCAGGATCGCGCGCTGTATGACGCGCTGGAAGCCGAGCGTCGGCTGGGTGTCGACTTCGCGCTCGGTGCCGATCCGCGGGGTCTGCTCGGCGATGTGCTGGGACAGCTGCTTCCTGAGCTCGTCGAGGTTCGCGCCGCAGGCGCGCAGGACTTCGGCCGCCGTCGGGTTGTCCAGGAGCGCGAGCAGCAGGTGTTCGACCGTGATGAACTCGTGGCGCTTCTGGCGCGCCTCGACGAACGCCATGTGCAGGCTGACTTCGAGTTCCTGGGCAATCATCTACGTTTCCTCCATCACGCACTGCAGCGGATGCTGGTGTTTGCGCGCATAACCCGCGACCTGCTGGACTTTGGTCGCGGCAATGTCCTTAGGATACACGCCGCAGACCCCGATGCCTTCGCGGTGCACCGCAAGCATAACCTGCGTGGCGCGCTCGCGCGTCATGTCGAAGAACTTTTGCAGCACCAGCACCACGAACTCCATCGGCGTGTAATCGTCGTTCAGCAGCATAACCTTGAACATCGGCGGCGGCTTGACCTTCGCTTTCGCCGCCTTGAGTACTGTGTCGTCCTTGAACTGCGCCATAGTGCCGTCTGCTCGAATTCCGCGCCGTCATGGCCGTCAGGGTGGCCATGGTCCGACAAGCCGTCTCAGCCCGGGTTCCCCGCGCAGATTCAGGATGAACGTCAATCGGTTCATCCTAATCAATGTATCTGGGCAGTGCAATCTAATATCGGCCCGAAACAGCGCAAAACAAGGGCCGGTTTGCATGCGGCGAAAGGGGGTATTTCCCGGCGCCCGGCGGTATCTTGACGAGCGGCGGCCGGGCAGGTTAAAAGGCGCCTGTGTTTGGATTCAGGCTGTCTGTAACGCCATGGGGAAGGGCGGCGGGGCTGTGAAGTTCAGGCACGGTCCGGGCGCCCCGCCCGGACAAACGCAACCAACGCAAAGGAAGCACCAACAATGGCAACAGGCACCGTTAAATGGTTCAACGACGCTAAGGGCTTTGGCTTCATCACGCCGGACGACGGCAGCGAAGACCTTTTCGCGCATTTCTCGGCAATCAACATGCAAGGCTTCAAGACGCTCAAGGAAGGCCAGAAGGTCTCCTTCGACGTGGTGCAGGGCCCGAAGGGAAAGCAGGCGTCGAATATTCAAAAAGCAGGGTAGTACCCCCCATTTCCAATGAAAAAGCCGCCCGAGGGCGGCTTTTTTTTTGGCCTGCTTTCCTCGCTGGCGCGGGTTTACTTCGTGCCCCAGGGCTTGATGGCGGCCTTGAGCTGCTTGTAGCCGTCGAGGTACTTCGGGCGCTTGCCGCCGTAGACCTTGTCGAACGTGGCGAGCTGGTCGTCGAGCCACTTGGCGAGTTCCTTGTTGCCCGGGTTCGCCGCCTTGTAGGCCTCGTTGATCAGCACGAAGTGGATGCGCGGGTCGTAGGGCTGCTTGGTGCCGCCTTCCGTCTCGTCGCCGGCCAGGAGGCGCAGCAGCATCGCGTCGGCCGAGCCGAGCGTCTGTTCGTAGATCGGCTCGCCGACCATGCGGTACATGACGCTGGTCATGTCCTTGCCGTTCTTCATGGTGAAGCCCATGTCGGCCCAGACCTTGTTCATGTCGGTGCCGGGCTTGACCTTGTCGAGCACCATCTGGCCCCAGGCGCGCAGAACGTC
Organism: Pseudomonadota bacterium; assembly: GCA_018241645.1. GTDB lineage: Bacteria > Pseudomonadota > Gammaproteobacteria > Burkholderiales > SG8-39 > SZAS-79. The sequence continues at coordinate 7,277 of JAFEDL010000023.1, forward strand.
GGGCGCGTCGGCCATCAGGTCGGTCAGGCGGTCGCCGTCGAGGTCGGTCGCGTACACGATCGCGCCCTTCTGCTGGATCATGTCGTGCAGCAGCAGGCCGAAGTTGGTGTCGGAGATGTGCTCGTAGATGTCCCCGCTCCAGTTCTCCATGCCGGCCTTGAAGTCCTTCGGCAGCAGCGCGACGATGGCGTCGACCTTCTCCTTCTGCTCCTCGTAGGCGTCGACCGAGTACTTGCGCTTCAGCTCGAACTTGGTGCCCTTCAGCATCCAGCGCACGATGCCGGCGTTGACGGTGTCTTCCTGGGCCTGGGTGGGCTTGGTGGCGACGCGGCCGATCTGCTTGGTCTCGTGCACCATCTTCAGGAACAGGCGCACGGCGTAGCACATGCGCACGCCCGGGGTGTTCATCTCGGAGTGGATGACGCCGGTGGCGGGGTCGACGCCGAACTTCTTCTTGTCCTGCGAGTAGGGCAGGCCGGGCATGAAGCGGATGCTGGTGATCGTGCCGTACGGGCGCACGTTGCAGTAGACGCCCGCGGCGGTGCGCAGCGGCGCGTTGGCCGACTTGCCGGCCACGACGACCTTCTTGCCGCCTTCGTTGACCATGAAGTCGCCCGCGGTGGACCACTTGAGCGAGGTGTAGTCGAGCTTGCCGAACCAGTCGAGCGAGGCGAGCTTCGTGTCGTGGCGGAACTGCGCCATCATCGGCACGCCGAGGAACGGCAGGCCGAGCACGTCCAGCGCCATCAGGGTGCCGTTCAGCGCGAACATGTCGGTGAAGGCGTGCGCGACCGGCTTCACGCCGCCGGCGCTGTTGCCGCCTTCCCAGATGATCGCATCCGAACAACCCTTGGGCTGGACCTTGGAGCGTTTGTAGATGCCGTCGAGCATCTTGAACAGGTCGCCGTGCTGCTCTTCCTGGGCGATCTTGAGCAAGTCGAGAGTGGTGGTCATGGGGAGCCTCGGTGGGGGAGGGAGCTAAAAGATATATTATATAAGACTTCGGGGCCGGCCCGGCTTACACCGGGAACAGCTTGAGGACGAACGCGCGCTCGGCCATCCATACGGCCGCGATCAGCGCGATCAGCGCCGATCCGCCCGTGAAAATGATACGCCGGTAGAACACCGTCCGGCGCAGGGCGTAGGCGAGCGGCAGGAACAGGCCCACGATGGCCAGCTGCCCGGCCTCCACTCCCAGGTTGAAGCCCACCAGGGCGAGGACCAGCGTGTCGCGGGGCAGCCCGAGGTCGGCCAGAACGCTGGCGAACCCGAACCCGTGGACCAGGCCGAACCCGAAGGCGACCGCCCAGCGCCGGCCCGCGACCAGCGGCCACAGGTTGTTGAGCGCCGCGAGCACGACCGACAGCGCGATCGTCGATTCCACCAGCCGGGAGGGCAGGGTGACCACCGACAGGGCCGCCAGGCTCAGCGTGATCGAATGCGCCAGCGTGAATGCGGTCACGATCCTGAGCACGTCCCAGAACACCGGCGCAAACCCCGCGGCCGGCTCCCAACCGCGCCGCCCGAGCAGGAACACCGCCGGCAGCAGCAGGGACACGAGGAACAGGATGTGGTCGAAGCCGATCAGGATGTGCCAGACCCCCTCGCGGCCATAGGCGAGGAACTGGCCGATCTTTGAAGTGGCGGCCAGCTCGAACTTCTGCCTGGGGCGGTCGGGGCCGAGGATGGCCGTCAGCGTCCCGCCCGGGTGCTGGATCCGGAGCAGGCCGCGGTGCGACGGATCGAGGTCAGAGAACAGCGTGTACTCGACTTCGACTTCGCGCGCCGCGGCCCCGGCGCCGCAGTCGATCGCGAATAGCATCGCTTCGTAGGCCCCGTCGCTGTGTTCGTCGACGAGGTGCGCGGTCGGCGCCAGCCTGCAGCGCCTGCCGTCGGCCGAAATCGCGAGTCGCGCGAGGGCGTAGGCCGCAATGTCGTCGTGTTTTGCGCGCAGTTCCCCCCACGTGATGTCACCGTTGCCGTCGGCGTCGAGGCCGAGGGCGAAGTCGAGGTCGCGCAGCGCGATGTCCCATTGGCCGCGCAGCCCGTCCCCCTCGGCAATCAGGGCGAGGTAGCTGTCGCTGGGCTTGTGCGCATGGGCGAGCTGGGCGACAAGGGCCAGCAGCAGGCCCGCAAGGAACCTCATTTCAGCGCCCTCGCCCGTTCGGCCAGCCGGCGCATGGCCCTTTCCTCGAATCCGGACTGGTCAAGCCACTCGAGGGCCGGCTGCGCGGCTGCACGGTCGCGGGCCGCAATGGCGGCTTCCAGCAGGATCGCCGCATCGCGCGGCTCCCGCTGGGACCTCCAGTTCTCGGCCGCAAGCTTGAGCGCCCCGGCGGGGTCGCCTTTCAGGTGCAGCCGGAAACGCGCCTCTTCCTGCAGGTGCAGCTGTTCGCCGCGCAGCGCGGCTTCGGAGAACCGGTCCTCCAGCGCCTGGATGCGCTGCGCGGCGGTCGGCAATTTCAGCGCCTTTTCGGCGTAGGCGAGGCGCAGCAGCAGGGTGTCCGAGCGGGCCCAGTCCTTCAGCAATCCGGCAACTTCGCCCGGACGGTTCTCGTCGAGCAGGAAATCGCCGAAGGCGGCGAGCAGGAAGTTGTCGGTCACGCCGAGGGCGAGCGCTTCGCGGAAGTTCTTTTCGGCCAGCCCGGGATCGCCGAACCGGCGGGCCATTTCGGCCAGGCGGGTGAGGATCCAGACCCTGGAATCGGGCGATGCGTCCTTGCGGCGTTGCAGTGCGGCCGATAGGCGGTCGTACGCCGCCCGTGCATGGCCGGTCGTAGCGTCCACATATGCGAGGCAGCCAGTGGAGAACAGTTCGCTCGCGTGCGGCGCCACGGCCGCGCATTCGGCACGGGCGTCCGCGTAGCGGGCCTGCACCATGAAGATCGCGGCCCGCCACGAGTGCGCTTCCACGTTTGACGGCTCGGCCTCGAGCGCCGCGCCCAGCTCGGCGAGCGCGCCGGCGAAGTTGTGCCTGTACTGGACCAGCAGCGCGCGGATTACATGCAGGCCGGGCGGAACCGCGGTGCTTCCCGCCCAGGGACGCAATGCCGCCTCCGCATAGCCGATATAGCGGGGATCCCCTTCGGCCATCGCCAGGTCGAAGTAGCGGCGGGCGAGTGTCTCGGCCAGCGACTCGTCGCCGGGGCGGGCGGCGAGCGCCGCGCGCAGCCCGCGCAACTCGCGCGCGACCGGGTCGGCCGGCTTGATCGGCAGCCGCTCCAGCACCTGCGCATCGCTTGAGGGCGTGTACGGGGCGGACGAAACCGCGAGGGGGGCGAGAAGCAGGCCGGCGCCGAGCAGCCAGGGCGGGAACGCGTGCATGAATCCGGACAGTCAAAACAACAGGTTATCACTATTGTTAAACCCATTCCCTCTGCCTTAGAATGGGGATGTGGGATATTCCACAGGGAGGCAAGACGGGAGCAGAGGCCGGATCACCGGCCCACCTTGGCCGACCAGCCGGTACTTTCGGTCTGGGAAGCGCGTCGAACTCGTTACGCCGCACCCACACACAAACCTAACGAGGAGATCGCAATGAACAAGATCCTGTCCGTAGTCGTCGCCGCCGTGTTCGCGGCTGTCAGCTTCAGCGCCCTGGCCGCCGACAAGAAAGGCGAAGTGAAGTCCAAGGATGGCAAGGCTGTCAGCACCAAGGACGGCAAGAAGGTGGAAACCAAGGCCACCAAGGAAGAGAAGAAGAAGTAACTTCCTCTCGCCTTCCCGGTCCCGGCCCAGGCCGGAAATCGGGGTTTGAGATATAAATATTTGATTTTTAATAAAAAAATGCGCGCCGAGGGTAAGGCCGGCGTCTGACGCTTGGCTGTCAACCGAGGCAGGAGAAGCGCGTTATCTGGAATCGGCGGGCTCGCCCGCCGGACTAAACCAACAACCCTGCTTAAGGAAGTCAAAATGCAAAAGCTGCTGTCGATCGTTATCGCTGCCATGTTCGCCTCCGTCACGTTCTCCGCCTTCGCCGCCTCGCACGCCGGCGCGATGAAGGACGACAAGAAGATGGAAAAGAAAGCTGACGCGAAGAAAGGCGAGATGAAGAAGGAAGAGAAAAAGGAAGAGAAGAAGAAGTAAGCTTTCTTTTCTTTACCGAAAAGGCAGGGTAAGGTCTCCCTGCCTTTTTTTATTGGAGCGCCCGAACGCAATGCGAATATTCACCCTGCTGGCCTTGCTGGCGCTGCTCCCCTGGCCGGCTGCCGCCCAGCAGCTACCGCGGACCGAGCTTTCGGCAGGCATGTACCTCATCCGCGCCGAAGTGGCCGACAACTTCGTCACCCGCATGCAGGGGCTCATGCACCGCCCCTCGATGGGCGCGAACGAAGGGATGCTGTTCGTCTTCGACGATGCGGACATCCAGTGCATGTGGATGAAGAACACGCTGATCCCGCTCTCGGTGGCGTACCTTGCCGATGACGGCTCCATCGTGAACGTCGAGGACATGAAGCCGCAGACCGAGGATTCCCACTGCGCGAAGAAGCCGGTGCGGTTCGCGCTCGAGATGAACCTCGGCTGGTTTGCCTCGAAGGGCCTGAAGCCCGGCGCCAAGCTGCGCGGGCTGGAGAAGTTCAAGACCCCACGCTAGCTCGCGGCGTTCAGTGCCCGTGACGGTGGTGGATGTCCGGGAAATGCGGGTGGGTGTGCGTCAGCGGCTGGTGGCGGTGGGGATGGGTGTGCGGTTCGCTGCCGTCCCAGTCGAAATCGTGGCTGTGCGCGTGGTGCGCGTCGTGCGAGTGCCGGTGCGCGTGTTCCAGCGGCTCATGCGAATGCGGGTGCTGGTGCCTTTCGCTCACGTGCAGCCATACGCCCAGCGCCATCAGGGCGGCCGCGCCCCAGAACGTGATGCCCGCCGGTTCCCCGAGTACGCCGATGGCGAGTGTTACGCCCACGAACGGGGCCGTCGAGAAGTAGGCGCCCGTCCTGGCGGCCCCGAGTTCCCGCAGGGCGACCACGAACAGCACCAGGCTGAGGCCGTACCCCGCGAACCCTACGCCCATCGCGCCCGCCGACACCAGCACCGGGGGCAGGGCCGCGCCGGCCGCCACTGCCAGCGCGAGGTTGGTCGCGCCGGCCACGCAGCCCTTGATCGCCGCGATCGCGATCGCATCCCCGGCGGAGATCTTGCGGGTGAGGTTGTTGTCGATGGCCCAGCAGAGGCAGGCGGCCGCGACGAGCAGGGCCGCGCCGTCGAAACGCTCGAACGCCCCAGGTTCGAACGCGAGCAGGACGCCGCCCGCGGTGATCAGCGCCATCCCCGCCGCGATGCGCCGGTCGAAATTCTCCCGGAAGACGAACCACGCGATCAGCGCGGTGAAGACGCTTTCCAGGTTGAGCAGCAGCGAGGCCACGGTTGCCTGGGTGGAGGCGAGCCCGAACATCAGCATGGCGGGCGCGGCTACTCCCCCGGCCAGCACCGCGCCAGCGAGCCAGGGCAGGTCCGCCGCGGCGATGCCAAGCGGGACGCTGCGTCCCGCCACGCGTCGCGCCAGCAGCCAGGCCCCGAGCCCCAGGCCGCTGCCCGCATACAGCAACCCGGCCAGCGCAAACGGGTTCACGTCGGCGCCCAGGGCTTTTGCGGCCGGGGTGCTCGCGCCGAACAGCGCCGCCGCGGCCAGCGCGCCTGCGATCGACCACTTGCCGCCCGCGCTCATTACGGCGGCCGCGCGTCGTCAGCGGCCGAAGAACAGCGCCGCATGGGAACCGGCCGCCATGAAGAACAGCAGCGGGAAGGACAGGGCGAGATTGAGCCGCGACACGACCAGGGCGACGCGGCGCGCGCGTGCCTTCTCGTCGTCGGTCGCAGGCACCAGGCCGAGCACCTTCTTCTGGTTCGGCCAGATCAGCGCCCACACATTGACCAGCATGAGCGTCCCCAGCCAGGCGCCGATCCCGATGGGCAGGTGCGAAGGCTGGAGCGAGAACGCGGCGACGAAATTCCTGCCGAGCAGCGCGGCGCCTGTGACCCAGGTGAGCACCGCGGCCCAGCGGAACCAGAACAGCGCGCGCGGCGCGACGTGTCTTGCTATCCCGGCCGCGGTCCCGTCGGCCTGGGCGTCCTTCAGCGCCTGCGCCTGGACGACGTTGAAGTAATACAGCAGGCCGACCCACATGATGCCGGCCATGAGGTGGAACCAGCGGGAGAGCGCGGGGACGTAGTCCATGTCAGCCCCCGAGCGCCATGCGCGCGATCGCATACAGCACGACCGTGAGGACGATGCCGCAGATCGCGGTACCGGTGAGCGTGTCGAGCGGGTTCTTCATCGCGGCGCTCCTTGAAACGAAAACCCCCGCGGGGCGCGGGGGTCGTGGTCGGTGCGGACTGCGGGGGCGGCTCAGCCGAAGTTCTTGGCCGCGAAATCCCAGTTCACGAGGCTGTTCAGGTAGGTCTCGACGAACTTGGGACGCGCATTGCGGAAGTCGATGTAATAGGCGTGCTCCCAGACGTCGATCGTCAGCAGCGGCTTGTCCGCGCCGGTCAGCGGCGTGCCGGCATTCGACGTGTTGACTATGTCGACCGAGCCGTCGGCCTTCTTGACCAGCCAGGTCCAGCCGGAGCCGAAGTTGCCCACGGCGCTCTTCGTGAACGCGTCCTTGAACGCGTCGTAGGAGCCCCACTTCTTGTCGATCGCCGCGGCGAGCCCGCCCGAGGGCTTGCCGCCGCCGGCGGGCTTCATGCTGCTCCAGAAGAACGTGTGGTTCCAGACCTGGGCCGCGTTGTTGAAAATGCCGGCCGACGATTTCCTGATGATGTCTTCGAGGCTCGCGTTCTCGAATTCGCCGCCCTTGATCAGGTTGTTCAGGTTGGTCACGTAGGCCTGGTGGTGCTTGCCATAGTGAAACTCGAACGTCTCCTTGGAGATGTGCGGGGCGAGCGCATCCATGGCGTAGGGAAGTTGCGGGAGTTTGTGTTCCATTCGGGACCTCGGGGTGTTGGGGACGGGTTGCGGTACAGAAGGGGGATTCTAGGGGAACTCGCGTGCCGCTGACAACGCAAGTCTTGCGCGGGCCCAATCCCCTTGCCCCCCAAAGGACATGCCGGCGCCGCGGGCGCGGTCAGTGGCCGCGCGAAATGAAGCCCGAGGCGGAGGTGGCCAGGATCGCCAGTTCGATCACGGCGACCGCCGTGTAGAGCCAGTCGCGCTGGACCGCCAGGACGACGACCAGGCGCAGGTAGCACGCCACGGTGATGGTGCCCAGGAACGCGATGCCGATGAAGTTCATGTAGTCGCCGCGCGCCGCGTATGCGACCCATCCCCAGCCGACCGGCGCGCCGGTGGCGGCGAGGTAGCGGTCGATGGGCAGGCCCCAGTATTTCGGCAGGTCGGCAAGCGGGATCTGCGGCGCGGCCAGGCCCGAGGCGTAGACGCAGAACGTGACCAGCAGGATCACGAAGCCGATGTGCGTCCCGGCATCGAGCCAGTCGGCATACACTTTCTGTTCACGCATCCGCTGTCCCCTCAGTTCCAGATTCCCGTGCCCTGCAGCAGCGAGCGAATGCCGGCCGCCGCGAGGATCCCGATGACGATGCGCCGGATGACGCTCGCATGGGTCACGTGCAGCAACCGGGAACCGATCCGGGCGCCGACCATGGCCCCGACCACGGCCGGGACCACGAGCAACGGGATGATCGCGCCCTTGTTGATGTAGATCCAGACGGCCGACGTATTGATGATCGAGATCGCGAGGCCGCTGGTGCCGATCGAGACCTTGAGCGGAATGCCCATGAGCAGGTTCAATGCCGGCACGTTGGCCCAGCCGGCCCCCAGCCCGAACAGCCCGCCTACAAAGCCGATCACCGCAAACGCGACCAGCCCGGCGGGGGTGCGATGCACCTTCCAGTCGACGTCGCGCCCGGCCGCCGGGTCGTGAAACACGCCCGAGAGCCGCAGCGCCTCGCCCAGGGGGTCGGAGTGGCGCACGCCGGGAATGTCGGTGGCCTTAGTGTTCCAGACCAGGACCGCGATCGCGAGGACGGTGACGCCCAGCGCGGTCTGCACCACCGCGGTGGGCAGGGCCAGCCCGACCAGCGCGCCGACGATCGAGGAGGTAGACCCGACGAGCGCCAGCGGCATCGCCAGCCGCAGGCTCGCCAGCCCGTTGCGCAGCAGCGAGGGGCCCGAGGAGAGCGCGCCGGACAGCGCCAGCAGCAAACCGGCGCCGCGTACGAAATCGAGGTGGAACGGGAACAGCCCGCCGACGATCGGGACGAACAGCACGCCGCCCCCAACGCCGGCAAGCACCGCCACGACGCCGATTGCGAACGACACCGCGAACAGGCCTATCGGCCATATCCACCACGGTACGGCGCCCGCGGCATCCGTTGCCGCGAAAGCCATGCAGGGGATGGCCGACGCGAGGGCGCCGAAGCATGCCAGCGCGATGCGCACCCGCGTGCGGCGCATACCGTCGGACAGGCGGGCGGGCGGATCTCTTCGCGGCGTAGACATCGACGCGAATAGTAGTATGGATGGCCGGGCTTCTGCCTGCCGCAGCGCATTTTTTGCAGGTAAAGTCTGTCCCACGCCATGCCGACACTCGCAGCCAACCTCTCGCTCCTGTTCACCGAAACGGGCTTTCTCGATCGCTTCGACGCGGCGGCGAAGGCGGGTTTTCGCCATGTCGAGTACCAGTTTCCTTACGAATTCGACAAGGACGCGGTTGCCGCACGCGCGCGCGCCGCGGGGGTAGCGGTGGTCCTCCACAACCTCCCGTCCGGCAACCCGGCGAAAGGCGACCGGGGCATCGCATGCCTGCCCGGGCGCGTCGACGAATTCCGCGAGGGCGTGGGTCGTGCGATCGATTACGCGGTAGCTGCGGGCTGCCCGCGCCTGAATTGCCTGGCGGGCGTCGTTCCGGATGGCGCGCCGCCGGAGCGCTTTCACCGCACCTTCGTGGACAACCTCCGGCATGCGGCGCGCGAGCTCGGCAAGGCGGGGCTCGCATTGATGATCGAGCCGATCAACACCCGCACCGTGCCGGGCTTCTTCCTCAGCGGCTCGGCCCAGGCGGCTGCGATCCTCGACGAGGTCGGCGCCGACAACGCCTTCATCCAGTACGACCTCTTCCACATGCAGGTCATGGAAGGCGACCTCGCGATGACCATGGCGCGCCTCCTGCCGCGCATCGGGCACATCCAGATCGCGGACGTGCCGGCGCGCAACGAGCCCGGGACCGGCGAGATCAACTTCGGGTTCCTGCTCGCGGAGATCGACCGCCTCGGGTACGAGGGCGCGGTCGGCTGTGAGTACAATCCGGCCAAGGACACGCTTTCCGGCCTTGCCTGGGCCGCCCCCTACCTGAAGGCCTGAATGGGCGCCGAAGAATCCATCCTGCATCACACCGAATCGCGCGTCGACCCGGCGCGCCAGCGTGCCGTGGCCGAGGCGCTGCGCGCGTTCATGCCGGCGCATGCAGTCCTCTACCGGGAAGAGGAGACACGGCCGTTCGAATGCGACGGTCTGTCGGCCTATCGCCAGCGCCCGATGGTGGTTGCGCTGCCGGAGACCGAGGAGCAGGTGGTGCGCGTGCTGCGGACCTGCCATTCCATGGGCGTGCCGGTGGTGCCGCGCGGGGCGGGCACGGGCCTTTCAGGCGGCGCGCTGCCCCTGGCCGAAGGCGTGCTGCTCGGCATGGCCAAGTTCAACCGCATCCTTTCGGTCGATGCGCATGCGCGGACTGCACGGGTGCAGCCGGGCGTGCGCAACGCCGCGATCTCCGAGGCCGCGGCTGCGCACAAGCTGTACTACGCCCCCGATCCCTCCAGCCAGATCGCCTGCAGCATCGGCGGCAACATCGCCGAGAATTCCGGCGGACTGCATTGCCTCAAATACGGGCTGACCGTCCACAACGTGCTGCGCGTGCGCGGCTACACCGTGGAAGGCGATGCGGTCGAATTCGGCTCGGAGGCGCTCGACGCGCCGGGGTACGACCTGCTCGCGCTGTCGATCGGCTCGGAGGGCATGCTTGCGGTCACGGTGGAGGCGACGGTCAAGCTCGTGCCGCGGCCCGAGGTGGCGCGCGTGATCATGGCTTCGTTCGCGCAGGTCGAGACCGCCGGCAACGCGGTCGCGGACATGATCGCGGCCGGCATCATCCCCGCGGGCCTCGAGATGATGGACCGACCCGCGACGCGCGCGGTGGAGGAGTTCGTGCATGCGGGCTACGACCTCGACGCGGCCGCGATCCTGCTGTGCGAGTCCGACGGCACGCCGGAGGAGGTGGAGGAGGAGATCGGCCGCATGAAGGCGGTGCTGTCGCGGTCCGGCGCCACCCAGCTGCGCGTGTCCGAGAGCGAGGCGCAGCGCCTGAAATTCTGGGCCGGGCGCAAGGCCGCGTTCCCGGCGGTCGGGCGAATCTCGCCGGACTACTACTGCATGGACGGCACGATCCCGAAGAAGCGCCTGGGCGAGATGCTCGGCTTCATCGCCGAGATGGAGAAGAAGTACGGCCTGCGCTGCCCGAACGTGTTCCACGCGGGCGACGGCAACCTGCATCCCCTGATCCTGTACGACGCCAACGATCCCGGCCAGCTGCACCGCACCGAGGAGTTCGCCGCCGAGGTCCTCGAGAAGTGCGTCGAGGTCGGCGGCACGATCACCGGCGAGCACGGCGTCGGCATCGAGAAGATCAACCAGATGTGCGTCCAGTTCGGCGCCAAGGAGATCGAAGTGTTCCTCGCGCTCAAGCGGGCGTTCGACCCGGGCGGCCTGCTCAACCCGGGCAAGAACATCCCCACGCTGCACCGCTGCGCGGAGTACGGCCGCATGCACGTGCGCGGAGGGAAGCTCCCCTTCGCCGACCTGCCGAGGTTCTGAGGTGCAGGCGGCGCTCGGCAGGATTGCGGACCGGATCCGCGCGGCGGCCGGGGGCGAAGGCCTGCGGCTGCGCGGCGGCGGCACCAAGGATTTCTACGGCGGCCCGCTCGCGGGCGAGGTGCTGGACCTGCGCGAATACGCCGGCGTGGTGACCTACGAGCCGACGGAGCTCGTGATCACCGCGCGCTGCGGCACGCCGCTGGCCGAGCTGGAGGCGGTCCTCGCCGCGCGGCAGCAGATGATCCCGTTCGAACCGCCGCATTTCGGCGCGGGTGCGACGCTGGGCGGATGCGTCGCGGCCGGGCTCGCCGGGCCGCGGCGCGCGGCCAACGGCCTCTACTACGGTTCCGTCCGGGATTACGTGCTGGGATGCAGCCTGATGGACGGGCGCGGCGAAGCATTGCGGTTCGGCGGCCAGGTGATGAAGAACGTGGCCGGCTACGACGTGTCGCGGCTCGCGGCCGGGTCGATGGGCACCCTGGGCGTGATCCTCGAGGTTTCGCTCAAGGTGCTGCCCCTGCCTGTCGCGCGCGCGACGCTGCGTTTTGCGATGGACGAGCCCGGGGCGATCGCCCGCCTCAACGAATGGGGCGGCCGCCCGATGCCGATCAGCGCAAGCGCCTGGCAGGCGGGCGAACTCGCGGTGCGGCTCGAGGGCGCGCAGGCCGCCGTCGACGCATGCTGCGCGAAGCTCGGCGGCACGCGCGTCGACGAGGGCGAGGCCGCGCGGTACTGGCAGGGCCTGCGCGAACAGGCCGATCCGTTCTTTGCCGCGCCCGGCGCGCTGTGGCGGGTGTCGGTGCCGCCGACGTCCGCGCCGCTCGCGCTGGACGGGCGCCAGCTCATCGAATGGGGCGGCGCGTTGCGCTGGTGGAAGACGGACGCGGTCGCAGGCGACGTGCGCGCCTCGGCGAAGGCCGTCGGGGGCCATGCGACCCTGTTCCGCGGCGGGGATCGCGCATCCGGCGTGTTCACGCCGCTCGATCCGGTGCTCGCGCGCCTGCATCGCAACGTGAAGGCCGTGTTCGATCCGGCCGGCGTCTTCAACCGCGGCCGGCTGTATCCCGAATGGTGAGCCCGCCTCAGGACGCCGCGGCGATCCGCTTTTGCAGCGCCTCCGCCCGGGCGCGGGCGAAGCTCGCCAGCGGCGCATCCGGATACCGCTCCACCAGCGACAGGTACAGGTCCAGGGCCGGCGCGTGCGTACCCGCAGCGGCGGCCATGCCGGCCACTTCGGCCAGGCGCTTCTGCGCCGCGAGCGGATCGCCCGCGGCGAGCGCCGCGTCATGCAGGGCCCAGGCGGCCTCGCCATGCGCGCCCCGTTCGAGCAATTCCCGGCCGATCCTGGTCCACGTCGCGGCGTCCAGCGCGAGTTCGCTTCGCACCGGCGCGAATTCCGCGAGCAACGCGATTGCCAGGGGCAGGTCGCCCGAGCGCACCGCAAGCGTGACCGCTTTTGAGGCCATGGCCGCCCGTGACAGGCTGGCCGGGGCGAGGGCAACCGGTTGCGGCGGGCCAGCGTCGGCGGACTCCTCCTCGGCCGCGGCCTGCATGAAGGCTGCGAACCGCTCTTCTTCGCTGAGGGCGCCACGGCCGCCGCTGCGCCGGTCGAGGAGCGCGTACCCCGTGACCGCGACGAAGGGCGCGATGCACGCGCCCCAGACCCCGGAAGCCGCATATCCGGCTGCGGAGGAGACGGTCAGGATGACGGACCAGTTCCGGCGGCGCATGGCGCGATTCCCACGAATCTGTTCCGGCGCACTATAGCCGCATCCAAAGTTCCGCTCCACAGAACAACGCAACGCCCATACAAAAGAGATCCCGGACCGCATGCAGACCAGCCTGGCCGACTTCATCCGCGACACGCCTGACGGGCGCGAAGCCGACGCGATCCTGCGCAAGTGCGTGCATTGCGGGTTCTGCACCGCCACCTGCCCGACCTACCAGCTGCTGGGCGACGAGCTGGACAGCCCGCGCGGCCGGATCTACCTCATCAAGCAGGCCCTCGAGGGCGGCGAGGTCACGCTGCAGACCCGGCTGCACCTGGACCGCTGCCTCACCTGCCGCTCCTGCGAGACGACCTGCCCTTCCGGCGTCGAATACGGGCGCCTTGCCGACATCGGGCGCAAGGTCGTCGAGGAACGCGTGCCGCGCGGCGGCTGGGAGGCGATCCGCCGTGCTGCGCTTTCAGCGGTGCTGCCCAATTCGACCCTGTTCGGCGGCTTGCTCGCGCTCGGCCGGGCGGTCCGTCCGCTGTTGCCGGGCAGGTTGCGGAATGCGGTGCCGCCGCGCGGCGAGGCGCCGGGCGACTGGCCCGCGCCCCGGCACGCGCGCAGGATGCTGGTGCTGGCCGGCTGCGTGCAGCCCGCGATCGCGCCGGAGATCAACACCGCCGCCGCACGCGTGCTCGACCGCCTCGGCATTTCCCTCGTCGCGGCGCCCGGCGCCGGATGCTGCGGCGCCGTCCGCTTCCACCTCAACCGCCAGGACGCCGGCAAGGCCGACATGCGCGCGCTGATCGACGCGTGGTGGCCGCAGGTCGAGGCGGGGGCCGAGGCGATCGTGATGACCGCGAGCGGCTGCGGTGCGACAGTGAAGGAGTACGGCCACCTGTTGCGGGACG
>JAFEDL010000023.1:20799-20936 GCA_018241645.1 Pseudomonadota bacterium
GCGCTGCGCAAGCTGCTGGACGCCGCGCCTGCGAAGGCTCCGAAGGTCGCGTTCCATTCGCCGTGCAGCCTGCAGCACGGCCAGCAGGTGCGCGGCGCGGTCGAGTCGGTGCTCGAAGCGGCGGGTTGCGCGCTGAC
>JAFEDL010000023.1:20964-25046 GCA_018241645.1 Pseudomonadota bacterium
CTGCAGCCGGAGCTGTCGCACAAGCTTCGGTCCAACAAGCTCGCCGCCCTGCAGGCCGGGGCGCCGGCGGCAATCGCAACCGCCAACATCGGCTGCCTTGCCCACCTGCAATCCGGCACCGCAACCCCGGTGCTGCACTGGATACAACTGCTGGACAGGCGCCTCGCGGCATCGACAGGTATATAAAAAGAAGTATGCCGATTGCCGTGGAAGCGGCTCCTGGCAAGGAGGTTGCGGAATAAAAGCGGGGGATTTCGGGTTTGCTCCGGATGCCGCCCGGTTTGGCGCCGCCGCTCGTGCACGGGCGGCGACCGCTCATCGGCTGGCGGCGCCCGAAGTGAAATAAATCGTAAGGTGTGCACATTCTTGCCCGGCGCCGGCCGCTGCGGGGAGGTAGCTTAAGGCATGGACTTCATCTGCAGGCTCCGCCGGCAATGGCGATGAACGGATCCGGGAAGGTGCCGGCGCGCGACTCGCCTTCGGTCGCACGGACCGATTTCGACCGGGCGCGCGTGGCGCACCTCTACCGCGCCGCCATCGGGGCCTACTTTGCGTCGCCGGTCTACGTGGCGCTCCTTGCGCTGGTGCTCTGGGACTCGAATACCGCGGGCGCGCTGGTCGCGTGGATGGCGGCCGCGGCCGGCGCAGTCGCGGCGCGGTATGCGGTCCACCGCGCGTACCTGCGCAGCCGAGAATCCGATCCCCGGGTCTGGGAGGGCCGTTTTGCCCTTGGGGCGTTTGCCGCGGGGGCGGTGTGGAGCGTTGCGCCGCTGGTCTTCTTTCCGACGACGCCTGTGGTCGGGCAACTGGCCATCATTTTTGTAGGCGGTGGCGCGCTCATCGGCGCGGCCGGCCTGTACGCGGCCAGCCGCGCCGCGTTCACCGGCTTCTGCATCCTGCCCATGGCGACGACCGTCTACGCGCTCGGGTCGCAACCCGACTTCACGTACCGCGCGATGGCCGGCATGCTGGTGCTGTTCGCGTTCATCCTGTACCTGGTCTACTCGCAGTTGCGGCGCAGCGTGCTGTCGGCCTTGCGCATCCAGCTCGAGAACGAGGCCCTTGCCCGGCAGCTCGCGGCCAGCGAGAGCCGCATGCGCGACGCCATCGACAGTTCGCCCGACGGCATCGCGGTGTTCGACGGCGAGGACCGGCTGGTGGTCTGCAACGCGGAGTACGCCGCGCTCTATGCGCCCGGGCAATCCCCGGAATCCCTCACCGGGACGCCGTTCCGCACGATCGCCGAGGCGGCCTTCGACCGCGCCGAAGCGGTGCCGGAAGCGCGGGCCCGGGACCGCGAAGGCTGGATCCGGTGGCGCATCGAGGGCCACCTGTCCGGCAGCGGGGCGTTGCGCCAGTTCCGCACCCGCGACGGCAGGTGGATGCAGGGCAAGTCGGTGCGCACCCCGCTGGGCGGCATCGTCGGGGTGTTCACGGACATCTCGGAAACCAAGCGCGCGGAGGCGGCCTACCGCGGGGTGCTGGCCGAGGAGAACCTGATCTTCGACATCCTCCCGGTCGGGATCGCGTTCGTCGAGGACCGCACGATCGTGCGCTGCAACCGCCGCCTGGAATTGATGCTGGGATACGGCCCGGGCGAGCTCGTCGGGCAGCCGACCCGCCTGCTGTACCGCTCCGGCGAGGCCTGGGAGGCGGTGGGCAATGACACCTACGAGCGGCTCGGGGAAGGCGGCATCGTCGAGTACGACGTGCAGCTCGTGCGCAAGGACGGGGAGCTCACCTGGTGCCGCAGCCTCGGCCGCGCGGTCGACGCCGGCAACCCGCAGGCCTCCGCGATCTTCGCCTTTGCCGATGCGCAGGAGAGCCGTGCCGCGGAGCGCGCGCTGCGCGCCAGCGAGGAGATGTACCGCAACCTGGTGGAAACGTCGAACGACCTCATCTGGTCTCTCGACCTCGAGGGGCGCTGGACGTACCTGAACGGCTCCGCGGTGCGCCGGATCTGGGGCGGCGAGGCGGCCGAGATGCTCGGCCAGCCGTTCCACGCCTCGCTCGAGGGGGCGGTGCGCGAGCGCGATTGCGCGGTGTTCCGCCGGATCTTCGAAGGGCAGTCCCTGCACAACTATGAAACGCGCCACCTGCGCCGCGACGGCTCGCCGGTGGACCTGTCCTACAACGCCATCCCGCTGCGCAACCCGGCCGGCGACGTCGTCGGCGCCACCGGCACGGCGCGCGACGTCACCGACCTGCGGCAGGCGGCCGCCGCGCTCTTCGAGAACGTGGAACGGCTGCGCCTCGCGGTGGACGCCGCCGACCTGTACTACTGGGAATGGGGCGTGCGCTCCGACGCATTCACCTGGGGCCGCGATCCGTCGGGCCTGCTCGGCGCCCTGCCGCCGGGCGGCGAGTCCGCCGCCGACATCCGCAGGCTGATCCACCCCGACGACCGGGCCCGCTACGAGTCGGCCTGCGCCAGCACGGTGGAGACGGGCGAACCCCACTTCTGCGAGTTCCGCATCGTGGCCAGCGGCGGAGAGGTGCGCTGGGTCGCCGCGCGCGGCCAGCTCGTGTACGGGGCGGACGGCGCGCCGGAGCGGGTCATCGGCGTGTCGCAGGACGTGACCGAGCGAAAGCGCCAGGAGGACGAGGTCCGCTACCTCGCGTACCACGACACGCTTACCGGGCTGCCCAACCGGCGCCTGCTCGACGACCGCCTGAGGCAGGCCGTGTTCGCGGCGCAGCGGCGCGATGCCCGCCTGGCGGTCATGGCGATCGACCTGGACCATTTCAAGGCGGTCAACGACTCCCTCGGGCACAAGGCCGGCGACGCGGTCCTGCGCGAGGTCGCCGCTCGCCTTACGGGCTGCGTGCGCAAGGCCGACACGCTTGCGCGCCAGGGCGGCGACGAATTCGTGATCGTCATTCCAGACCTGGCGCACGAGGGCGATTGCGCCGTGGTGGCGGAGAAGATCCTGCGCACGCTCGGGCCGGAAATCCTCGTCGACGGCCGCGCCTTCAGCATCGGGGCGAGCATCGGCATCAGCCTCTTTCCCGGGGATGCCGGGGACGGCGAGACGCTGCTGCGCAATGCAGACGCCGCCATGTACCGGGCCAAGGAGCTCGGCCGCAACAACTACCGCTACTACGGCCGCTAGGCCGCCGCGCCGCCTGCCGCATCGCATGCGGTACAGTGCGTGCCCATGTCAGTCTTCAACGACCGCCTGCCCGATCGCCCCGGCAGCCGGGACTTCTCCCAGTTCCTGCGCCTGGCGCGGTTCCTCGCGCCGTATCGCCTGCGCATCGCCGCGGCAGTGCTTGCGCTGCTGGTGGCGGCCGGCTGCGTGCTTGCGCTCGGCCAGGGCCTGCGCTACGTGATCGACAAGGGTTTCGCGGCGGCAAGCCCCGAGGTGCTGGACCGCGCCCTCGTCGCCGTGCTCGGGCTCGCCACGCTGCTTGCGCTCGCGACTTACGCGCGGTTCTTCCTGATGCTCAGCACCGGCGAGCGCGTGATCGCGGATATCCGCCGCGCGGTGTTCGACCACATCCTCACTTTTTCGCCGGGCTACTTCGAGACGGTGCGCACCGGCGAAGTGATCTCCCGGCTGACCAACGACACGACGCTGCTGCAGGCGGTGGTGGGCTACGGGTTTTCGCTCGCGCTGCGCAACGTCCTGCTGCTTGCGGGCGCGCTCGGCATGCTGCTGGTCACCAATTTCAAGCTCACGCTCATCGTCATCGCGCTCGGGCCGCTGATCGTGCTGCCGGTCGCCGTGATCGGGCGCCGCGTGCGCCGCGCTTCGCGCCAGAGCCAGGACCGGGTCGCCGACGTGAGCGCGTTCGTCGACGAGGCCCTGCACGAGGTGCGGACGGTGCAGGCGTATGCGCACGAAGGGGCGACGCGGCGCGACTTCGCCGCCCACGTCGAGGCCGCCTATGCGATGGGCGTGCGGCGCATCGGCCAGTCGGCGATGCTGGTCGGCCTCATCATGCTGATCGTGTTCGGCGGCGTCGGGGTCATCCTCTGGAAGGGCGGCCATGACGTGCTGGCGGGCTCCCTGTCTGCCGGCGACCTGTCCGCCTTCATCTTCTACAGCGCGATCGCCGCGGGCGCGATCGCGGCGATC
>JAFEDL010000023.1:25109-27654 GCA_018241645.1 Pseudomonadota bacterium
AGGCGCCCGCGGCCCCCGCGGTGCTGCCCTCGGGCGGCGCGGGAGGCGTGGAATTCGACGCAGTGACCTTCGCCTATCCCGCCCGCCCGCAGCAGCCGGCGCTCGAACGGTTCGGCATCCGGATCGCGCCGGGCGAGCGGGTGGCCCTGGTCGGCCCGTCGGGCGCCGGGAAGTCGACCGTGCTTTCGCTCCTCTTGCGGTTCTACGATCCGCAGGCCGGGACCATCCGGGTGGACGGCGTCGACATACGCACGCTCGATCCCCTCGCCCTGCGGCGCGCGATCGCCGTGGTGCCGCAGGATCCCGTGATCTTCGCGGCCAGCGTGCTCGAGAACGTCTGCTACGGGCGGCCGGGCGCCACCCGCGCCGAGGCGGAGCGGGCCTGCGAGCAGGCGTTCGCCCTCGAGTTCGTGGAGCGGCTGCCGCAGAAACTCGATACCCAGCTCGGCGAGCGCGGCGTGACGCTGTCGGGCGGGCAGCGGCAGAGGCTGTCGATCGCCCGCGCGCTGCTTGCCGACCGGCCGATCCTGCTGCTGGACGAGGCGACCAGCTCGCTCGACGCGGCGAGCGAGCGCATGGTGCAGGAGGCGCTCGAGGCGCTCGAGCGCGGCCGGACCACGCTGGTGATCGCGCACCGGTTCGCGACTGTCCAGCACGCCGACCGCATCCTCGTGCTGGACCGCGGCGCGATCGTGGCCGAAGGCACGCACGCCGAACTCATGCGCCAGGGCGGCCTGTACGCGAGCCTCGCCGCACTGCAGTTCATCGGCCCGGCGGCGGCCGGCCCGGGCGGGGCCTGACCGTGCGCTGGGCGGCGCTGCTGCTCGTGTGCGCGGCGCTCGGCGCAGGCGCCGAGCCGCTCAAGGTCGGCTCCAAGCGATTCACCGAGTCCTACATCCTGGGCGAGATCATCACCCGGCAGGCGGGCGACGCGGTGCACCGGCCGGGCCTCGGCAACACCGGGATCGTGTTCGCCGCGCTGAAGGCCGGCTCGATCGACCTGTATCCCGAGTACACCGGCACCATCGCCAGGGAGATCCTCAAGCTCGACGGCAATCCCGGCATCGGGCGGTTGAACCGCGAGCTCGCGGCGCAGGGACTCGGCGTGGCCGTGCCGCTGGGCTTCAGCAACGGCTACGCGCTCGCCATGCGCGACGAGCGGGCGCAGGCGCTCGGGATCCGCACGGTGTCGGACCTGCTGCGCAACCCGCAACTCAGGCTCGGCCTGTCGCAGGAATTCATCGGCCGCGCTGACGGGTGGCCCGGCCTCAAGGCGGCCTACGGCCTGACATTTGCGACGCCCTCGGGACTCGACCACGGCCTCGCCTACGAGGCGCTGGCCGCCGGCAAGATCGACGCGATCGACATCTACACCACGGACGCCAAGATAGAGCGCTACAAGCTGCGCGTGCTCGAGGACGACCGCAAATATTTTCCGCGCTACGACGCCGTCCTGCTGTACCGCCTCGACGTGCCGGCGAGGTTCCCCGCGGCCTGGCGCGCGCTGGGAAAGCTGGAGGGCGGAATCGACGAACGGCGCATGATCCGCATGAATGCGGCCGCCGAGCTCGAAGGCAAGTCGTTTGCCGAGGCCGCGTTGCTGGTGAATGCCGCAGAGACCGCCCGGCAGGCAGGCAGGCGGGATTTTCTCGGCGCATTGTTCGGCCCGGATTTCTGGCGCCTCACGGGGGAGCACCTGCTGCTGGTCTTTGCCTCGCTTGCCGCCAGCATCGTGGTCGGCGTGCCCCTCGGCGTCGCGGCGTCGAAGTGGCCGCGCGGGGCGCAGTGGATCCTCGGCGCGGTGGGCGTGGTGCAGACCATTCCTTCGCTCGCCCTGTTCGCATTCCTCATCGCGGCGCTGGGCACGATCGGCACGCTGCCCGCCCTGGTCGCGCTCTTCCTGTACGCATTGCTTCCCATCGTCCGGAGCACCCATGCGGGGCTTGCCGGCATCGGTGCCGGCATGCGCCAGGCCGCGATGGCGCTGGGCCTCGCGCCGCGCGAGCGCCTGTGGCTGATCGAGGTGCCGCTCGCGCTGCCTTCGATCCTCGCGGGCATCAAGACCTCGGCCGTGATCAACGTCGGCACTGCCACGATTGCCGCCTTCATCGGCGCGGGCGGATACGGCGAGCGCATCGCCTCGGGCCTCGCGCTGAACGACAGCGTAACGCTGCTCGCGGGGGCGATCCCGGCCGCGGCGCTCGCGCTGATCGTGCAGGCGGCATTCGAAATTGGCGAGCGGCGCTTCGGGTGGATGGCGAGGGCCGGGCGCAAGGCTTAGCTGGTGTCCGCGGGGAACCCGTACAATTGCGCATCCGGTCTTCAAATCCAGCATCCAGAAAGGGGAAGTCATGCCTCAGGTCATAGGGGTCCCGAAAGAGACTTTGGCGGGCGAGAAGCGCGTCGCCACCGTGCCCGAAGTCGTGGAGAAGCTCATCAAGCTCGGTTTCAAGGTGGCCGTGGAGTCGGGCGCAGGGGACGCGGCCAATTTCAGTGACGATACCTACCGGGCGGCGGGTGCGGAGGTCGTCGGGGGCGCGGCGAA
>JAFEDL010000024.1 GCA_018241645.1 Pseudomonadota bacterium
CTGCGGATCGTGGCAGTCGAGCTCGGCCTCGGCATTCAGCAGTACGTAGGCCTTGCGCGGCGACGCAAGCATCGCCGCGGCGTTGACCTGCCCCGCAGCTCCGGCCACATAACCGCCGACGCTGTTGGCCGCCTCGCCGAGGAATCCGAGCTTTGCGCCGAGGGAATCCGCGATCGACTGGGCGATCGCATGCAGCTGCGCGGCCTGCGGGTGCTGCTGGGCGAAGTTGCCCAGCAGGATCGCCACGTTCTTGCCGGACTTCAGGCTCTCGCCCACCGGGCCGTCCATGATCTTCGCCAGCGCCGCGGGCAGCTGCGCGGGGGACACGATCACCTTGTTCGCCACGTTCATGAGCAGGTCGTCGTCCGCCGAATGCAGCACGTTGACCTTCAATCCGCGCTTCGCGGCCTGGCGCAGGCGGTTGGCGATCAGCGGATGGTCCTTGCGCAGGAACGAGCCGACCACCAGCACGCGGTCGAGGTTGCCGAGCTCGGCGATGGGCATCCCCAGCCAGGGGATCCCGCCCAGCTTGCCGTCGGCGGAGAAATCAGCCTGGCGCAGGCGGAAATCGACGGCCTGGCTGCCCATCGCGCGCACCAGCTTCTGCGCGAGATAGAGCTCCTCGAGCGTCGAATGCGGCGTGGCGAGCGCGCCCACGTCGCTGCCGGCGGCCTTGAGACCCGCGACCACGCGCTCCAGCGCCGTCTGCCAGTCGGTTTCCTGCCACTGGCCGTCCTGCTTGACCATCGGGCGCGTGAGGCGCTCGGGCGAATTGAGGCCTTCGTACGAAAACCGGTCCTTGTCCGAGATCCAGCACTCGTTGATGGCCTCGTTCTCGAACGGCAGCACGCGCATCACCTTGTTCTGCTTGACCTGCACGACGAGGTTGGAGCCCAGGCCGTCGTGCGGCGCGACGCTCTTCCTGCGCGCGAGTTCCCAGGTGCGCGCCGAGTAGCGGAACGGCTTGGAGGTCAGCGCGCCCACGGGACACAGGTCGATCATGTTGCCGGAGAGCTCGGAGTCGACGGTCCTGCCGACGAACGCCACGATCTCGGAGTGCTCGCCGCGGCCGATCATGCCCAGTTCCATCACGCCGGCGATTTCCTGGCCGAAGCGCACGCAGCGCGTGCACTGGATGCAGCGGCTCATTTCCTCGGCGGCCACGAGCGGGCCGATGTCCTTGTGCAGCACCACGCGCTTTTCTTCCTGGTAGCGCGAGCTGCCCTTGCCGTAGCCCACCGCGAGGTCCTGCAGCTGGCATTCGCCGCCCTGGTCGCAGATCGGGCAGTCGAGCGGGTGGTTGATCAGCAGGAACTCCATCACCCCGTTCTGCGCCTTCTGCGCATTCTCGGAATGGGTCTTGACCTTCATGCCGTCGGTGCAGGGCGTGGCGCAGGCCGGCAGGGGCTTGGGCGCCTTCTCCACCTCGACCAGGCACATGCGGCAGTTGGCCGCGATCGAAAGCTTCTTGTGGTAGCAGAAGTGCGGCACGTAGATGCCGAGCTTGTTGGCCGCCTCCATCACGGTTGCGCCGTGCTGGACCTCCACTTCCCTGCCGTCGACTTCGACCTTGAGCATGTGCGTATTCCTAGGCCGCCTTGGCCGCGTCGTGCGCCGCATGGTGCGCGCCCGACCGGCCCCACTTGGGTTCACTCTGCGCGCCCGAAACGAGGCAGCGTTTGTGCTCGATGTGATATTCGAACTCGGCGCGGAAGTGCTTGATGAAGCTCTTGACGGGCAGCGCTGCCGCGTCGCCGAGCGCGCAGATGGTGCGGCCGGCAATGTTGTCCGACACGTTGTTGAGGAGCTCGATGTCCTCCGGGCGCCCGGCGCCGTTCTCGATCCGGTTCACCATGCGGTAGAGCCAGCCGGTCCCCTCGCGGCACGGGGTGCACTGGCCGCAGGATTCCTCGAAGTAGAAATACGACAGCCGCTCCAGGGCACGCACCATGCAGGTCGAGTCGTCCATGACGATCACCGCACCTGAGCCGAGCATGGAGCCCGCCTTGGCGATCGAGTCGTAGTCCATGTCGGTGGCCATCATGACGTCGGCGGGCAGCACGGGCATCGACGAGCCTCCCGGGATCACTGCCTTCAGCTTGTGGCCGTTGCGCACGCCGCCGGCCATCTCGAGGAGCCTGGCGAACGGGGTGCCCAGCTTCACCTCGTAGTTGCCCGGGCGGTTCACGTGCCCCGAGACCGAGAACAGCTTGGTGCCGCCGTTGTTGGGCTTGCCCAGCGCGAGGAAGGGATCGCCGCCGTTGCGCATGATCCACGGCACCGCGGCAAAGGTCTCGGTGTTGTTGATCGTGGTCGGCTTGCCGTACAGGCCGAAGCTCGCCGGGAAGGGCGGCTTGAAGCGCGGCTGCCCTTTCTTGCCCTCGAGCGACTCGAGCAGCGCGGTTTCCTCGCCGCAGATGTAGGCGCCGTAGCCCGGGTGCGCATACAGCTCGAAGCTGAACTCCGACCCGAGGATGTTCCTGCCCAGGTACCCCGCGGCGAGCGCTTCCTCGAGCGCTTCCTCGAAGCGCTCGTAGGTCTCCCAGATCTCGCCGTGGATGTAGTTGTATCCGGCGGTCGCGCCCATTGCGTAGGCGCCGATGATCATTCCCTCGATGACCGAATGCGGGTTGTAGCGCAGCAGGTCCCGGTCCTTGCAGGTGCCCGGCTCGCCCTCGTCCGAATTGCACACGAGATACTTGGCGCCCGGGAACTGGCGCGGCATGAAGCTCCACTTGAGGCCGGTGGGAAAGCCCGCGCCGCCGCGGCCGCGCAGGCCGGATTTCTTGACCTCGGCAATCACGTCCTCGGGCTTCATGCCGCCCGCAATGATCTTCTTCAGCGCCGCATAGCCGTCGCGTTTCTCGTAATCCTTGAGGCGCCAGTTCTCGCCGTCAATGCCGGCCATCAGGATCGAATCAGGTCCGTAGTTCAGCATTTCAGGCCTTCTTCCCCAGATCCTCGACCAGCGCGTCCAGCTTGTCGTTGGACATGTAGTCGCACATGCGCTTGTTGTTCACCAGCACCACCGGCGCCATCGAGCACGCGCCCATGCACTCGCCCTCCTTCAGGGTGAACTTGCCGTCGGCGGTGGTCTCGTTGAAATCCACGCCGAGCTTCTGCTTGAGGTGGTCGGCCGCCTCGAGCGAGCCCTGCAGCCCGCACGGCAGGCAGGTGCAGATCGTCAGCTTGAACTTGCCGGTCGGCGCGAGGTTGTACATGTTGTAGAACGTGGCCACCTCGTACACGGCCACCGGCGCCATGCCGAGGTACTGCGCGACGAAATCCATGGTCTCGGTGGCGAGCCAGCCTTTTTCGTCCTGCGCGACGATCAGCGCGGCCATGACCGCCGACTGCTTCTGGTCGGCCGGATACTTGGCGACCTCGCGGTCGATCTTCTTCAGGGACTCGGGCGTAAGCATCAGCGGTCGATCTCCCCGAACACGATGTCCTGCGTGCCGATGATCGCGACGGCGTCCGCGAGCATGTGCCCGCGCGCCATTTCGTCGAGCGCCGACAGGTGCGCGAAGCCCGGCGCGCGGATCTTCACGCGGTACGGCTTGTTGGCGCCGTCCGACACGAGGTAGATGCCGAATTCGCCCTTGGGGTGCTCGACCGCCGCGTAGGCCTCGCCCTCGGGAACGTGCATGCCCTCGGTGAAGAGCTTGAAGTGGTGGATCAGCTCTTCCATGTTCTGCTTCATCCCCACGCGCGATGGCGGGGCGACCTTGTGGTCGTCGACGATGACCGGGCCGGGATTCGCGCGCAGCCAGTCGACGCACTGCTTGATGATCCGGTTGCTCTGGCGCATCTCCTCGACGCGCACGAGGTAGCGGTCGTAGCAGTCGCCGTTGACGCCGACCGGGATGTCGAACTCCATCCGGTCGTACGCGGCATATGGCTGCCGCCTGCGCACGTCCCATTCCACGCCCGAACCGCGCAGCATGGCCCCGGTGAAGCCGAGCTGCAGCGCACGCTCGGGCGTCACGACGCCCACGCCCACGGTGCGCTGCTTCCAGATCCGGTTGTCGGTGAGCAGGGTCTCGTAGTCGTCGACGCACGCCGGGAAGCGGCGGGTGAAATCGTCGATGAAGTCGAGCAGCGTCCCCTGCCGGTTC
Organism: Pseudomonadota bacterium; assembly: GCA_018241645.1. Taxonomy (GTDB): domain Bacteria; phylum Pseudomonadota; class Gammaproteobacteria; order Burkholderiales; family SG8-39; genus SZAS-79. The sequence goes on from JAFEDL010000024.1 coordinate 4,119, forward strand.
TCGTTCATCGCGCGGATCTCGCGCTCGTTGTGGACCTTGGTGGCCGTGTACTGCGGCATCGAATCGGGCAGGTCGCGGTAGACGCCGCCCGGCCGGTAGTACGCCGCGTGCATGCGCGCCCCGGACACCGCCTCGTAGCAGTCCATCAGGTCTTCGCGCTCGCGGAAGCAATACAGGAACATCGTCATCGCGCCGCAGTCGAGGCCGTGCGCCCCCAGCCACAGCAGGTGGTTCAGGAGGCGCGTGATCTCGTCGAACATCGTGCGGATGTACAGCGCGCGCTCCGGCGGCACGATCCCGAGCAGCCGCTCGATGGCCATCACGTAGGCGTGCTCGTTGCACATCATCGACATGTAGTCGAGCCGGTCCATGTACGGGACCGACTGCAGGAACGTCCTGGTCTCGATCAGCTTCTCGGTCGCCCGGTGCAGCAGCCCGATGTGCGGGTCGGCGCGCTGGATGACCTCGCCGTCGAGCTCGAGGACCAGGCGCAGCACGCCGTGCGCGGCCGGGTGCTGCGGGCCGAAGTTGAGCGTGTAGTTGCGGATCTCTGCCATGGCGGCCCCTACTCGCCTTCCGCGTAGTGTTCTTCGCGCACGATGCGCGGCGTGACCTCGCGCGGCTCGATGCTGACCGGCTGGTAGATCACCCGCTTCTGGTCCGGGTCGTAGCGCATCTCCACGTAGCCGCTGATCGGGAAATCCTTGCGGAATGGATGCCCGATGAAGCCGTAGTCGGTGAGGATCCGGCGCAGGTCGGGATGGCCCGAGAACACGATCCCGTACAGGTCGAACGCCTCGCGCTCGTACCAGTTGGCACTCGCCCAGACCGGCATCACGGATTCGACCATCGGCAGCTCTTCCTCGGGACAGAACGTGCGCAGGCGCATGCGCCAGTTGTGCGAGACCGACGTCAGGTGAACGACCACGGCAAACCGGGGCCCTTCGCGCGGAACGTCCCCGTAGGTCGAATAGTCGACGCCGCACAGGTCGATCAGTTCCTCGAAGCGCAGTTCCGGGGCGTCGCGCAGGGTCTGCGCAACCGCCAGGTAGTCGGCCGCGGCGACCTCGAGCGTGATTTCCCCGAACGACTCCTTCAGGGTGCCGATGCGCCCGCCGATGACAGTCTGGAGCGCGTCGTGCAGGCGCTGGAGCTTGGGGGTCATGTTGTTGTTTTTCGGTCGTCGGAGCGTGGATCAGCGGGCAATAGTGTTGGTGCGCTTGATCTTGTTCTGCAGCTGGATCAGTCCGTACAGCAGCGCCTCGGCGGTGGGCGGGCAGCCGGGCACGTAGATGTCGACCGGCACGATCCGGTCGCAGCCGCGCACGACCGAATACGAATAGTGGTAGTAGCCCCCGCCGTTCGCGCACGAGCCCATAGAAATCACCCAGCGCGGCTCCGCCATCTGGTCGTAGACCTTGCGCAGCGCCGGCGCCATCTTGTTGCACAACGTCCCGGCCACGATCATCAGGTCGGACTGGCGCGGGCTCGGCCGGAACACGATGCCGAACCGGTCCAGGTCGTAGCGCGCCGCGCCGGCCTGCATCATCTCCACCGCGCAGCACGCGAGGCCGAAGGTCATCGGCCAGAGCGAACCGGTGCGGGTCCAGTTGATCACCTTGTCGGCGGTCGTGGTGACGAAGCCTTCCTGGAGGATGCCGTCTATTCCCATTCCAGGGCTCCTTTCATCCATTCGTAGACGAACCCGACGACGAGGATCCCGAGGAACACCATCATCGACAGGAAGCCGAACAGGCCGATGTCGTTGAGCACGACGGCCCACGGAAACAGGAAGGCGATCTCGAGGTCGAACAGGATGAACAGGATGGCGACGAGGTAGTAGCGCACGTCGAACTTCATGCGCGCGTCCTCGAAAGCCTCGAAGCCGCATTCGTAGGGCGAAAGCTTCTCCGCGTCCGGGCGGCTCGGGCCGACCAGCCTGCCGAGCACCATGGGCACGACACCGACGCCCACGGCGACGATTATGAACAACAGGACCGGAAAGTACTCTGCAAGCATTCGATTCGGCCCGGCAGGGCCGGACCGGAAATTTTACGAGTTCCCGAAATCGGTTTGATGCTGCCACGGAGCCGGGATCATTCCCGGCCCCGCTTAGTGCTGGTGCCCACGAGCAGACTCGAACTGCTACGGCTGTTTAGGCCACCAGCCCCTCAAGCTGGCGTGTCTACCAATTTCACCACGTGGGCGGATAAAAACAATTATCCCTCAAAAACCTCCGGGCACAGAATCCGGTGGACGCCCGGCTCGCACCAGGTCAGTTCGGCACGTCCTTCGCCTTGCTGCCGGAAGCATCCTTGGCCGGCTCTTCGGCCTTCTTCGCCGCGGCCGGCGCTGCGGTCTCGGTCTTCACTGCATCCATCACGCCGCCCGTCGCCTTGGGCTTGTGCGTGGCGAGATAAGCCAGGCCGAGGCTGGTCAGGAAAAACACCGTGGCGAGCACCGCAGTGGCGCGCGACAGGAAATTCGCCGAACCGGACGCGCCGAACAGGCTGCCCGAGGAGCCGCCCCCGAATCCGGACCCCATGTCGGCGCCCTTGCCGTGCTGGAGCAGCACCAGCCCGATCACCGCCAGGGCGACGAGTACATGCAACACCAGAATTATGCTCAACCAGGTTTCCATTCTTTACCCCTTGCTTACCGCAGCCTTGCAGATCGCGAGAAAATCTTCCGATACCAGCGAGGCGCCACCGATCAGCCCCCCGTCCACGTCCTTCATGGCGAATATTTCCGCCGCATTGCCCGGCTTCACGCTTCCTCCGTAGAGGATGCGCAGCTTCGCCGCCACACCAGCGTCGCGTTCCGCTACCCGCGCGCGCAGGAACGCATGCACGTCCTGCGCCTGCTGCGGCGACGCCGTGCGCCCGGTGCCGATCGCCCACACCGGCTCGTACGCAAGAACCGCCCCCGCCAGCGCGGCTGCGCCCGACAGGTCCAGCACCGCATCCAGCTGGCGCGCCACCACCTGCTCGGTGCGGGCGCCTTCGCGTTCCGCGAGCGTCTCGCCCACGCACAGCACTGGCGTCAGCCCCGCCTTGGCCGCGGCGGCGAACTTCGCCGCCACTTGCGCATCCGTCTCGCCGAACAAACCGCGGCGCTCCGAATGACCGACCAGCACGAACCTGCACCCGAAATCGGCCAGCATTGCGGCCGATACCTCGCCGGTGTAGGCCCCTGACCGGAATTCGCTGAGGGTCTGTGCGCCCAGCGCCAGCTTCGAGCCTGCAAGCCGGGCGGACGCTTCGGACAGGTACGGGAAAGGGACGCACACGGCGCATTCGACGCCCGCCAGGCCGGCAACGCCGGCAAGCACCGCGTCCAGCAGCGCCGGGTTCGTCGCGCGGCTGCCGTGCATTTTCCAGTTTCCCGCCACCAACCGACCGCGCATCGCATTCCCGCGAAAACAAAAGCCGGTGATTTTACCGCGCTGGGGACGGGCCGGTCAAACCAAAACCATCCAAAGGATCAAGAAATTGCGTGCGAATCGCAGCGCAACAGCCGGCCCGGGCGGTACCCCGGCCGGCATGCGGGGATCAGCCGAAGCGGCCGGTGATGTAGTCCTCGGTCTGTTTCTTCTTCGGCTTGATGAAGATCGTGTCGGTCACGTCGAATTCGATCAGTTCGCCGAGGTACATGTAGGCGGTGAAATCCGAGACGCGCGCCGCCTGCTGCATGTTGTGGGTCACGATCACCACGGTGTAGTCGGTCTTCAGCTCGTGGATCAGTTCCTCGACCTTGGCCGTGGAGATCGGGTCGAGCGCGGAGCACGGCTCGTCGAGCAGGAGGACTTCCGGCTTGATGGCGATCCCGCGCGCGATGCACAGGCGCTGCTGCTGGCCGCCGGACAGGCTGTGGCCGCTCTGGCCGAGCTTGTCCTTGACTTCGCCCCACAGGGCGGCACGGGTGAGGGCCCACTCGACGCGCTCGTCCATCTCGCGCTTGCTCATGTTCTCGAACAGGCGGACGCCGAACGCGATGTTGTCGTAGATCGACATCGGGAACGGCGTGGGCTTCTGGAACACCATGCCGATCTTGGCGCGCAGGAGCGACACGTCCTGCCGGGTCGTGACCAGGTCCTCCCCGTCCATCAGTATCTGGCCCTCGGCGCGCTGGTCCGGGTAAAGCGAATACATGCGGTTGAAGGTGCGCAGCAGCGTCGACTTCCCGCACCCGGACGGGCCGATGTAGGCCGTGACCTTCTTCTCGGGGATGTCCATCGTAATCGACTTCAGCGCATGGAATTTCCCATAGTAGAAATTCAGGTCGCGCACCTGGAGCTTGGCCGTGGTGTCGGCCATCGACACCTGGACGCCGGATCTTTCGGAGGCGCCGAAGTTCTGCGGCGCGCGGGTCGGCGGGGGACTGGTCGTGGCTTCCAATGGTTTCTCCTTGGCCTCAGGCCTGCCTGCGGAACATGGACCGGGCGACGATGTTGAGTATCAATACCGCAATCGTGATCAGCGCGGCGCCGCCCCAGGCGAGCCGGTGCCAGTCCTCGTACGGGCTCATCGCGAACTGGAAGATGACCACCGGCAGGTTCGACATCGGCGCGTTCATGTTGTTCGAGAAGAACTGGTTGTTGAGCGACGTGAACAGCAGCGGCGCCGTCTCCCCGCTGATCCGCGCGACCGCGAGCAGGATCCCCGTCAGGATGCCGGTGCGCGCCGCGCGGTAGGTGATCAGCACGATCATCTTCCAGGTCGGGCATCCCAGCGCCGCGGCGGCTTCGCGCAGCGCCCCGGGCACGAGCTTGAGCATGTCGTCGGTCGTGCGCACCACCACCGGGACCACCAGCAGGGCCAGCGCCACGGAACCCGCCCATCCGGAAAAGTGCCCCACCTGGGCCACGTATACCGAGTACACGAACAGCCCGATGACGATGGAGGGCGCGGAGAGGAGCACGTCGTTGAGGAAGCGCGTCGCGGACGCGAGCCAGCCGGACTTGCCGTACTCGGCCAGGTAGGTCCCCGCGAGGATACCGACCGGCGTGCCGAAGAAGGTTCCCACGCACACCATGATCAGGCTGCCGTAGATCGCGTTCGCCAGGCCGCCGTCCGCGCCGGGCGGCGGCGTCATCTGGGTGTAGAGGGACAGCCTGGCGAGGGCCGCGCCGCCCTCGTAGAGCAGCGTGGCGAGGATCCAGACCAGCCAGAACAGCCCGAACGCCAGCGCCATGGAGGAGATCGCGAGCATGACCGCGTTCTTGCGCTTGCGCCTGCGGTAGATCGGGTTGGACGGGCTGATTGCGCTGGTTCCCATGGTCAGGTCCTCGTGCCTTCCTTGCGGGTCAGGTTCATCAGCAGCAGCTTGGCCAGGCCGAGGACGATCGTCGTGATCACGAACAGGATCAGCCCGAGCTCGTACAACGCGGCGAAGTACAGGTCGCCGACTGCCTCGGTAAACTCGTTCGCGAGCGCGGACGCGATGCTGTTGCCCGGCGCCATCAGCGAAGCCGACAGGCGGTGCGCGTTCCCGATCACGAACGTGACCGCCATGGTCTCGCCCAGGGCGCGGCCCAGGCCGAGCATGATCCCGCCGACGACGCCGGCCTTCGTGTACGGGAGCACGACCCGGAACACCACCTCCCAGGTGGTTGCGCCCAGCCCGTACGCCGACTCCTTGAGCATGGGCGGGACGATCTCGAAGACGTCGCGCATCACGGCCGTGATGAACGGGATCACCATGATCGACAGGATGAGCCCCGAGGTCAGCATGCCGATCCCGAGCGGCGGGCCTTCGAAGAGCGCGCCGACCACCGGCACGTTCCCCAGCGTAGCGATCAGCAGCGGCTGGACATGGCTCTGGAACAGGGGGGCTAGCACGAACAGTCCCCACATCCCGTAGATGATGGAGGGGATGGCGGCCAGGAGCTCGATCGCCGTGCCCAGCGGGCGCTTCAGCCAGTTCGGCGCAAGCTCGGTGAGGAACAACGCGATGCCGAAACTCACCGGGATGCCGATCGCCATGGCGATCAGCGAGCTCACCAGCGTGCCGTAGATCGGCACCAGGGCGCCGAACTGCTCCTGGACCGGGTCCCAGTCGCTCGACCACACGAACCCGATGCCGTGCTTCTGCAGGCTGAGGCCGCTGCCGATGACCAGCGAGACAAGGATCGCCGCGAGGATGCTGAATACCAGCAGCGCGAAGAACCGGGTGACGTTTTCGAAGAGGGTGTCCTTCCACCTCTCGGAAATCACCGGGGGCGGCGCGGAGCGCGGCGTCGAATCACTCATTGGACGGGTTCGGCTGCTTTCGGGCGAGGCGGACAGCGTGGCGCTCATTGGGATTGTCGGCTGATTCTAAGGGCAAACACGCCCTGCTTCCGAAAAAACGGGCGCCGGCCGCACGGCCCGCGCCCGCCCGCTTCCAGCGCTGCTGCTAGTAGACCGGCTTGCCCGCCGCGTCCCTGAGGTTCTTCCAGGAGGCCTCGACCAGCTTGACCACCGGGTCCGGCATCGGCACGTAGTCGAGTTCGCTGGCCATCTTGTCGCCGTTCTTGTACGACCACTCGAAGAACCGGAGCACTTCCTTCGCGTTCTCGGCCTTGGCCTGCACCTTGTGCATCAGGATGAACGAGGCGCCGGTCATCGGCCAGCTCTGCTTGCCCGCCTGGTCCGTCAGGATCAGGTACATCCCTGGCGCCTTCGCCCAGTCCGCGCCAGCGGCCGCGGCCTTGAAGGTCGTGTCGTCCGGCAGTACCGCGCCGCCGTCGCGGTTCACCATCTTCGCCACGGACAGTTTGTTCTGCTTGGCATAGGCGTACTCGACGTAGCCGATTGCGCCGTCGATGCGGCCGACATAGGCGGCCACGCCCTCGTTGCCCTTGCCGCCCAGGCCCGCGGGCCATTTCACCGAGGTGCCTTCGCCGACCGAGGACTTCCATTCGGCGCTGACCTTGGACAGGTAGTTGACGAAGATGAACGTAGTACCCGAACCGTCCGAGCGCGCCACCACCGAGATCGCCTGGTCCGGCAGCTTGACGCCCTTGTTGATCCCCGCGATGGCCGGGTCGTTCCACTTCTTGACCTTGCCGAGGTAGATGTCGGCAAGCAACGGCCCGGTCAGGGTGATTTCGCCGGAACCGACGCCCTTGAGGTTGTAGACCGGCACGACGCCGCCCATGATGGCCGGGAACTGGATCAGGCCGTTCTTTTCGAGGTCCTCGGGCTTCATCGGCATGTCCGACGCGCCGAAGTCGACCGTCTTGGAGGTGATCTGCTTGATGCCGCCGCCCGATCCTATCGACTGGTAATTCATGCCCACGCCGGTCGACTTCTTGTACGCGTCGGCCCATTTTGCATAGATCGGGTAGGGAAACGTCGCACCCGCCCCCGTGATATCGACCGCGCCGGCGCTGCCGCTCGCCAGGGCCGCCGCCAGTCCGATTGCCCGCAACACATTGAATGCCTTCATTGATCCGCTCCTCATTGGGACAGTTGCCTGTCTATCGGACGGATTCTGGGGGCGGCGTGTTACAGCCTCATTACAGGATGCAGGCCTGCCTAGGCCCCCGCCGCCAGCCGGACCGCCGCCGCGATGGCGTGGGCGCCTTCCTCGATCGCCGCGCGCGGTTCGCCCTCCACCATCACGCGCACCACGGGTTCGGTGCCCGACGGGCGCAGCAGCACGCGGCCGCGGCCTGCGAGGCCCTGCTCGACCGATCCTTGCGCAGCCGCAATCGAGGGGTGGCTCTTCCAGTCGAACCCGCGCGCAACTTTCACGTTGACGAGCACTTGCGGGTACAGGGTCATGTCTGCCGTCAGTTCTGCAAGGCTCCGGCCCGACTCGCGGATCGAGGTCAGCACCTGCAGCGCCGACACCAGGCCGTCGCCGGTGGTGTGCTTGTCCAGGCAGATGATGTGGCCGGAGTTCTCGCCGCCGTAGAGCCAGCCCTTCTCGCGCAGCATCTCCAGCACGTAGCGGTCGCCCACCTTCGCGCGGCCGAACGCGATTCCCATCCGCGCGATCGCCTGCTCCATCCCCAGGTTGGTCATCAGCGTGCCCGCCACCCCCGCGACCTTCTCCCGCCCGGCGCGGTGCTTGACCACCGCATAGAGCAGCTGGTCGCCGTCGTACACCGTGCCTGCCGAATCCACCATCACCAGCCGGTCCGCGTCGCCATCCAGGGCCACGCCGTAATCGGCCTTGTTGCGCCTCACCTCCATGACCAGCTGGTCGGGGGCGGTGGCGCCGAACATGTCGTTGATGTTGAAGCCGTCCGGAGATACGCCGATCGGTACGACGTCCGCGCCGAGCTCGTGGAACACGTGTGGCCCGACGTGGTACGCGGCGCCATGGGCGCAGTCGACCACGATCTTCATCCCCTTGAGGTCGAGGTCCACCGGGAAGGTGGACTTGCAGAACTCGATATACCGCCCGGTGGCGTCGTCGATCCGCTTGGCGCGGCCCAGCTGTGCGGCCGGATTGCAGCCCATGGTGAATTCGAGCGCTTTTTCCATCTCCGCCTCGAAATCATCGGGCAGCTTGAACCCGTCGCCGGAGAAGAACTTGATGCCGTTGTCCGGGTACGCGTTGTGCGAGGCGCTGATCACGACGCCCGCCATGAGGCGCAGCGCGCGCGTGAGGTAAGCCACGCCCGGCGTGGGCAGCGGGCCGCACAGCAGCACGTCCACGCCGGCCGCCGAGAAACCTGCCTCCAGCGCCGCTTCGAGCATGTAGCCGGAGATCCGCGTGTCCTTGCCGATCAGCACTGCCGGACGGTCCGTGCCGGGATTCTTCCTGCGCGCGGCGAGCACCTTCCCCGCCGCATAGCCGAGGCGCAGCACGAAATCGGCCGTCATCGGCGGCTGCCCGACCGTGCCGCGCACGCCGTCCGTGCCGAAATATTTTCTGCTCATCCGACCTCCACCGCGCGCCATACCGCGAGTGCATCCCGGGTGGCCGCTACGTCATGTACGCGCAGTATTGTCGCCCCGCGCTGCGCGGCAAGCAAAGCGGCCGCAATGCTGGCGGGCAGGCGACCGGTCGCCGGACGGCCGGTGAGCGCGCCCAGCGTGGACTTGCGCGACAGGCCCGCAAGCACGGGCGACCCGAGCCCGGCGATGCGCCCCAGGTTGCGCAGCAGCTCGAGGTTGTGGGCGGCGGTCTTGCCGAAACCGAACCCCGGGTCGACCACGATCCGGTCGGGGCCGATGCCTGCAGCCCTTGCTGCGGCAACGCGGCCCGCGAGGAACCCGGACACCTCGCCGACCACGTCCTCGTATTGCGGATCGAGCTGCATGGTGGCCGGATCGCCCTTCTTGTGCATCAGGCAGACCCCGCAGTCGGACGCACTGGCGGCCTCGAGGGATCCCGGCCCCGACAATGCCTCGATGTCGTTGATCATCGACGCGCCCGCGGCAAGCACCTCGCGCATGACCCCGGAGCGGCGCGTATCGATGGAGACCGGCACGTCGAGATCGCGGAGCGCCTCGAGCACTGGCAGGAGTCGCGCGAGTTCCTCGTCCTCGGACACCGGCGCGGCCCCGGGGCGGGTGGACTCGGCGCCCAGGTCGAGGATCGCGGCGCCCTCGGCTACCAGCCGGTTGGCCTGCGCGATCGCCGCGTCGGCGGCGAGGAACTGCCCGCCGTCGGAAAAGGAATCGGGCGTGATGTTCACCACGCCCATGATCAGGGGAAAATCGAGCGGCAGGCTGAACCGGCCGCAGCGGAACACCGCGCTCAGCTTGCCGCGGTTGCCGTTGCGCCGGCGGTGCCGTCGGTGGACGGCGGCGGGGTCGGGCCCGACGGGGACGGAACCTTGGGGGCCCGCGGCGGCTTGCCGGCCATGATGTCGTTCAGCTGCTCGGCATCCAGTGTTTCCCACTCGAGCAGCGCGGCGGCCATCGCCTCGACCTTGTCGCGGTTGTCCTCGATGAGCTTCCTCGCCAGGGCGTACTGCGTGTCGATGATGCGGCGGATCTCCACGTCGACCTGGCGCATGGTTTCCTCGGACACGTTCTTGTGCGTGGTGATCGAGCGGCCGAGGAACACCTCGCCCTCGTTCTCGCCGTACACCATGGTGCCGAGCGCGTCCGACATGCCCCAATGCGTCACCATCCGGCGCGCGATGTCGGTCGCGCGCTCGAAGTCGTTCGACGCGCCGGTCGTCATCTGGTGCATGAAGATCTCCTCGGCGATGCGGCCGCCGAAGAGCACCGCGATCGTGTTGAGGAGGCGCTCGCGGTCCTGGCTGTAGCGGTCTTCCATCGGCAGCTGCATGGTCACGCCCAGGGCGCGTCCGCGCGGGATGATCGTGACCTTGTGCACCGGGTCGGTCTTGGGCAGCATCTTGGCCACCAGCACGTGCCCGGACTCGTGGTACGCGGTGTTCCTGCGCTCCTCCTCGGGCATCACCATGGAGCGCCGCTCGGCGCCCATCATGATCTTGTCCTTGGCGCGCTCGAAGTCCTCCATGTCGACCAGGCGCTTGGTCTTCCTGGCCGCGAACAGCGCGGCCTCGTTGACCAGGTTCGCGAGGTCGGCGCCCGAGAAGCCCGGCGTGCCGCGCGCGATGATGTCGGCCTTCACGTCCGGCGCGAGCGGGACCTTGCGCATGTGCACCATGAGGATCTGCTCGCGGCCGCGGATGTCGGGCAGCGGCACCACCACCTGGCGGTCGAAGCGGCCCGGGCGCATCAGCGCCGGGTCCAGCACGTCCGGCCGGTTGGTCGCGGCGATCACGATGACGCCGACGTTGGCCTCGAAGCCGTCCATCTCG
>JAFEDL010000025.1 GCA_018241645.1 Pseudomonadota bacterium
TCGCGGGCATTCGGTGCGGTGAGCACCCGATCCGGCAGCTCGACGGTCACGCGCGCGATGGCATTGCCGTTTGCGTCCTCGTCGTAGACCGCTTCGACCGTCCGGCCGTAGTCGATGATCGCCTTGCTCGACTTCGTGGCCACGAGCTTCGCCGCCACCCATTCGCGGGCCAGGCGCTCGACGCCGGTCTGCGGATCGATCTCGTTGTCGGCGTAGTCCTGCGGCTCGTCGTAGGCGCCATTGACGGCTTCGACGGTCACACCGCTGATCGGCGTCAGCGTGCCGGCGTTATCGTCGGCGAACAGTTGCCAGCGGATGTTGCCGGCATCGGGCCGCGCCCAGCCCGCCGGCAGCCCTGCGGCGACCGCCTTCTGCTCGTAGCTCACATACAGCACGCGGGTCGCACCGGCCGTGATCTTGGCCCCGGTGCGCAGACGCGAGCCATCCGCCCAGACCTGCACCCCGAGCGTCACCGTACGCTGCTCGGCGCCGCTGACGCCGTCGACGGTCACGATGGTGCGGTACTGCCACTGAGCCGTGGTCTGCCCCTGCGCCTGCATGAAGGCCAGCAGGCTGGCCTCGATCGCCGGCAGTCCCGGTTCGACGGCCGAGCGAACGGCCGCCACGGCCGCTCCTTCGGTGGCGTAGGAAGCCGCCGGTGTGAAGGTCGGTGCGCGGACCACGGCACCGTCCGGCAGCTCCAGATTGCCCACGGTCGAAGTCGTGCCCGGCAGCGCTGCAACCGGCGCCAGCCGTGCCGTCAGCGTCGATCCGGCGGCAGTCGCCGCCTCCTCGACGACCAGCGCAGTTGGCGCTTCGGCCTGTACCAGCCGTACCCACCCCAGCGTGGTGATGCTCAACAGCATCGCCACCACAAACATCAGGACGGTCGAAGCGTTGCGGTAACCCGGGACGCCCCTCATTGCGGCACTCCCGTCGCCACGGCCTCGATGCGCACACCAGTCGGCAGCAGCGCCGCGACCACGGCCGTGAACGGCTGGGCAGCGCCGTTGACCGGCGAGCGCGCCGGCGCCGCGCAGTTGCGCAGCCGCAGCGCCTGCCCCCACGGCGCCGTCGCCGAAGCCCCGAGGCCGAGTACCTGATCAAGCTGCGACTGCCAGAGCGGCACGCCCCAGAGCCCGTCCGGGGCGACCAGATCGCAGTCAGCCAGCACCTGGGGAGCAGCGGCCGTGACATCCCAGGCCGCATCGGCCCCGCGCGATGCGAAGTAGTCCGCGGCCAGGGATCTGCCGGACTGGCGCGCCCGCGCCCGGTACCAGGTGCTGTAGGCGTCCGCAATCGAGCGCACCTGCCGGTCGACAGTGCCGGCGAGTTCGTCCCAGACCGTGAAGCCGTCGATGACCGTGCCGACATCCCGACCTGCGAAGGTCACGGCACCGGTGGCCTGATCGAAAGTCGTGCCCGGATCGAGCGCCTGCGCCGCCCCGTCGTAATCCCCGCCGTCGTTCGAGGCGAGGGCGATGACGCGGTACGGCACGGCGACCCCGGCGCGCATGCGCGTCAGACGCTGGCTGATCTGGACCTGCCACGGTCGATTGTGGCCGTCACGCAGCATCTCCGGCCCCAGACCGGCGATGCGCAGCACATCCGCCCACTGCGCATCGACCAGCGCACCGGGCTGGATGACCTGCGTGCCGGTGGCGAGCACCGCATCCGCCTGGCTGTCGATCGTCCAGGCCTGCTGGCGGTAGACCAGCAGGATCGCTTCATGCAGCCGGTCGAGGCGCGTGCGGGTCTCGATCCGCTGCATGAACGTGACATTCTGGGTAAACAGCGGCATCACCGCCGCCAGCAGCAGGCCGACGATGATGACCGCCACCAGGACTTCGGCCAGCGTGAAACCGCGCTGACGCAGCATGCCTGCCGCCGCCATGTCAGCGCCCGACCATGTCGGCCATCAGGCCGGCCGGGTCATAGGTCGCAGCCAGGGCGATCTCTCTATCGACCACGCCGCCACGCACCAGATCCAGCAGCTGCGTGTTCAACAGGCGCGACCCGATGCGATGATCCTGCTGGATCTGCGTGGGCAGCATGTGCGTCTTCGGGCCGTCCTTGTCGCCGCGGATGAGGTTGGCGACCGCCGGCGTCGCCACCATGACCTCGGCGGCCAGAACCCGGCCGCCATCGGTGCCCGGTAGCAGCATCTGCGATACCACCCCGAGCAGGCTGCCGGCCAGTTGTGCGCGCACGTCATCGCGCGCATCCGCCGGAAACATCGACACCAGCCGATCGACGGTCTGTGCCGCCGAACGGGTGTGCAGCGTCGAGAGCACCAAGTGCCCGGTCTGGGCGGCGGTGAGTGCCAGCGCCGCCGTCTCGGCGTCGCGAATCTCACCGACCATGATCACATCCGGGTCTTCGCGCAGCGCCGCCCGCAGACCGGCGGCGAAGCTGCGGCAGTCCTTGCCGGCCCCGACTTCACGCTGCAGTACCTGCGAGGGCAGGCCGGACAGCAGGTACTCGACCGGGTCTTCGAGCGTGATGATGTTGAGGCTGCCGGCCTGAGCGATCCCGGCGAGCAGTGCCGCCATCGACGTGCTCTTGCCCGAGCCGGTCACGCCCGTAAACAGCAGCAGGCCGCTCGCGCGCTCGCCCAGAGTCCGGACTGCCGCAGGCAGCCCGAGCGTATCGAAAGCCGGCACCTGCCCGGCAATGCGCCGCATCACCAGCCCCGGCAGGCGCAGGCCGGCACCGTGACGGAAGAAATTGGCGCGGAAGCGCACCGGCCCGGCCTCCGTCTGGATGGTTGCCGAGCAATCGAGATCGTCCTGCGCCTGGTCGAGTTGCCGGCTCCAGTCCGAATCCCGGAAATGCGTGACCCGTTTGGCGAATACAGAGAATTCTGTATCCGATACAGATGCTTCTGCTACTTCCATCAAGCCCATGCCACCGGCGCGCACGCGCAGCGGCTGGCCGACGATGACGTGCAGATCGCTCCATCGACCCGGATCGGGAACATGCGTGCCGGCAAGCAACTGGCAAACGAGAGCGTGGATGTCCATGGGGCGGCTCACAGGGGCAGGGCAAGATCGCGCTCGATGACGAATCCCCAGGGAGTCGTCATGCGCAGCCTCGCGGAGTAAGGAGGGACGCTGGCCGATACCCCGGCCCCGCTGTTACGGAATTCAAACGGACCGCCCCAGGCATCGCTGCCGATTCCGGCCGGCAGCCCGGTGACGGCCAGCACCGGCGCTGCGGCGACGTACAGCCCCTGCGTGCAGGCCGGCGCACCGGCCGGCGCCGGCGTGTCGACCCCGGCGCAGGGCGCCAGCACCCAGAAGTTCGCTACGGCATCCAGGCTGCCGGCAGCCGCCGTGCGCGCCAGGTAGTAGCGCTTCAGGTGATCGACAAGCTGGTCCATGCGATCGAGCGAATCCGACAGCCGTGCCAGCTGCACGGCACGGCCATCGACATGCCGCCACACTGCGCCGGCTGCCGGCGCCAGCGTGTCGGTGGCAGCGTCGTAGACGCTCGTGTCCGGCTGATCCTCGGGCGCCAGCCAGAGCCAGATCGAGCGATGTGCCAGCCAGCCATCCGGCGTCCTCTGCCGCGCGCCGATGACGCACTGCATCCGGCCGATGGCGATGAGTTCCGGCGCGTTGGCGGCGCTCAGCAGGCCCGGGCAGTCGATGGGCGCCGCATCGGCAACGTCCATGCGATCGGCCGTCGCCCGGTAATACGCCTGCACGGCATCGGCCACGCCATCGAGCCGCCGCGTCAGCACATCGCTGCGCGTGCCCTTGAGCAGCCCAGCACTGCGGGTCTCGATGGCGAGCAGCATCGACGCTGCCCCGAGCCCCAGCACCAGCAGCAGGACGGCGAAGGCCGCAAAACCGGCCTCGGCGCGCAGGGCGCGGCGGCTCACGATCAGCGCGCCTCGGCGATGATGTACTGCACCGTCGCGAGCTGGTTGGCATCGTTGGCCGGGTTGCGCAGGCACTTGCCGGGCGGGTTGACGCCGGTGCTGCCCTGCACGCCGTTGCACTTCTCCATGAAGGCATCGGCAACTTCGGCCGGCACATTTGTCACCTGCGCCAGCCACTGCCGGGTGTTGCCGTTGCCGTTGGCGTTGTTGGCAAGGATGAGCGTGACGGTGGCATTCGGATGCACTTCCGGCAGCAGGATGTCGCCGTTGGCATCGACCGTGGCGGTCGCGATATAGGGCTGCCGCCAGCGGTTGCGCAGATCGGTGTTGCAGAACGACTGCTGCGCGAACTGCTGCTGGAACAGCGCGCCGGTGCGGGTCGGATAGCAGGGCATGTCCGCCTTCATGGCGTTCAGGCCCGTGGCGATGGTCTGCAGGTTGGTCTGCAGGACCACGGCCTTGGCCGAACTCGTATCGCCGTTGAGGACGATCGCCGCGGCCAGGATGCCGAGGATGATCACGACGATCATGACCTCGGCGAGCGTGGCGCCGGCCTGCCGGGTTTTCAGGGCCATCCGGCGCAAGGCCGTGGATGCGGTGAACGGATTGCTGGACTGCATGGCGTTACTCCTGCGGGTAGGAAGAACCGTCCTCACCGTCAGCGCATGTGGCCGGCGGCGATGAACACGGGCAGATAGGTGACGGCGGCGAGGCCGAGGATGAGCAGGCCCAGGCCGAGCTTGAGCAGCAGGTCGACGCGCCCGGTCAGGCGGTCGAGCAGGTCGAACACATCCGCCGCACGCTCGTCGGCGAAACGCTCCAGCGACTCGTCCACGCCGCCCTGCTGGGCGACGGCCTGACCGACGGCGCTTGCCACGTAGCGCGGGAAGCCGGCACGCACGACGGCTTCGTCGAGCCGGTAGCCGGCGCGCAGGCTGGCGGCCAGCGCCAGAAACCACTCCTGCGATGCCGGCCGCCGGGCGGCATCGGCGATGTGGTGCGCGGCATCCTGCAGTCGCTCGCCAGCGCCGTAGAGCACTGCGAACGCCCCCCAGAGCTGCGCCATGTCGGCGCGCTCGGAGAGCCGGCGCCACATCGGCAGCAGATCAGCGCAGCGGCGCCCCTGCTGGGAACGGGCAAAGGCGACTACCCCGAGCGCCACTCCGGCACAGGCCAGCGTCCAGAGCAGCAGGTGATCGTGTGCCCAGCTACCGAGAGCGGCGACTACCTGCACATAGGGCGGCTGGACTTCCAGACCGCGGGTGCCGAGCCGGCCGATCTGCTGCATCACCGGCGGCACCAGGAACGCCAGCGCGCCCCAATAGGCGATGAGCGCCACCAGGCCGTAGAGCGCCGGCTGACGGACGAGCTTGCCGAGGGCCGCACGGATTTCGTAGTCGCGGAGGCATTCGGTAGCCAGCCCTTTCAGCGCCCGCGCCAGCGACCCGGACTCCTCCAGCGCCGCGACGGCAGCGACGTGCCGCGCCGGCAGGCCGGCGATGCGCATCGACTCGCTGGTCTTGGCACCGCCCAGGTAGGCTGCGATCCACACCGACAGCGCAGCCCGCAGGCGCACGTCGATCACGAACTCGGCCACGTCCTGCAGACCGGTCGCCAGGTTGCCGCCGCGCGTCAGGCGCCCTCCGAGCGAGGTGTAGAGCCGGGCCAGCTCGCGCAGATCGAAGTCGCGTCCGGCCACGAGCAGCGACAGCGTGCCCTGGACATCGAGATCGAGGGCCAGCGCGCGCAGGGACAACTGCCGCAGTTGCACCTCCGCATCCTCACGGCTGACGGCGATCAACTGGCCGTCGACCGTGCGGTCCATCAAGTCGCGCGCTTCGTAGCGGTAGAGCCGTTCGATCATGACGGCTCCTCGACCTGGCTGCGCAGTGCCTCGACTGTCGTCAGACCGATGGCGACCAGCGCCAGTCCGCGCCCCCACATCCGATCCTGCGGGGCAATCGACGAAGCCAGTGCCATCGGACTGTCGCCGCGGGCGATGGCATCGCGCATGGCCGTATTGACGGCCAGCACCTCGTAGACCAGCACACGGCCGGCATAGCCGGTGTGCTCGCAGGATGGACAGCCGACCGCCCGGTACGGCGAAGCACCGGCATGCAGGCGCAAGGTCTCGAAGGTGGCCGGGGACGAGTCCGGGGTCTTGCAGTGCGGGCAGAGGCGCGGAATCAGGCGCTGGGCCAGCACGCCGGTCAGTACCGCAGCGATCGAGTCCATCGGCACGCCCAGCTCGCGCAGGCGCTGCAGGGTGCGCGGGGCATCGTTGGCGTGCAGCGTCGCGAATACCGTGTGGCCGGTGTTCGCGAGATCGATCGCCGCCAGCACGGTAGGGGCATCGCGCAACTCCCCGACCAGACACTGATCGGGATCGGAGCGCAGGAATGCCTTGGCGTAGGCACGGAAGGCCTCGGCCTCAGTCATGCCCTGCACGCCCGCGACCTGCGACTGGTGCCATTGGGGGCAATGCAGCTCGACCGGGTTCTCGACGGTGTGGATCGAGTGCGCCATGCCATCGATCGTGCGCATCAGCGCGAACAGCGTCGTGGTCTTGCCAGAGCCGGTCGGTCCCGTGACCAGCACCAGCCCTTCCGATGTCTGCGCGAAGCGCAGCAGGTGCGCCTCTGCAGTGGAATCAAAGCCGAGCCGGCCGAACTCCACGACTGCGGACTGACGATCGAGCACGCGGATCACGGCGGCGATGCCGCGCACGGTGCGCGTCAACTGCACGCGGAAGCCATACCGAGCGGCGAGATCGGCCGGTGGTGGATACGCCGCCTCGCGCGACAGCGCCAGTTCGTTGGCGCCGCCGGCGTTGACCAGCAAGCCCACCACCCGTCCATAGACCGACTGGCTGAAACTCAGCAGGGGACGCAGCATCCCGTCCTTGCGCACGCGCAGCATCCCGGCCAGATCGGTCGGGGTGAAGTGCATATCCGAGCACCCCGAGAAACAGGCATGACGCAGCACGGCCTCCAGCAGCTTCCGTGCATAGTCGAGATCGGTCGGATCGGCCGCCTCGGCGGCCAGCACGGCTTCGAGCGAATCGGCATACAGACGCTGCCAGAGCGTCGCCAGCGTCTCGCGCGAAGCCACGACCACCCGCACCGCAAACGGCCGCCAGTGCGTCGCCACATCGATGCTGGTGCCTGCCAGCACCGCTTCGTCGGCAATGGCGATGCTCACCACCACACCGCCCGCGGCCGGCTCGATCTGAACCGGCACCATCTGTACGGTGGCCCGCTGCCGAAGCTCGGAAGCGCGCAGCCTCACCAGGTCGAGATCGTCCACCCGATGCGGATCGACGTACTCCGTCTCATGTGCAATGGCGAGTGCGCGGGCGATCTGCTCGCCGGTGGCGAGCCCCATATCGCGCAACGCCACTGCCAGCGGCTCGCGCAACTGCTGCGCACGCTGCTGCGCGAACGCGACATAGCGCGGTGACAGCCCGATCTGCGTGAACGCATCGAGTACGGCGTCAGCCCCGCCGGCCCGTCGTAGCCGCGCATGCGGTTCGGGCCGTACCGGCCGCTGCTGGCCGCCCGCTCCCGCATCTTGCGCATGGGCATCTTGTTCCTGGCGGAAGCGCTTGTGCTGGTGCGGATCATCATCAGGAGCCGGCAGGGCCGGCACTACCCGAGCCTCGCGAGCGGCATCTCCTTCCTGATGCGCCTGTTTGCCAATTCCAAACAGCCTCATCGCGCCACCCTCTCGCCGTACAGGCGCACCTCGACGTGGGCTCGATCCCCCTCGGTGCGCCAGGACAACAACTGCACCGGCCGCGTGACGAACAGCCCGAACCACCGCGCCAGGCCGGTGCGGGTCGGGAAGGACAGGTCGAACGCGAGCGTGATCGCCGCCAGACCGCTGCGGGCATCGGTGGACGCGAGTCCGCGCAGATCCCCATCACCGTTGCTGCCGCTCGTACCGCGCCAGGTGCGCTGGGTCAGCGTCAGGCCGTTCGCGCGGGCCAATTCGGCGAGATCGAGCGCAAGCAGAGCCGCGGCCTGGTCGATCGGTTCGGCGGCGGACGCCGGTGCGTTCACCAGTGCCGTACGCAGTTGCTCGAGGACCGCACGCTCGCGCGCCGTCTCGGCCTGCTCGCGCACCAGGGCCGCGTTCAGCCGCTTGTTTTCCTGATCCGCCATCCAGGTTTGGCGCACCTGCCAGATCGACACGGCGACACAGAGCACTGCTGCCCACAGCAGCAGGCGCGCGAGCATGGGCACGCGGTCGTCAGTCGCGGACATAGCCGACCTCCACCTGCGCGCCGCCTTCGCGTGCCGCCAGCGGCTCCCGGCGGAAGCCCTCCGGAATCGGCAGGTCCATCAGCCCGGTGAGCCGGGACCGGAAGAAAGCCGCACTCGCCTCATCGACGACAAATCGCTGTGACAGCGTGACGCGGGTCTGCGAACCAGACTGCGACAGCGTCTGGACCGTACCTGGGAAGCGCAGTGCATCGGCGGCAGCAAACGCCAGCTCTGGCTGGGCGGCCCCGAGCTGCGCGTAGGCGACGACGTGTGCCGCCGCGAGGGCGTGGCGCTCAGCGATCAGCACCGAGCGGTCACGCTCCCTGGCGATGGCCGCCACGAGACCGGCGTTACTGGCCTCGGTCCAGAGATGCGCAGCCGTAGCCGCAGCGCACAGCCCGCCTGCCAGCACGAACATCAGCGCTGCTACGGGCTGCAGCGGCAACCCGCGCCACTCGCTGGCCAGCGGGTACGGCTGGATGCGTGCCGTGTCGTACAGAGCCAGCACATCGGCGACTTCGAGCAACGCGATGTGCTCGCCGGCGGCGTGTTCGCGCGCGTAGGCCGCCAGTCTGGCGTCCAGCGCATCGCCGGTCGGTGGCTGAGACACGATCAGGGGCGCCGACAGCGTGCCGTCCATTCGCCACGCCCACAGCACGAGCAGCGGCGACTCACCCTCGCAGTGCAGCCCCAGCACGGCCGGCGGCGTCAGCGCCTGGCGCCGGATGCCTTCATCGAGCAGCGCCGCTACCGGTGCTGCCCGCAGCCGCTGCTCGCGGTACACCCAGACATCGATGCGCGGCGTCGCGTACAGGATGCGCGGTGTGCGGCCCGCCAGGACGCTGGACGCTTCACCGAGCATCGCTCGTGCCGTGGCTTGCGGCTTGCGCCGCGCTTCCGCACGTAGCCGCACGTCCCGCTCGGACGCGCGCAGGAC
>JAFEDL010000026.1:0-5562 GCA_018241645.1 Pseudomonadota bacterium
GGTCCTTGGCCGCGATGAGGCGCAGGTCGGCCGGAACCAGGTCCCCGGCCGAAAGGTGCACGACGTCGCCGCGGACGATCCGTTCGAGCGGCACCTCGCGCTGCGCGCCGTCCCGCAGCAGCGTGGCGGTGGTGTGGACCATCGCCCGCAACCGCTCCGCGGCACGGCTGGCACGGTGCTCCTGCACGAAGGACAGCAGCACCGAGAGCACGAGGATCAGCACGATGACGACGGCGCTGTGCGGCTCCCCGGTCAGCGCCGACACGAGGCTCAGCGCGAGCAGCAGCAATGCGAGCGGCGCAAGAAAGAGCTGGAGCAACCGGAGAAGCGGATGGCGCCTGCCCTCGCGCGCGACGGTGTTCGGGCCGTCACCGGCAAGGCGCACCCCGGCTTCGGCTTCGGCCAGCCCGCCGGGACCGGACCCCAGCCGCGCGAGCGCCTCGGCCGCGCCCAACCGTGCGCAGTCGAGGACCTCGCCGCCGGGAGGCATGCGCCTAGCGGCGGCCTACGAGCATGCCGATCAGCGCGCCGACGCAAGCTGCTACGCCGATCGCGGTCCACGGGCGCTCGTGCACGTAGCCGTCGGCGGCGTACGCGGCGGAGCGCGCCTTTTCCCCCACCAGGGCCTGCGCCCGCGCCAGGCGCGGCCGCATCTCGGCAGCCGCTTGCCGCAGGCGGTCACGGGCGGCGGCAACCTTTTCGCCGGCGACCCCGGCGGTGGCATTGACCAGTTCCTCGGCATCGGCGAGGACGGTATTCATGTCGTTCATCAGTTTTTGCGCGGCTTCGTTCGGCATGGCTGGCTCCATTGCGGTGGTTCGGGCGGCGGGTGCCGCCGGGAGGCTTGAGTGACTGGAGGATGCGCCGGGCCCGGCCAGGGAGAGTTGATCCGCATCAAAGCCCGTGCGGGTACCGGCAGGCGAAGGAGCCGGACCAGGCCCGTCCCGGGACGCCTTCAGGACTCCAGAATGTTAAAGATTTACCTGAAAATAATGATGCTGGTGGCCGCTTCCATGGCAGATGGCATTCTTTTTTTGGAAAGTTTAAGGTGTGTGCCAGGACCCTGCCGGCGCACCCTGCCACCATGCTTGCCTCGGGGGGGCATTTGATCGAAACTTCACGCGGAGACTCGTCGTCGCGACGCGGCTTCGATTCCCGTGCAACGCCCTCTTCAGGACTGCGGCATGACAGCAAAACCCCGAGTCAAGCCCTCCCCGGCACCGCTGCCTCGAACCGGCGCAGCCCGCAACCACCAGTTGCGGGACAAGATCGCGGAACTGGAGACTGCGCACGGCAACCTGAACAACGTGATCGTCTCGTCGGAGATCGCGACCCTCTGGCTCGATCGCGACCTGCGCATCAAGTGGTCTACCCCGGCCATGGAGCGCGAGTTCCACGTGCTGGCGACGGACGCGGGGCGGCCGGTCAGCGACCTCGGGCCGCCGCTCACCGACGCGGGACTGCTAGAGGACGTGAAGGCGGTCCTGAAGCGGCTGGCGCCGATCGAGCACGAGCAGACCACCCCGGATGGCCGCCATTTCATCCGCCGGATCGTGCCGTTCAGCAGCACGACCGGACACATGGAGGGCGTGATCGTCACGTTCTTCAACACGACCATCAGCTGGCAAACCGCCCGGGAAGCCATTGAGGCGAGAAAGGCCCAGGCCGAAGCGCTGGAGGAGCAGGTGCGCGAACGCACCCGGCAGATGCGCGAGCTCGCCCTCGCGCTCACCCAGGTAGAGGAAAACGAGCGCCGCAACCTGGCGCAGAACCTGCACGACGACCTGGCCCAAGTGCTCTCCATCGTGCAGATCAAGCTTGCGGAGGTGGGCAAGGGTGGCCTGGAGCCCGGCGCAAGGGCCACCCTTCAGGAAATCGGCGAGATGCTTAGCCGCGTCAGCCGCACCGTCCAATCGCTCGCCTTCCAGCTCAGTCCTTCGGTGCTCTACGAACTCGGCCTGACGCCCGCCATCGACTGGCTGGCCGAGGAGATGCGGCGGCTGTACGGCTTGAAAGTCGCTGTCCATGACGACGGCAATCGGAAGGACCTGGACGACCAGGCGAAGATCACCGTCTATCGGGCCGTGCGCGAATTGCTGATCAACGTGGCAAAGCACGCGAAGGTGAACGTCGCGGAAGTGCGCAGCAGGAGCGATAAGGGCTTCGTGCTCGTGGAAGTGACCGACGGGGGCGCGGGATTCGATACCGGTGCTGTGGGCAACCGCAAGGACCGCGGGGGGTTCGGCCTCGTCAACGTGCGCGAACGCCTGGAACTGATCGGCGGCACCGTCACGATTGTCAGCCTGCCGGGCGACGGCACCACGGTCACGCTTGCCGTGCCGCTGCGCAAGGCGGGCAAGGCGCGCAGGAAGAAGGAGCGCACATGACCATCCGGGTGGCGATTGCCGACGACCACAAGCTGCTGCTCGGCGCGCTCGAGGCAATGCTCGCGCCCGAGCCGGACATCGAAGTGGTCGGCACGGCCAACGACGGCATCGCGTTGCTGGAACTCGTCGCGCGCAAGAAGCCGGACGTGGTGGTGGCGGACATCGGCATGCCGCGCATGAACGGGCTCGAAGCCGTCCAACGCATGCTGGCCCTGAACCGGACGGCGCGGGTGATCGTTCTGTCCGGATTCACCGACAAGCGTTTTGTGCTCGAGGCGCTGAATGCGGGTGCAGCCGGATATGTCGCCAAGATGTCCGCCGCCGACCAGCTGCCTCGGGCGATCCGCAGCGTCGCCCAAGGCGGTACCTACCTGTGCCCGGAATCGGCCGGCGCGGTAGTGGAGTCCATCCGGGAAAAAGGACGACGGGGAAGCGCTTCCGCGCCGCAGTCCCTGGCGCCGCGCGAACGGGACGTCGTTCGCCTGCTGGCGGAGGGCAAGACCTCCCCGGAGATCGCGGAAGAACTGGGCATCACGGCCAACACGGTAGACACGCACCGCCGCAACATCCTGCGCAAGCTCGGCCTGCACAGCGTGGCCGAGGTGGTGCGCTACGCGATACGAAACGGCCTCGTCACGCCCTGACCGGCAGGGCGCCGCTAGTGCCCCGCTCGCATGCCCGGGCGCCCGTCGCCTGTGGACCCGCCTGCGGACAGCCTGCGGGACATGATGTCCAGGCGCAGGACCGCGGCAAACAGGCCGAGGTTGAAGTCATGCGCGCGCGCGGCCTGCGCCGCCCCTGCCCCGCCTGCCGGAGCCGCCTCGAGGGTAGCGGCGATTCGCGCAAGGTCGTTTTCGCGCCCGTACCAGCTGGTCTGCGAGAGGTAGCGCGCGGCCGCAATGACGGAA
Organism: Pseudomonadota bacterium; assembly: GCA_018241645.1. Taxonomy (GTDB): domain Bacteria; phylum Pseudomonadota; class Gammaproteobacteria; order Burkholderiales; family SG8-39; genus SZAS-79. The sequence goes on from JAFEDL010000026.1 coordinate 3,296, forward strand.
GCGCGGTCCGAGCGCAGGGACCGCACGATCCAGTCCTCCGGGTCGAACCCGAAATACTGGTCGGCGCAGAACCTGGCAAGGGAATTCGTGGCGGCGCGATCCATGGTGCTATCTCCAAGTGCCATCAAGGTTAGCCAAATTGAACACAATGGCAATACTCAGCACCGTGCCATACGCGTACCCGGAGTCCGGTAATGAAGCCCCGCGCTTCACGTTTTTTTCCAGGCCAGGATTTCCGGCGCCTTGCGCGGCACCTGCGCCACGCTTCCGCGCGGGTAGCCCAGGATGATTGGCGCAACGGCCGCGCCATCGGCGGGAATATTCAGCTCGCGCTTCGCCTCGGGCGTGTTCAGGACCCCGACCGCAAAGCCGATGCAGCAGGTTCCCAGCCCCATCTCGGCCGCCGCGAGCATCAGGTTCTCGGCTGCAAGCCAGCAATCCGCATCCGCGAACGGTCCGCTGCTGCGGCGGCAGACCACGACCAGCGTCCCCGCGTCGTAGAAGATATTGAAATCGGGGTCGTCCAGCATTTCGGGATGCCCGGGCGGCTCGCCCAGGGCCGCCTTGGCGCGATCCGAGTAGCGCTTCAGCATCGCCCGGTCCTGCACGATTGCGAATCCCCATGGCTCCAGGTGCATGGCCGTAGGGGCGCGCACCGCGGCTTCGAGCAGCGTGTGAATCACGTCCTCCCCCGGGCGTTGCTCCGTGTATGCCCGCACCGAACGCCGTGTGCCGATGGCATCCATCGTTTATCTCCTTGTACTGAAGGGTCCGCCATTTCCCCGGATATCTGATTGCAGGCAAAGCACTCTCCCATCTTCGCAACTGGCAGTGTTGATTTCGGTCAAACCGGGGCCGGTAGCCTTTGCCCCTCGTGGCAATACCGGATTCCGGGTATTTCTACTCCCTTGCCCAAAGGATTTCATATTTGAATGCGGGCCCTTAAGGTGACGTGAAGCGTGTGCCAGTCTTGACACGCATGCCCCCAAGGACCCCCATGATCTCGATGACGGCACAAGCACCGGCAACCCGGCAAGCGTGCGCGGACTGTGCGTTGTTCGAAGGATGCCTGCCGATGGGCCTCGCATCCGGGCAGCTCAGGCGCCTGGGCGAACTGATCATGCCGGCGCACAGAGTTCCCCGCGGCGGATACGTGTTCCGCGCCGGCGGGGACACGAACACACTGGCCGTTGTCCGGCGCGGGACGCTGAAGAGCGCGGTCCTCGACGAGCAGGGCCGCGAGCAGGTCGTCGGTTTCCACCTGACGGGCGAATTGCTCGGGCTCGACGGGATTGCCGCTGGGAAATACTGCAGGGACGTGGTCGCGCTGGAGGACAGCGAGGTCTGCAGGATTCCCTACCCGGAGCTGCAGAAGCTGAGCAACGACATCCCGGCCGTGGCGAACTACATCCAGACCACGATGAGCCGCGAGATTTCCCGCGCGTACGGGGTCATGCTGCTGCTCGGCAGCATGCGCGCGGAAATGCGGCTGGCCTTCTTCCTGCTCGACCTGTCGCGCCGCGTGCTCGCCCGCGGTTACTCGCCCACCCGGTTGTCCCTGCCGATGACGCGCAAGGAAATCGGCGGCTACCTCGGGCTGAAGCTCGAGTCGGTCAGCCGGCTGTTCAGCACATTCCAGCGCGACGGCCTGATCGAGGTGCGCGGCAAGGCGGTGAATCTGGTCGAGCTCGGCAGGCTGCAGGAAATCGTGCAGGACGCCCATCCGCAGCTTGGAAAGCTGCTAGAAAACGGCGATGCGTCGGTATTGAACGCCCAGTGCGCCGCCCTGAACCTGGCGTAGGCCAGGCCGGCCCGGGGCGTTACTCCCACTCGATCGTGGCGGGCGGCTTCGAGGAAATGTCGTAGGCCACGCGGTTGATGCCGCGCACCTCGTTGATGATCCGGCTGGACACCCGCGCGAGCAGTTCGTGCGGCAGCGGCGCCCAGTCCGCGGTCATGAAATCGGAAGTCTGCACGGCGCGCAGTGCCACCACGTATTCGTAGGTGCGGCCGTCGCCCATGACGCCCACCGACTTGACCGGCAGGAACACGGCAAACGCCTGCGCGGTCTTGTCGTACCAGGACACCCCGTCGGTATCCTTCGTGTTCCAGAGCTCTTCGATGAAGATCGCGTCGGCGCGGCGCAGCAGGTCCGCGAACTCCTTCTTCACCTCGCCGAGGATGCGCACCCCGAGGCCGGGTCCCGGGAACGGATGGCGGAATACCATCTGCCGCGGCAGGCCGAGCGCGAGGCCGAGCTCGCGCAC
>JAFEDL010000026.1:5663-6312 GCA_018241645.1 Pseudomonadota bacterium
TGATCCTGGCCGACTCGCGCTGGAAGACCTCGACGAACTCCTTGCCGATGATCTTGCGCTTGGCCTCCGGGTCGGCCACGCCGGCGAGGCGCCCCATGAACTCCGCGGTAGCGTCGACGTGGATGACCTTGACGCCGAGGTGCTTGGCGAAGGTGTCCATGACCTGCTCCGCCTCGTTCAGGCGCAGGAGCCCGTGGTCCACGAATACGCAGGTGAGCTGCTTTCCGATGGCCTTGTGGATCAGCGCGGCCGCCACGGAGGAATCGACTCCGCCGGACAGGCCGAGGATAACTTCCTCCGAGCCCACCTGCTCGCGGATCCTGGCCACGGCCTCTGTGACGTAGTCGGGCATGTTCCAGTCCGTGCCGCAGCCGCAGATGTCGTGCACGAAGCGGTTGAGGATCGCCTTGCCCTGCTTCGTGTGCGTGACCTCGGGGTGGAACTGCACGGCGTAGAACCTGCGCGCCTCGTCCGCCATGCCGGCAATCGGGCACGAGTCGGTCGAAGCCATGAGCTTGAAGCCCGGCGGCATCGCCGTGACCTTGTCGCCATGGCTCATCCAGACCTTGAGCATGCCGTGGCCTTCGGGCGTGGCGAAGTCCTGGATGCCGTCGAACAATTTGGTGTGGCCGCGCGCCCGGACCTCGGC
>JAFEDL010000026.1:6348-48543 GCA_018241645.1 Pseudomonadota bacterium
GTGAACATGCCGTAGCAGATCCCCAGCACCGGCACGCCAAGCTCGTAGACCGCCTTGGGCGCGCGCAGGTCGTGCGCCTCGTAGGTGCTCGCGTGGCTGCCGGAGAGGATCACGCCCTTGGCGCCATACGCGCGGACGAAGTCGTCCGAGACGTCGCAGGGATGGATCTCGCAATAGACTTTGGCTTCGCGCACGCGGCGCGCGATCAGCTGCGTGACCTGCGAGCCGAAATCGAGGATGAGGATCTTGTCGTGCACGAACTACCTACTCCACACGATAGTTCGGCGCCTCTTTGACGATCTGCACGTCGTGGACATGCGACTCGCGCATGCCCGCGGAAGTGATTTCCACGAACTGGGCCCGCGTGCGCATCTCGTCGATCGTGCCGCAGCCGCAATAGCCCATGCTCGCGCGCAGCCCGCCGACCAGCTGGTAGATGATGCTGAGCACGCTGCCCTTGTAAGGCACCCGGCCTTCGATGCCCTCGGGCACGAGCTTGTCGACGTTGTTGGTCGGATCCTGGAAGTACCGGTCGGCCGCGCCGTCCTGCATGGCGCCGAGCGACCCCATGCCGCGATAGGACTTGTACGAGCGGCCCTGGTAAAGGATGGTTTCCCCCGGCGCCTCCTCGGTCCCGGCGAACATGCTGCCCATCATCACCGCGGTGGCGCCGGCCGCGATCGCCTTGGCGACGTCGCCCGAATAGCGCACGCCGCCATCCGCAATGAACGGCACGCCCTGGTCCTCGAGCGCCTGCCTGACGTTGTCGATCGCAGTGATCTGCGGCACCCCGACCCCGGCCACCACGCGCGTCGTGCAGATCGAGCCCGGGCCGATGCCGACCTTGACGCCGTCCGCTCCGACATCCACCAGCGCTTTCGCGCCCGCGGTGGTTGCCACGTTCCCGCCGATCACCTGCATCTTCGGGTGACGCTTCTTGATCCATTCGACCCGGTCGAGCACGCCCTGCGCATGGCCGTGCGCCGTGTCGACCACGATCACGTCCACGCCTGCCTCCACCAGCAGCTCGACCCGCTCCTCGGTCCCCTCGCCCACGCCCACCGCGGCGCCGACGCGGAGCTTGCCCTGCTCGTCCTTGCACGCGTTCGGGTGCTCGGTCGACTTCAGGATGTCCTTCACCGTGATCAGGCCGCGCAGCTTGAACGCATCGTTCACCACGAGCACGCGCTCGAGGCGGTGCTTGTGCAGCAGCGCGCGGGCCTCTTCGGGGCTGGCGCCCTCGTTCACGTAGATGAGGCGGTCCTTGGGCGTCATGATCGAGCGCACCGGCGCGTCGAGGTTGGTCTCGAAGCGGAAGTCGCGGTTGGTGACCATGCCGACGACCTTGCCTTTTTCCACCACGGGAAAGCCCGAGACCTTGTACTTCTGGGTCAGCGCGAGCAGTTCGCGGACGGTGATGTCGGGCGAGACCGTGACCGGGTCGCGCACGACGCCCGATTCGAACCGCTTGACCCGGGCGGCTTCGGCCGCCTGGCCCTCGGGGGTCAGGTTCTTGTGGATGATGCCTATGCCGCCTTCCTGCGCGATGGCGATCGCGAGGCGCGCTTCGGTGACGGTATCCATCGCCGCGGAAATCAGCGGGATGTTCAGCCCGAGCTTGCGGGTCAGGCGGGTTTTCAGGGAGACGTCGCGCGGGAGTACGCGCGAATGGGCGGGCAGGAGCAGTACGTCGTCGAAAGTGAGCGCCCGTTGAATCACGCGCATGGAAGCTGCCTTTCTCGCAAAGCCGTATTATACGCGGATGTAGACGGATTTCCTCCCGGCGCGTTGTTCGGAGGAACGAAACAGGAGACAGGCTGATGCGTACAGTCACGGCAGTTCTGGCAGCGGCACTCGCGCTCGCCTGCGGCCTCGCCCAGGCCCAGGCCTACCGGTGGGTGGACAAGGACGGGAAGGTTCGCTACGGAGACTTCCCCCCTGCGGGCATCAAGGCGACGCCGCTGAAGGCCCCAGCCGGCGGCGCAGCGCCTGCGCCCGCCCCCGCCCCCGCGGCGGGCAAGGACGGTGCGCCGGCCAAGGACGCCAAGAAGGGGCCGCTCACGCCGGCCGAGCAGGAGCAGGCGTACAGGGAGCGGCAACTGAAGGCCAAGGAAGCCAAGGAGAAGGCCGACAAGGAGCAGGCCGAGGCGGAACAGAACAAGCAGGCCTGCGCCTCCGCGCAGGAGGGATTGAGGGGCTACGAACGGGGCGGCAGGATCTCGAGCATCAACGCCCAGGGGGAAACCGTGTTCCTCGACGACGACCAGCGCGCAGCTCGCATGGAGCAGATGCGCAAGGTCATCTCGGAAACCTGCAAGTAAGCGGCCCGGTCAGCGGCCGACCCGGCGTTTGCGCGCCGCTTTCGCGCGGCGCGCCTCCTTAGGGTCCGCCTGCAGGGGGCGGTAGACCTCCACCCGGTCGCCGTCCTGCAGCCGCGTATCGGGCTTCACCCGCTTGCCGAAGATTCCGAGGGGCGGATCCTTCCCGATTTCAGGATGGGATTCGGCCAGGCCGCTGGCTCGCAGCGCATCGATTGCGGCGGCCCCTTCGTCGAGCAGGACCTCGACGATGTCCTGCCGGGCCGGGGTCGCGCAGACGACCTCAATCCGCAGCCGGGCCATACACCGCCTCCGCCCTGCGGATGAATGCGTCGACCATCGTGTTCGCGATGTGGTCGAAGAGCGATTCCAGCACCCGGCCCAGCACCCCGCCCACAAGCTCGTAGGCCATCGAATATTCGATCTTCGCCGCCTTGGGGCCGAGCGCGTGGAAACGCCACGAAGCGCGGAATGTCCTGAACGGGCCCGTGACCAGCTCCAGTTCGATGGACGTCCCCGGCCGGTTCAGGTTGCGGGTGGTGAAGGTCTGGTTGATGCCTTTCAGCCCGACCGAGAGTTCCGCGAGGGTGATGTCGCCTTTGCGCTCGATCACGCGGCTGGAGCGGCACCATGGCAGGAACTGGGGGTACGCCTCGATGTCCTCGACCAGGGCGTACATGGCCTCTGCGCCGTATCCGACCAGCGCGGAACGGGTGATCGTGTTCATGCTGCTACAATCCCCGCCGCGCCCGTCATCCCCACGCGCATCCCCCCATGTCCATAGTCCAGAACCGGAAGGCGTTTCACGATTACTTCGTCGAGGAGCGCTTCGAGGCCGGTCTCATGCTCGAAGGCTGGGAGGTCAAGGCGATTCGCGCGGGGCGCGCGCAGATCACCGAAGCCTACGTGGTGGTCAGGAACGATGCGCTCTGGCTCCTGGGCGCGCACATCAGCGCGCTGCCTACCGCGTCCACCCACGTGAACCCGGACCCCACCCGCACCCGCAAGCTCCTCATGCATGCCGAGGAAATCCGCAAGCTGGTCGGCAAGGTCGAGCAGCGCGGATACACGCTGATCCCGATCGACCTGCACTACAAGGCGGGGCGCATCAAGCTGGAGATCGGCCTGGCCAAGGGCAAGCAGCATCACGACAAGCGGGCGGTCGAGCGCGACAAGCAGTGGCAGCGGGACAAGCAAAGGCTGCTCCGCGCCCGCTGACAGCGTGTGGCTCAGCCCACCGCCCTGCGCGCCGCGCCGCCCGGCGCCGGGGCCGGTTCGGCCAGCGACATCCAGGTGGACACGACGGTGTCCGGGTTCAGCGAAAGGCTGCCTATGCCCTCGTCCATCAGCCAGCGCGCGAAGTCCGGGTGGTCCGACGGCCCCTGGCCGCAGATGCCCACGTACTTGCCCTGCTTGATGCACGCGCGGATCGCCAGGCGCAGCATCGCCAGCACCGCCGGGTCGCGCTCGTCGAACGAACCCGCCACCAGGCCGGAATCGCGATCGAGGCCCAGGGTCAGCTGGGTGAGGTCGTTCGACCCGATGGAGAACCCGTCGAAATAGCCGAGGAACTCCTCGGCAAGGATGGCATTGGACGGCAGCTCGCACATCATGATGAGGCGCAGGCCGTTCTCGCCGCGCTTCAGCCCGTTGGCCGCAAGCAGGTCGATCGTCTGGCGGCACTCGCCGAGCGTGCGCACGAAGGGCACCATGATCTCGACGTTCGTGAGTCCCAGCTCGTCCCTGACCTTGCGCATCGCCTCGCACTCGAGCTCGAAGCATTCGCGGAAGTCGCGGGCGATGTAGCGCGATGCGCCGCGGAACCCGAGCATGGGGTTTTCCTCGTCCGGCTCGTAGCGCTCCCCGCCCAGCAGCTTCTTGTATTCGTTCGACTTGAAGTCGGACAGCCTGACGATGACCGGTTTCGGCCAGAATGCCGCAGCGATGGTCGCAACGCCCTCGACCACCTTCTCGCGGAAGAAGGCCTTCGGGTCCGCGTAGCCGCGCGCGGCTTCCTCGACCCTTGCCTTGAGGTCGGCCGGCAGGTTCGGATACTCCACGCACGCGCGCGGATGCACGCCGATGATGTTGTTGATGATGAATTCCAGCCGCGCGAGGCCGACGCCAGCGTTCGGCAGCTGCGCGAATTCGAACGCCAGCTGGGGGTTGCCGATGTTCATGGCAATCTTCACCGCGATGTCGGGCAGCGCGCCGAGCTCGGTGACCTGTACTTCGGTGGGCAGGACGCCGGCATACACGAATCCGGTGTCGCCTTCCGCGCAGGACACCGTGACCGGGGCGCCGTCCTTGAGCGCATGGGTGGCGTCGCCGCAGCCGACCACCGCGGGAATGCCCAGCTCGCGCGCGATGATGGCCGCGTGGCACGTGCGCCCGCCGCGGTTCGTCACGATTGCGCTCGCCAGTTTCATCACCGGCTCCCAGTTGGGGTCGGTCATGTCCGTGACCAGCACGTCGCCCTTGCGCACGCTCGACATCTTCGATGCGTTCGCCACGATCCGGACCGTCCCGCTGCCGATCTTCTGCCCGATCGCGCGGCCCGAGGCGAGCACTTCGCTGCGGGCCTTGAGGATGTAGCGTTCCTGCGAATCGGACTGCTTCCTCGACTTGACCGTCTCGGGGCGCGCCTGCAGCACGTAGATCTTTCCGTCGATGCCGTCCTTGCCCCACTCGATGTCCATGGGACGACCGTAGTGTTTCTCGATCGCGACCGCGTGACGGGCAAGTTCGAGGACGTCCTGGTCGGCCAGGGAGAACCGGTGGCGCTCCGCCTCGGGCACGTCCAGCGTCCGGACGGAGCGCCCCGCCGAGTTGCCGTCCGCGAATACCATCTTGTGCAGCTTGGACCCCAGGCTGCGGCGGATGACGGCAGGCCTGCCCGCCTCGAGCATGGGCTTGTGCACGTAGAACTCGTCCGGATTGACGGCCCCCTGCACCACCATCTCGCCCAGCCCGTAGGACGAGGTGATGAACACCACGTCGCGAAAGCCGGACTCCGTGTCCAGGGTGAACATCACCCCGGAGGCGCCCACGTCGCTGCGCACCATTTGTTGCACCGCCGCGGAAAGCGCGACCGCACCATGCTCGAACCCCTGGTGCACCCGGTATGAAATGGCCCGGTCGTTGTAAAGCGAGGCGAACACGTGCCGGATCGCCTCCAGCACGTTGTCGATGCCATGGATATTCAGGAAGGTTTCCTGCTGCCCCGCGAAGGAAGCATCGGGAAGGTCCTCGGCCGTCGCACTGGATCGGACAGCGAAGGAGATATCACCTGAATATTCTTTCTTAAGGTCTTGATAAAAAGAGCGTATATCTGATTCAATCGAGGCCGGAAACGGGGTGTTCTCGATCCAGCCCCGGATTTCCTTGCCGCACTCGGCGAGGGCAACCACGTCCCCGGAATCCAGGCTCGCCAGGCGCTTTTCGATTCGGTCGTTCAGGCCGGTCGCGGACAGGAACTCGCGGTAGGCTTCGGCGGTCGTCGCAAACCCGCCCGGCACCCGGATTCCCGCGCCGGACAACGCGCCGATCATTTCGCCCAGCGAGGAGTTCTTTCCCCCTACCCGCTCCAGGTCGGTCATGCGCAGATCGCGCAGCCAGACTGCATACTTGCTCGACGCCATTACGCTCCTCGGTTGCCCGGCACCCGCAAAGGCCATATTGTATCGGCTAGGCTATTGTTGCGCAGCACAAGACTCCCTCCCACTCCCGGAATCCCATGCCAGACAGACGCACGGTACTTTTCGTTTCCGATGGCACGGGCATCACGGTCCAGATGCTCGGACACAGCCTCCTCACCCAGTTCGAGGGACTCGAATTCAAGGAAATCACCCTGCCTTTCATCAACAGCCTCGAAAGGGCCGAGGCCGAATGCATGCCGCGCATCCGGGAGGCGCTGGACGCCGGCAACGGCACGCCCATCGTCTTCTCCACGCTGGTGAACCGGGAGGCGCGCGACGTGATCCGCCGCTCCGGCGCCCTGGTGTTCGATTTCTTCGAGACCTTCATCGACCCGCTCGAAGCCGGCCTCGGCATGAAGTCCAACCACACGATCGGGCGCTCCCACAGCTCGGCCGACAAGCAGGACTACAAGAACCGCATCGAGGCGATCAACTTCTCCATGGCGCACGATGACGGCGCCTCGCACCGCGACCTGGCCGAAGCCGACGTGATCCTGGTCGGCGTGTCGCGCAGCGGCAAGACGCCTACGAGCCTGTACCTGGCCATGCAGTTCGGGGTGAAGGCGGCGAACTATCCGCTGATTCCCGAGGACTTCGAGCGCCGCACGCTGCCCGCCGTGCTGCACAAGTACCGCGCGAAGCTCTATGGCCTGTCCATCGCCCCGGAACGCCTGCGCGAAATCCGCCAGGAGCGCCGGCCGGACAGCGAGTACTCCAAGCTCTCGAATTGCCGGTTCGAGGTCGAGCAGGCCGAGAGCATGATGCGGCGCGAAGGCATCCACTGGATCAATTCCACCACCAAGTCCATCGAGGAGATCGCCACGACCGTTCTGCGCGACATCAACCTCCAGCGCCACGTGTACTGAGCTGCCGGGCCCGCTCGTAGAAGCAGATCGCCGCCGATGCGGCAACGTTGAGCGATTCGGCCGCGCCGGGCATCCGGATCATCGCCGTGCGGCTGGCGGCCGCCGCCGCAGAACCCGAGACGCCGGCGCCTTCGCTGCCGAAGATCCAGCCGACCCGTCCCCTGAGGTCGATCGCGTCGACCGGTTCGCCGTGGTGCGCATCCGTGCAGATCGTCCCGGCGCCAAAGCGCGCAATGTCCGCGGCGAGGTCGGCGGAGTGCGCGATGCGCAAATGGAAATGCCCGCCCATCCCGGCGCGCAGCGCCTTGGGAGACCAGGGGTCGGCGCATCCGGCCCCATAAGCGATATCGCGCACCCCGAACGCCGCCGCGCTGCGCAGGATCGCGCCGATGTTCCCGGCGTCCTGGATCCCCTCCAGGAACACGCATCCGGCGCTCGCCGCCGGATCGAACGCCGCATCCGGAATCCTGATTTCCGCCGCGATACCCGACGGCGCCTCCGCGTCGGAGATTCGCCTGAACAGCCCATCCTCGAGCACGCATGGCTCTACACCCGCCTGCGCGACCAGCCGTGCCACGTCCCTGCGTCCAAGCCCGGACTCGCTGGCGATCATGGTCACCGGCGTGCCGCCGGTGCCGAGAAACGCTTCGATGAGGTGGACGCCTTCGATCAGGGCCATTCCCTGCCGGCGGCGCTCCCGCGGATCGTCCGCCAGTTTCGCCCACGCCTTGACGCGCGCGTTGTCGCGCGACCGGATTACGCTCATCCGGACACGCGGCGGACCGGCGCGAAGGAATGCCGGTAGATCTCGCACACGCCGTGCTCCCGGATTGCCGCAAGGTGCGCGGCGGTGGGGTATCCCTTGTGGCGGTCCAGTCCGTAGTGCGGAAAGCGATCGTGAAGCCTGAGCATCTCGGCATCGCGCTCGGTTTTCGCGAGTATCGAGGCTGCGGAGATGCAGGGATGGATGCGGTCCCCGCCGACGACGGTGCGCACCGGCATGGCCAGGACAGGCGGGCGATTCCCGTCGACCCAGGCTTCGTCGGGAAGGACGCGCAGCCCGGACACGGCCCTTTGCATGGCCAGCAGGGTGGCCTGGAGGATGTTCAGCCTGTCGATCTCCTCGACGGTGGCGAATGCGACCGACCATGCCGCAGCCCTGTTGCGGATGGCATCGGCGAGCGCCTCCCTGCGAGGGGCGGTCAGCTGCTTGGAGTCCTTCAGCCCGTCGATCGGCCGCGCCGGATCGAGGATGACTGCGGCGGCGTACACTGGGCCCGCGATCGGGCCGCGCCCGGCCTCATCGACGCCGCAGACCTTCATCAGCCCGTCCGGGCCATGCGCCGATCGCCCGTCGCGTCGAGGACGCCCAGCACCGCTTCCGCAGCCTTGGTGGCGTTGTCCTGCCGCAGGGTATGGTGGATTTCCGTGAAGCGCTCCACCTGCCTCTGCTGGCGCGGCGTATCGCGCATCAGGGCAAGCAAGGCGTCGGAAAGCGCTTCGGGCGTGGCGGCGTCCTGCAGCAGCTCGTCGACCAGGAATTCGCCGGCCAGGATATTCGGGAGCCCGACATACGGCAGGTAAAGCATCCGCCGCATGATCTTCCACGTCAGCGGGGACATCTTGTAGACGATGACCATCGGCGTTTTCAGCAATGCCGTTTCCAGCGTGGCCGTCCCGCTGGCGACCAGGGCGAGGTCGGCTGCGGCAAGGGCTTCGTGCGAGTGCCCGAACATGAGGGTAAGTGGCAGTTCGGCGGCGTCGTTGCGGTGGATGGCCTCCTCGAACAGGTCGCGGGTGGGCCGCGATGCCGTCGGGCAGACGAAATGGACTTCCTGCGTTTGCGCGTGCACCCGCTTGGCGGCCTGCACGAAGGCATCCGCCATATACCGCAATTCGGACTGCCGGCTGCCGGGGAGCAGCGCCACGATCAGCTTGCCGGGCGGCAGGCGGAGCTGCTCGCGCGCCGCGGCCTTGTTGACGGCGAGCGGGATCGTATCGGCCGCCGGATGGCCGACGTATGTCACCGGCACGCCCGCCTGGCGGTAGATCTCGGTCTCGAACGGGAACAGCACCAGCATGTGCGACACGGACCGGGCAATGCGCTTGAGGCGCCAGCGGCGCCACGCCCAGATCGAAGGGCTGACGTAGTGGATGGTCGGTATCCCGGCGGCCTTGAGGCGGTATTCGAGGTCCAGGTTGAAATCCGGGGCGTCGATGCCGATGAAGAGGCTGGGGCGCTCCTCGAGCAGCCGGAAAAGCAGGCTGCGCCGGATGCCCATGATCTCGCGGTAATGGCGCAGCACCTCGACATAGCCGCGCACGGCCAGCTTTTCCATCGGATACAGGCTCTCGAAGCCGCGCCCGGTCATCCGGGGACCGCCTATGCCATGGAACGACAGGCCTGCGCGCCGGTCCGAAAGGGCGCCCACCAGGTGCGCGCCGAGCAGGTCGCCCGACGCCTCCCCCGCCACGGAGGCGATCCTCGTCCCGGCCATCTAGCCCCCGGTCTCCGCCGCCATTGCGCTCTTGGTCCTCATCGCACAATTCCGCGCGTCGACAGGCCGAGAAATTCCAGGAACAGCGCCACTTCGGGACACGCTTCGGCCTGGACCTGCAGTTCCCCTTTCGCTTCCTCAAGCGACAGGCTGGAGCGGTACAGCGTGCGGTACGCCTTCTTCAGCGCGTTGATCGCCTGCGGCGAGAACCCGCGCCTGCGCAAGCCTTCGCTGTTGATGCCGTAGGGCTTTGCCGAATTGCCGGCGACCGTGACATAGGGCGGCAGGTCCTGCGGAAGGAACGTCCCCATTGCGGTGAAACTGTGCGCGCCGATCTTCACGTACTGGTGCACCAGCGTGGTCGCGCCGAGAATGGCCCAGTCCCCCACGTGCACGTGGCCGGCGATCTGGCACGCATTGGCGAAGATCGTGTGGCTGCCGATCCGGCAATCGTGCGCAAAATGCACGTACGCCATGATCCAGTTGTCGTCGCCCACCCGCGTGACGCCGGCATCCTGCGCCGTGCCGCGATTGATGGTCACGTACTCGCGTATCGTGTTCCCCTCCCCGATCTCGACGGCGGTGGATTCGTCGGCGTACTTCTTGTCCTGGGGAGGCCCCCCGATGGAGGCGAACTGGAAGATCCTGTTCGCGCGGCCGATGCTGGTGCGTCCTTCGAGCACGACGTGCGGGCCGATCCAGCAGCCCTCGGCGATGGTCACGTGTTCGCCTACCAGCGTATACGCGCCGACTTCCACGCCGGGCGCTATCCGCGCGCCGGGGTGGACGATTGCGGTCGGATGGATCGGCATCTGGCCCGCCCGTTCAGGCGCCGGGGGCCTTGCGCACCGAGCACAGCATCTCGGCTTCGCATACGACCGCCTGGTCGACCCGTGCAACGCAGGCAAACTTCCAGACCCCGCGAACGCCGCGCTCGATGGTCACCTCGATTTCGAGCTGGTCGCCGGGAACCACCGGCTTCTTGAACCGCGCCTTGTCTATCCCGGCCAGGTAGTAGACGGAGTTGACGTCGGGCTTGTCGCCCTGGGTGCGGAACACCAGGATGCCGGCGGCCTGCGCCATCGCCTCGAGGATCAGGACGCCCGGCATGATCGGGCGCCCGGGAAAATGCCCCTGGAAGAACGGCTCGTTGACCGTCACGTTCTTGAGCGCAAGTATCCGCTTGCCCAGTTCGATCGACCTGATGCGATCGACGAGGAGGAACGGAAAGCGGTGCGGAAGGTGCTCCAGCACGTCCATGATGTCCATCGCGTCAGCCATCCTTGTTCTCCTTGTCTGCCAGGCGCTTCTCGAGCGCCTTGATCCGGTCCGCAAGCTCCGACAGGCGGCGGACTTGGGCGGTATTCCTCGCCCACGCCGCGTTCTCGTCGAACGGGTACATGCCCGTGTAGGTGCCCGCCTTGTGGAGCGTGCGCGAAATTACGGTGGCGGCCGATATGGCCGTGTTGTCTGGAATCGACAGGTGTCCCAGGATCACGGCGGCCGCACCTATCGTGCAATTCCGCCCGATGCGCGCGCTTCCAGCCACGGCCACGCACCCGGCCATCGCCGTATTCGCCCCGATGTGGCAGTTGTGGCCGATCTGGATCTGGTTGTCGAGTTTCACGCCGTCTTCCAGCACGGTGTCGTCGATCGCCCCGCGATCGATGGTGGTGTTGGCCCCGACCTCGACGTCGTCGCCCAGGATCACCCGGCCGACCTGCGGAATCTTCACCCAGCGCCCCTCCTCGGCGGCGATGCCGAACCCGTCGGCGCCGATCACGGCGCCGGAGTGCACGATCCCGCGCGCACCGATCCGGCATCCCGAGTGGATCACCACGGAGGGATGGATCCTGCATGCCTCCCCTATTGCGGCACCCTCGCCGACGTAGCTTCCGGCCCCGATCAGCGTCCTTGCGCCGATGGTCGCGCCGGCGCACACCACCGCCCCCGGACCGATCTGCGCAGAAGGTGCGACCGCGGCGCCTTCGGCCACGACTGCGCTTGGATGCACCCCCGGCACCGGATCCGCGTCCGGATTGAACAGGCGGGACAGGTGGGCGAAGTACGCATAGGGATTGTCCGCGACGATCCGCGGCAGTTCGGTGAGGCCTTCAGCTGATGGAGCAAGCACCACGGCGGCCGCGCCGGTCTTCGCGAGTTTCGATTTGTAGCGGGGATTGGAGAAGAACGCGATCGAGTCCGCGGTGGCGTTCTCGAGCGACCCCACGCGGGCCACAAGCACTTCGGGATTGCCCGCAACCCGGCCGCCGAGCCGGCGCACGATGGTGGCTAGCGAAATGGGACCTGCAGACCTGCCTGGATCGGCGCGCATGTCATCGCGCCGCGGTCAGCGCGCCGGCGGCTTGCCTTCGAGCGTCTTGATCACCTTGTCGGTGATGTCGATGCGCGGATTCGCGTAGACGGCATCCTGGAAGATGATGTCGTACTTTTCGGCCTCGGCGATCTGCCGGATGACCCGGTTGGCCTGCTCCACGACCTGCGCCAGCTCTTCGTTGCGGCGGGAATTCAGGTCCTCGCGGAACTCGCGCTGCTTGCGCTGGAATTCGCGATTGGTGTCGGCGAACTCGCGTTCCTTGTTGCGGCGCTGCGTCTCGGACATCGTGACGCTGTTCTTCTCCAGCTCGTCCTGCATCCTCTTGAGCTGGTCGGCCATCTTCGAGAGTTCCTGGTCCCGCTTGGCGAACTCCGCCTCGATCTTCTTCTGCGCGCGCTGGGCCGGCACCGCGTCGCGCAATATGCGCTCGGTGTTGACGAAACCGATGCGTCCCTCGGCCTGGGCCGAGGCTGATCCAGCGGACAGGGCTCCCGCGACGGCAACTGCAGCGAGGGTCAAGATTATGTTGGAGCGCAGCATAAGGGAAAGACGGGTCAGAATCCGGTGCCAAAAGTGAATTGTAACCTTTGTACACGGTCAGTGGCCGTGTTGTTCAGGGGCTGCGCGATGGACAAACGCAGGGGCCCGAACGGGGAGTTCCAGCTCAACGCCAGGCCGGTTGCGTACCTGAGGTCGCCGAGGGCGACTTTCTGGCCGCTTGCGAAGACCTGGCCGCCGTCGAGGAAAACTGCCAGCCTCAGGGACTTGTCCTGCGCGGCGCCGGGAACCGGGAACAGGATCTCGGCCTGCCCTACCACCTTGCGCGTGCCGCCCAGCACGTTGCCCAGGTTGTCCTGGGGTCCGAGTGCCGAGTAGTTGTAACCGCGCACCGAGCCGGGGCCGCCGGCGTAGTAGTTCTTGAAGAACGGCAGCGGCCGGCCGCCCAGGCCGTTGGCGATGCCCAGGTCCGCGTTCAGGAACAGCGTGAACGTGCGGGTCAGCGGCTTGAAGAACTGGTGCTGGTAGCCGGCCTTGTAGTACTCGAGGTTGCCGGCACCGACTTCGCCGTAGAGGCGCTGCAGGCTTCCGTCGCGCGGCAGGATCAGGCTGTCCCTGGAATCCCGCGCCCAGCCCGCGGTGCCCGACATGTAAGTGTAAGTGTTGCCGAACTGGTTCACGAAAGTGATGTAGTTGGCCGGGCTGGTCGCGAAAGTCTCGAGGTTCACGTGCTCCGCGTTCACGCCGAAGCTGACCGAGTCCCTCTCGGCGAGCGGGTAGCCCCACCGGATTCCGCCGCCCACCGTCTTGGTCTTGTACGGACCGATCGAGAGTGCGGACGCATCCGTGTCGCGCTTGTACAGGTCGAAGCCCCGGCTGACGCCATCCACGGTGTAGTACGGGTCCGTGTACGAGATCGAGTAGGTGCGGTTGATCTTGCCGCTCGAAATCTGCGTGGTCAGGAATTTCCCGCTGCCGAACACGTTGGCCTGGGAAATGGACCCCGACACGATCACTTTTTCCACCGTCGAGAACCCGGCCCCGACCAGCAGCGCGCCGGTGGGCTTTTCCTCGACCGTGAAATTGACGTCCACCTGGTCGGCCAGTCCCGCCACCGGCGCGGTCTCCACGTTCACGTCCTTGAAGTAGGTGGTGCGGTCCACCCGCTGCTTGGAAAGCTGGATCTTGGAAGCGTCGTAGTACCCGCCTTCCAGCTGGCGCATCTCCCGGCGAATCACCTCATCGCGTGTCTTGGTGTTGCCGGCAATGTTGATGCGCCGAACGTAGACCCTGCGGCCCGGGTCAAGAAAGATTGTGAACGCGACTTCGCGCTTGTCCTTGTCGACTTGCGGAACGGCGTTCGCGTTCGCGAAGGCGTACCCCTCGTTCCCGAGCCGGTCCGCAATGGCCTTGGTAGACTGGGTCAGCTTGTCGCGCGCGAAGACGTCGCCGGGCTTGAGCTGGATGAGCTTCCTGAGTTCTTCCTCGGGCAACAGCAGCTGGCCGGCGAGCTTCACGTCCGACACCGTGTACTTCTCGCCCTCGGTCACGTTTACCGTGATGTAGATGTCTTTCTTGTCGGGCGTGATCGACACCTGGGTCGAATCGACGTTGAAATCGAGGTAGCCCCGGTTCTGGTAGAACGAGCGCAGGGATTCGAGGTCGCCGGCAAGCTTCTGGCGGGAGTACTGGTCGTGTTTGGTATACCAGGTGAGCCAGCCCGGGGTGCGCAGCACGAACTCGGCAAGGAGGTCCTTCTCGCTGAACGCCGTCGCCCCGACGATGTTGACGCCCCTGATCTTCGCCACATCGCCTTCCTTGACCGTGAAGTTAATGCCGACCCGGTTGCGCTCGAGGGGCGTCACGGTGGTCTGGACGTCGACGCCGTACATTCCGCGCGACAGGTACTGGCGCTTGAGCTCCTGCTCGGCCTGGTCAAGGAGGGCACGGTCGAAGATCCGCGACTCGGCGAGCCCGAGTTCCCGGAAGCTGCGCCGCAGCGTCTCGGGTTCGAATTCCTTGATGCCCGAAAAATCCACCTGTGCAATTGCCGGGCGTTCTTCAACCAGCACCACCAGTACGCCGTTCTCCACTTCCAGCCGGACGTCGCGAAAAAATCCGGTGGCGAACAGAGTGCGTATGGCCTGCTGCGCCTTCTCCTCGGTCATGGTCTCGCCGACCTTGATCGGGAGGTAGCTGAAGATCGTGCCCGGCTCGGTGCGCTGCAGCCCTTCGACGCGGATGTCCTTGACCGTGAACGGGTCGAAGGCCAAAGCCGCGCAGCTGAGGAACGCGCCGAGCAGACCGACTGCAACTGCAACAGCAAAAGGCTGGCGTTTCATTCAGCTGGAAAAGAGGCGATTGAGGTCGTTATAAAAGGCGAAGGCCATCATCACCAGCAGCAGCGTCAGACCCACGCGCTGACCGAGCTCCATTGCGCGCTCGGATACCGGGCTGCCCTTCAATATTTCCAAACAATAATACATCAAGTGCCCGCCGTCGAGCAGCGGAATAGGCAGCAGGTTCAGGACCCCGAGGCTGATGCTGATCAGGGCGAGGAAGGTCACGTAGGACAGCCATCCGAGCTGCGCGGACTGGCCGGCAAAATCGGCGATGGTCACCGGCCCGGAAAGATGCTTCCACGACACTTCCCCGATGAGCATCTTGCCCAGCATCTTCAGGCTGAACGCGGAAATGTCCCAGGTCTTCTCGATGCTCCGGCCAAGGCTCTCCAGGGGACCGTAGCTGATGCGCACGAACACCTCGTCCGATTGCCCGGCCGGCACGTCAGGCCCGACGCCGATCCGCCCGATGCGTTCATTGCCTGCACTCGCGCCCTCCGGGGTCACCGGGATCAAGAGTTTGCGGCCCGCCCTGTCGACGGCGAGGCTCGTGGGCTTGCCGGGCCGGGCGCGGATGACCTGAACCAGGGCATCCCAGGAGTCGATCGCCTGGCCGTCCGCGGCCTCGATGCGGTCCCCGGGCAGCAGGCCGGCCGACTCGGCCGCGCTTCCGGCGACGACCTTGCCGAGCACCGCGGAAATCCTGGGGCGGTTGAGCCGGAAGCCCAGTCGCTCGAGCATGTCGCTCTCGACGTCATCCCCGTTCAGGCCGCTCAGGTCGACTTTCAGGACCGAGATCCGCTGCTTCGCGTCCAGCACCTCCACCGCGAGCACTTGCTTCTGGAGCGCACCCTGCAGCATCCGCCAGCGGAACTCCTGCCAGGTCGCAATCGGGTGATCGCCGATGCGGCGGACCGTGTCCCCGGCATGGAATCCGGCGCCCTTTGCGATGCTGCCTGCGGCCGGCTCGGCGACCACGGGACGGGCCTCGGGCAGCCCGTACATGTACAAGCCCGAATAGACGGCGATCGCGAACAGGAAATTGAACACCGGCCCCGCGACGACAATCGCGAAGCGCCTCCAGACGCTCTTGCGATTGAAGGCGCGCCCGGCCTCCTCCGCGTCGACGGGGCCCTCCCGTTCGTCGAGCATCTTCACGTAGCCGCCGAAGGGCACGATGGACAGGACCCACTCGGTGCGGTCCGGGCCGCGGCGGACGAGGAGCAACGGGCGGCCGAACCCGACCGAGAAGCGCAGGACTTTCACCCCGCACAGGCGGGCGACGAGATAGTGGCCGTACTCGTGGACGACGATGAGAATCCCCAGCGCGACCAGGAACGCAGCTATGGTCTGCAGCATCATCATGCCGCGCGCTCCGTCCGGTTCTCGACGCACTGGGCGGCGCAGGCGCGCGCGCTTCGATCTGCCTCGAGCACCCGTTCCAGGGTGTCGGCTTCACCCCCTTCCAGCCTGCCGAGCACTTCCTCGATCACCTGCGCGATCGCTGTATATCCAAGCCGGCCGCGCAGGAACGCGTCGACGGCCACCTCGTTGGCCGCATTGAGGATTGCGGGTGCAGTGCCCCCTGCGCGCAGCGCGGCATAGGCCAGACCGAGGCAGGGGAAGCGCTGCAAGTCCGGCGGCTCGAAGCTGAGCTGGCCGATCGCGGCCAGGTCGAGCGGTTTTGCCCCCGACTCCATGCGGCGCGGATAGGCGAGCGCATGGGCGATCGGCACCCGCATGTCCGGGTTCGAAAGCTGTGCGATCACGGATCCGTCCACGTAATCGACCAGCGAGTGGATGATGCTTTGCGGATGGATCACGACCTCGATGCGCGAGGGTTCGACATCGAACAGCCAGCGGGCCTCGATGACCTCGAGGCCCTTGTTCATCATCGTGGCCGAATCGACCGAGATCTTGCGGCCCATGCTCCAGTTGGGATGCGCGCATGCCTCATCCGGCGTGACCGCACCCAGCTTCTCGAGCGGCGCCGTCCGGAACGGGCCGCCCGAAGCGGTAAGCAGGATCCGCCGCACCTCGCTGACTTTGGCGCGGCCGGACGCATCCGTCGGCAGGCACTGGAAGACGGCGTTGTGCTCGCTGTCGATGGGAAGCAGGACTGCGCCCGCGTCGCGCGCCTTGCGCATGAACACCGGCCCGGCCATCACCAGCGCCTCCTTGTTGGCCAGCAGCACCTGCTTGCCGAGGCCGGCCGCATGGAGGGTCGGGGCAAGGCCGGCCGCGCCGACAATCGCCGCCATGACCGCATCGCACTCCTCCACGGCCTGCAGGAGGCCGGCCGCGCCGAAAAGCAGCTCGGTGGGACATCCCGCCCCGCGCAGGCGGCGCCGCAGCGCGGTGTCCTCCGGGAGCCCGGACAGGACCGCATAGCGGGGGTTGTGACGCACGCAGAGGCTCTCCAGCTCATCCGCGGAGGTATGCGCCGTCAGCGCGTGCACCCGGTATTCATCCGGATGCCTGGAAACCACGTCGAGGGTGCTGCAGCCGATCGAACCCGTGGCCCCGAGGATCGCCAGATCACGCGTGCGCTGCACGGCACGGTCTTTCAGAGGCTCGGTCATGCGCCTCCCGCCACGAGGTAGAAAATCAATGCGGCCAGCGGGAGCGTCGAGGTGATGCTGTCTATCCGGTCCAGCACCCCCCCGTGGCCCGGCAGCAGGTTTCCGCTGTCCTTGACCATCGCCTGCCGCTTCATCAACGATTCGAACAAGTCGCCCACGATGCTGATCGCGCAAAGCAGGACCGCGCAGCCAAGATACACGAACCAACCGCCGCCCTGCACCGTCGCCCGCAGCGGCGGCGATGCTACCGCACAGATGATAGCGTAGATGATTGTCCCGGCGAGGGCGCCGGCCGCACCCTCCCAGGTCTTTCCGGGACTGATCGCCGGCGCCAGTTTGCGTCTGCCGAAGGCGCGTCCCGCGAAATACGCGGCAATGTCGGCGATCCAGATGAATGCAAGCACCATCAGCAGCGCCACGGGCGCGATGAAATGCAGACTGACCATGGAGAGCCCGGCAGGTATGACGACAACGCCGCCGACCGCAAGCGCAATCGGCCTGGCACGCACCTGCAGGCCGCGCCAGAGCCACACTGGGGCAGCCAGGACCCAGAACGCCGAGGCCAGCGCATAGGTGACCACCAGTCCCGGCCGGGCGGGGTCGATCGCCTGGGCTCCCCAGACCACTGCGGCAAATATGCCGGCGCATGCGCCGGCATAAACGAGGGCCGCGGGACGCCCGGTTTTCGCCAGCCCTGCCCACTCGAATGCCGCCACGGCGATCACCGCGCCGACCGGGAGGGCGAACCAGCCGGTAGGCAGCATGAACAGCGCGGACAGGAACACGGCCAGCAGGATCGCAGCCGTGACGATCCGCTCCTTAAGCATTCACCCTTGTACGACGCGAAGTCCCGGCGGGTAGTTCGGCGTCCTCGCCCTTCTTCTGGCGTCCGCCGGCCTCGACCTGCTCGCTGGTGCGGCCGAAACGCCTCTCGCGTCCCCGGTACCAGGCGATTGCCTGGTCCAGCAGTTCCGCATCGAAATCCGGCCAGAGTGCATCGGTGAAATACAGCTCCGTGTACGCGAGTTGCCAGAGCAGGAAATTGCTGATCCGGTGCTCGCCGCCGGTCCGGATGAAGAGATCGGGCTCCGGCGCGTAACTCATCGAGAGGTAAGGCGCGAGGTCCGCCTCTGCAATAGGCCCGTCCGCCGCCGGGGGCTTGTCCTTCACCAGGCGGCTAAGCGCCTGCAGGACGTCCCAGCGTCCCCCGTAGTTTGCGGCAATGGTGAGCGTGAGCCGCGTGTTGCCCGCAGTCATCCGCTCCGCCTCGCCGATGAGGCTCTGGATGCGCGAGTCGAACCGGCCGAGATCGCCGATGACGCGCAGCCGGACGCCGTTGCGGTGCATCTTCACCACTTCCTTGGTGAGGGCCCCGGTGAACAGTTCCATCAGCAGGGCGACTTCCTCGGCCGGGCGGCGCCAGTTCTCGGAACTGAACGCGAACAGGGTCAGGTATTCGATCCCGCGGTCGACGCAGCATTTGATCGCCGTGCGCACCGCCTCGACGCCGCGCTGGTGGCCCGCGAACCGCGGCAGGTGGCGGCGCTTCGCCCAGCGGCCGTTCCCGTCCATGATGATCGCGACATGGCGCGGGATCTCTGGCGCATCGGGTACCGCGAGCGTCGAACTCTTGTGCATGAAAGCGGCCCGGAAGCTCAGACTGCGAGCAGCTCGGCTTCCTTGTGCTGGAGCATCTTGTCGATCTCGGCGACGTGCCGGTCCGTGAGCTTCTGGATATCCTCCTGGGCGCGGCGCTCGTCGTCCTCGGAGACCTCCTTCTTCTTCAGCGCTTCCTTCAGGCCGTGGTTGGCGTCGCGGCGAAGGTTGCGGACGGCGACCCGCGCATTTTCGGCCTCGCCGCGGACGACCTTGACCAGTTCCTTGCGCCGCTCCTCGGTAAGCGCAGGCATGGGCACGCGGATGGTGTCGCCCATGGCGGCCGGATTCAGCCCGAGATCCGATTCCCGGATCGCTTTTTCGATGGCGGCAACCATCTTCTTTTCCCACGGGGTGATGCCGATCGTGCGGGCGTCGAGCAGCGTGACGTTGGCGACCCCGGTCAGCGGCGTCTGCGTGCCGTAGTAATCGACCATGACGTGATCGAGGATCCCGGTGTGCGCGCGCCCGGTGCGGACCTTGCTCAGGTCGTTCTTGAGCGCCTCGAGAGACTTCTTCATCTTCGTCTCGGTGTTCTTTTTGAGCTCAGCGATCATGCAATCCCCTTTGTCGCAACGTTCTCAGATGTGCACCAGCGTGCCTTCGTCCTCGCCGGCCACCACGCGCTGCAGCGCCCCGCGCTTGAAGATGCTGAACACGTTGATCGGCAGCTTCTGGTCCCGGCAGAGCGTGAGGGCGGTCGCGTCCATCACCTTCAGGTTCTGGTGGATCGCCTCGTCGAAACTGATCCGGCTGTAGCGCTTCGCCGACGGGTCCTTGCGCGGGTCGGCCGTATAGACGCCGTCCACCTTGGTCGCCTTCAGGACGATTTCCGCACCCATCTCGCTCCCGCGCAGCGCCGCAGCGGTGTCCGTGGTGAAGAACGGGTTGCCCGTGCCCGCCGCAAAGATCACGATCTTGCCTTCCTCGAGATACCGGATCGCCTTGCCGCGGATATAGGGCTCGACCACCTGCTCGATGTTGAGCGCCGACTGCACACGGCTCGCGATGCCCGCGTGGCGCATCGCGTCCTGCAGCGCAAGGGCGTTCATCACCGTTGCGAGCATCCCCATGTAGTCCGCTGTGGCGCGGTCCATGCCGGCGGCGCCGGGCGCGACGCCACGAAAGATGTTGCCCCCGCCGATGACCGCGCCGATCTCGACGCCCATGCGGACCACCGTCGCAATCTCCGCGACGATGTCCTCGATGGTCTGCCGGTTGATGCCGTACGCGTCATCCCCCATCAGGGCTTCGCCCGAGAGCTTGAGCAGGATGCGCTTGTACTTCGGCGTCACGGCGGAGGACCGCATCGTTCAGCGCGCCATTCCGGCCACTTCGGCCGCGAAGTCGGTGGTTTTCTTCTCGATGCCCTCCCCGACGACGAAGAACGCGTAGCGGTGAAGCTTCGCCTTCCTGGCCGCGAGCATCTTCTCGACGGTCTGCTTGTCGTCCTTCACGAAAGGCTGGCCGAGCAGGGAGATCTCCGCGAGGTACTTGTTGATCCCGCCTTCGACCATCTTGGCGACGATCTCCGCGGGCTTGCCGGACTCGTTGGCACGTGCCTGCAGGATCTCGCGCTCTTTCGCGGTTGCCTCCGCCGGGACGTCGTCCTTCTTCAGGTAGCGCGGCTTGGAGAAGGCGATATGCATGGCGACATCCTTGCCGGCATCCTCCGGGCCCTCGAAATCCACCAGCACGCCGATCTTCGCGCCATGCAGGTACTGGGTCAGTTTGCCGGCGGCCTCCATGCGCTGGAACCTCCGGATCGAAATGTTCTCGCCGATCTTCTGCACGAGGGCCTGGCGCCGGGCCTCGACCTTGGTCCCGTCGATCGACAGTTCCGCGAGCGCGGCGGCGTCGGCCGGATTGGCGGTTGCCACCAGCCCGGCCAGGGCGTTGGCAAAAGCCAGGAAATCGTCGTTCTTCGCCACGAAATCCGTCTCGCAGTTCACTTCCACGAGGGATCCGAGTTTCCCGTCGGCCGAGATGAAGACGCCGACCACGCCTTCCGCGGCGACGCGGCTGGCCGCCTTGCTCGCCTTGGCCCCGCTGCGGATGCGCAGGAACTCCTCGGCCTTGCCTATGTCGCCGTTCGATTCCTGCAGCGCCTTCTTGCACTCCATCATTCCAAGCCCGGTCATTTCGCGCAGTTCCTTGACCAAAGCCGCAGTAACTTCTGCCATTACCTTGCTCCTATCAATATGCGTCTCAGATTCAAAAAAGGGGCCGGTGGCCCCTTTTGTACTTTCGGGCAGCCCGCAGCCTCAGGCCCCGGCTTCGTCGTTCACTTCGACAAACTCGTCGCGCGACTCGGCGATCACCCGCTCGATCGACTGGGTGCGCCCTTCGAGGATCGCGTCGGCGACGCCCCGCGCATACAAGCGGATCGCGCGGCTGGAGTCGTCGTTGCCGGGAATGACATAGTCGATGCCCTCGGGGGAGTGGTTGGTGTCGACCACCGCAACGACCGGGATTCCGAGCTTGTTCGCCTCGGTGATGGCGCCCTTGTGGTAACCGACGTCGATGACGAACAGGGCGTCCGGCAGGCTGGCGAGGTCCTTGATCCCGCCCAGGCTGCGCTGGAGCTTGTCCATCTCGCGTTGCAGGCCGAGGGCCTCCTTCTTGGCGATCCGCTCGAACGAACCGTCCTGGGCCATCTGCTCCATTTCCTTGAGCCGCTTGATCGACTGCTTGACGGTCTTGAAATTGGTGAGCATCCCGCCCAGCCAGCGGTGATCTACGAAGGGCGAACCGCAACGCAGCGCCTCCTCGTGCACGATCTCGCGCGCCTGGCGCTTGGTGCCGACGAACATCAGGTTGCCCTTGTTCGCGGCAAGCTGCCGGATGAACTTGAGCGCGCCCTGGTACATGACCAGGGTCTTCTCGAGGTTGATGATGTGGATCTTGTTGCGATGGCCGAAAATGTACTGCTCCATTTTCGGGTTCCAGTAGCGGGTCTGGTGTCCGAAATGGACGCCCGCCTCGAGCATTTCACGCATGGTCACAGACATGGATACTTCCTAGTTTAGGGTTGATCACTGCCGCCCGTGCGTCGCGAAACCCCGTGCGCAAATCTGCTGCCTCGGGGCACCCTAAAACGACAGGCGGGAAATTTGGCGCGGCAAAACCTGTTCGGGGGACGGACCCAAAGCCATGCACTCCCGCCCCGCGAATCGGCTTCACCACTAGCCAGCCCAAAATTCTAGCATAATCAGGGCTCAAGACTCAACGTGCATTGCCTCCGGCGCCTGATTCCCGTATCCTCGCGCCCTTCCTGCCGCACCGCAGCCAAGCCCAAACCCATGGCCGTAACCTTCAAGTCTCCGGAAGAAATAGAAAAAATGCGGGTCGCCGGCCGCCTGGCCTCCGAAGTGCTTGATTACATTACGCCCTTCGTCAAGCCGGGCGTCACCACCGGGCGACTCAACGACCTGTGCCATGCGTTCATGGTGAACGAGCAGGGTACGATCCCGGCGCCTCTCAACTACGCCCCGCCGGGCTACAAGCCGTTCCCGAAGTCGATCTGCACCTCCGTCAACCACCAGGTGTGCCACGGGATACCGGGCGACAGGGTGCTCAGGCCGGCGGACGTGCTGAACATCGACGTGACCGTCATCAAGGAAGGCTTCCACGGCGACTCGAGCCGGATGTACTACGTCGGGGAGCCCAGCATCCAGGCGAAGCGCCTGTGCGACGTCACCTACGAATGCATGTGGATCGGCATCGCCAATGTCCGCCCGGGCGCCAGGCTCGGCGACGTCGGGGCCGCAATCCAGGCGCATGCCGAAAAGCACGGCTATTCCGTCGTCCGCGAGTTCTGCGGCCACGGAATTGGCAGGAAATTCCATGAGGACCCGCAGATCCTGCATTACGGCAAGGCCGGCACCGGCCTGCAGCTCGAGCCGGGAATGACATTCACCGTCGAACCGATGATCAACGCCGGCAAGCCGGCGATCCGGGAACTGGCCGACGGCTGGACGATCGTCACCAAGGACCACAGCCTCTCCGCCCAGTGGGAGCACACTGTCCTGGTCACGGATACCGGCTACGACGTGCTGACCGTCTCTGCCGGCACCCCCCCTCCGCCGGCGGCCATCGCCTAGGCCGTGGCCTCAGCGCTCCAGCCGGCCACGGTTGCGGTCGACAAGGTACGCGCTGCCCTACAGGCCGGGCGCAAGGCGCTGCGGGCGGAATTCTTCGCGTCTCCGCGGCCGTACAAACTCCTGCACGGCCACGCCCGGCTGATTGACCGGACGCTGGTCGCCCTCTGGGCTGGCGCCGGCATGCCTCCGGGGGCCGCCCTGGTCGCCGTCGGCGGATACGGACGCGGCGAACTCTTCCCCTTCTCGGACATCGATATCCTGCTGCTCCTCGAACGCGAGCCGGACGCCCGCGAGAAGGACAGGCTCGAGACCCTCATCGGGCTCTTCTGGGACGTCGGCCTCGAGGTCGGGCACAGCGTGCGCACGATCGACGCCTGCGTGGAGGCTGCGCTCGGCGACATCACCGTGCAGACCACCCTCCTTGAGGCCCGCCTGATCTGCGGGAGCCGCCCCCTGTTCGACCGGCTGGTGTTCACCATGCAGGCCGAGCTCGACACGCCCGCCTTCTACGAGGCAAAGCGCCTCGAGCAGGAGCACCGCCACGCGAAGCACCAGGACACGCCCTATGCGCTCGAACCCAACCTCAAGGAGGCGCCCGGCGGCCTGCGCGACCTCCAGACCATCCAGTGGATCGCGGGGGCGAGCGGGATCGGGAAGCGCTGGCGCGACCTCGAGTCGCATGCGCTGATCACCCGCGCCGAGGCGATGGAGCTTGCGCGGAACGAGGCCCTGCTGAAGACACTGCGCATCCGCCTGCACTACCTGGCCGGCCGGCGCGAAGACCGCATCGTGTTCGATTACCAGACCGCCCTGGCCGGGCAGATGAACTGCACGGCGACCGGAACCCGGCGCGCGAGCGAAGCGCTGATGCAGAGATACTTCCGCGCGGCCAAGGCGATCACCCAGCTCAACACGATCCTGCTGCAGAACCTGGGCGCGCGCCTGTCGCCGCGCCCCACGCTCCAGCCACGCGAGCTCAACGAGCGTTTCCAGGCGCATGGCGAACTGCTCGACGCCCGCGACGAAAGAGTCTTCGAGACCGAGCCGTCCGCCATCCTCGAAAGCTTCCTCCTGATGCAGCAGCACCACGATCTGCGCGGGATGACGGCGCCGACGCTGCGCGCGCTGTGGCGCGCGCGAGGCCGCATCGACGCCGGGTTCCGGCGCGACCCGGTGAACCGGCTGCTGTTCCTGGAGATCCTCCAGCAGCCGCGCGGCATCGTGCACGAATTCCGGCGCATGAACCAGTACGGGATACTCGGGCGCTACCTGCCGGAATTCGGGCGAATCGTGGGGCAGATGCAGCATGACCTGTTCCACGTCTACACCGTAGACCAGCACATTCTGATGGTGCTGCGCAATCTCAGGCGCTTCACGATGCCCGAGCTTGCCCACGAGTTCCCGCTCGCCAGCCAGCTGATGAGCGGGTTCGAGCACCGGTGGCTGCTCTACGTGGCCGCGCTCTACCACGACATCGCCAAGGGCCGCGGCGGCGACCACTCGGTGCTCGGCGCGACCGACGTGCGCCGCTTCGGCCGCAGCCACGGGCTGGCGGCAGAGGACATCGACCTGGTGACTTTCCTCGTCGAGCACCACCTGACGATGTCGGCCGTGGCCCAGAAGCAGGATATCTCCGACCCGGACGTCGTGAAGTCGTTTGCGGCGACCGTAGGCAGCGAACGGCGCCTGGTGGCCCTGTACCTCTTTACGGTCGCGGACGTGCGCGGCACCAGTCCGAAAGTCTGGAACGCGTGGAAGGCGAAACTCCTCGAGGACCTGTTCCGTTCGGCAAGGCGGCTGCTGACCGGGGGCGTGCTGGAACTCGACTCTGCCGTGGCCGACACGCAGGCCGAGGCCCTGCGACTGCTGCGCCTCTATGCGCTGTCGGACTCGGTCAAGGACAAGTTCTGGTCGCAGCTCGACACGGCGTACTTCCTGCGCCATGACGCCCAGGAAGTCGCCTGGCAGACCCGCAACCTCCACTACCGCGTGGATTCCCCAAAGGCGGTGGTGCGCGCGCGCCTGTCCAATTTCGGCGAAGGGCTGCAGGTGATGATCTATTGCCCCGACAGGAAGGAATTGTTCGCCCGCATCTGCGGCTACTTCGAACGCGCCAATTTCAACATCGTGGAAGCGAAGATCCACACCACGCGCCACGGCTATGCGCTCGACACCTTCCTGATCATGGGGCGCGGGAAAGCCGCCCATTACCGTGACATGATCAGCCTGATCGAGACGGAGCTTGCCCTGGAACTCGAGTCCGACGCCCCGCTGGCGCCGCCGGCCCGGGGACGGATTTCCCGCCGTGTGCGGCACTTCCCGGTGACGCCCGCCGTGGATTTCCGGCCGGACGAACGGGGCACCCTGTACGTCCTCTCGGTGGTCGCAAGCGACCGCCCCGGGCTACTCTACGGCATTGCGCGGGTGCTCGCCCGCTACAACGTCAACCTCCTTACCGCCAAGATCAACACCCTGGGCGACCGGGCGGAAGACGTGTTCCTGGTGACCGGCGAGTCCCTGTCCAACCAGCGCGTGGTGCTGATGCTCGAGCAGGACCTCCTGGAGGAAATGCACGTCTGAAGGCGCGGCGCGCGCCTAGTCGTCGTGGATTTCCTGGTTGGGGAACAGGGCTTCTATGAATCCGAAGCGCGTGAAGTCGCGCACCCGCATCGGGTAAAGGATGCCGTCGAGGTGATCGCATTCGTGCTGCACGACGCGCGCATGGAATCCCTCGGCAATCCGGTCGATCGGATTGCCGGCGGCATCGAAGCCCCGATACCGCAGCCTGGAATAGCGCGGCACGATCCCCCGCAGGCCGGGCACCGAGAGGCACCCCTCCCACCCCTCCTCCATCTCATCTGAGAGGGGTTCGACCAGCGGATTGATGAGCACGGTGTACGGCACGTCCTCCGCATCGGGGTAGCGCGGATTGCCCTTGACGCCGAACACCACGACCCGCAGGCCCACCCCGATCTGCGGGGCGGCGAGCCCGGCACCGTTGAGATGCTCCATCGTGTCGTGCATGTCGGCCAAGAGGCTGCGCATCTCCTCGGTGTCGAATTTCTCGACGGGCTTCGCCTTGGCGAGCAGGCGCTCGTCGCCCATCTTCAGCACTTCGCGGATCATTGGGCCACCAGGTTTTCGATGATCCTGCGCACTTTGCGCATTGCGTTCTCCAGAACGACCTCGATCTTGTCCAGCGATATGGAATGCGCGCTGTCCCCGCGGCCCGCGGCGTGGTTGGCGACGACGGCGAGGGTCGCGTACTCCAGCCCCAGTTCCCGCGCGAGCGCCGCTTCCGGCATCGCGGTCATCCCGACCAGGCACGCGCCGTCCCTTTCAAGCCGGTTGATTTCAGCGGCGGTCTCGAGCCGCGGCCCCTGGGTCGCCGCGTACACGCCGCCGTCGGCGACCGCCTCCCCGCCGGTCCGGGCCGCCGCCAGGATCCGCGCACGCAGCGATGCAGAAAACGGCTCGGTGAAATCGATGTGCGTGACCTTGGCCCCCGGCCCCTCGAAGAAAGTCGAACGCCTGCCCCAGGTGTAGTCGATGATCTGGTCCGGAAGCACCAGGCTGCCGGGCCCGAATTCCCTCCGGATTGCGCCCACCGAGGCAATGGAGACGACGCCTGACACCTTCTGCTCCTTCAGCGCCCACAGGTTCGCGCAGTAATTCACCTCGTGGGGTGGAATGGTATGCCCGTATCCGTGGCGCGCGAGAAAGGCGATCGGCTTTCCTCCGATTCGTCCGAACGTGAGGGGACCGGACGGCTCGCCGTATGGGGTGCGCACCACCTGGCGGTGCGTGACCTCGAGGTTCGCCAGGCCGGACAAGCCGCTCCCGCCTATGATTGCCAGCAAGATCAATCCTCCTTCAACGCGTAGATTTCGGGCAGGTTGCGCCAGTAGCCGCGCGCGTCCATCCCGCAGCCGAACACGAACTTGTCCGGCAGGCGCAGTCCGGCGAAGTCCGGCGCGATCGGCTTGGGTACCGGAAGCACTTTTTCGGTGAGCACCGCGCACAGAAAGGATCCGGCCCCCTGGCCAAGCACGCGATCGCGCACCGCCGCCATGGTATTGCCGCCATCCAGGATGTCGTCGAGCACCAGTACCGTCCGCCCCCGCACGCCGGGCGGCGGGGGGACCCGCCATTCGATGGAGGCGCCCACCGTTTGCGCACCGTAACGCGTCGCATGAATATAGTCCAGGTCGAGCGGGAAGCGCAGCAGCGGAAGGATCTGGCCCGCAAAGAACACCCCGCCGCCCATGGCGGTAAGCACAAGCGGATAGGCGTCTGCCAGCCTGGAAGTGATTTCGGCCGCGACCCTCCGGATGGCCGCCTGAACCTCGTCCGCAGTGCAGATCAACTCCGCGTCGCG
This sequence comes from Pseudomonadota bacterium, assembly GCA_018241645.1. Taxonomy (GTDB): domain Bacteria; phylum Pseudomonadota; class Gammaproteobacteria; order Burkholderiales; family SG8-39; genus SZAS-79. Next base: position 33,626 of record JAFEDL010000026.1, read on the forward strand.
CAGGATCTTCCGGGCAAGCGCCGGATCAGGCATGGTCTTTCCGGCCTGCCAGATAGCGCGAAAATTCGTCCCTCACTTCGGGATGCCCCAGCGCAAGCTCCACGGTGGCCTTTAGATATCCGATTTTGGAGCCGCAGTCGTATCGCCGGCCCGAGAACCGATAGGCCATCACCCGCTCCTCTGCGAGCAACGCGGATATCGCATCGGTAAGCTGGATCTCCCCCCCGCGCCCGGGCTTGCCGGCGGCCAGATGCTCGAAAATGCGCGGCGTCAGGACGTAGCGCCCCACCACGGCCAGCGTCGAAGGCGCCTCCGCCGGGTCCGGCTTTTCCACAATGGCGCGGATCGGCGTGAATCCTGTCCCTGCCACTTCCGGGCTGACGATCCCGTAGCTCGCGGTCTGGCTCCGCGGCACGTCCTCCACCCCCAGTATCGAGCACTGCGCCTCGCGGAACAGGCCCGCCATCTGCGCCATGACGGGCTGCTCGGCATCGACCAGGTCGTCGGCGAGGATCACCGCGAACGGCTCGTCCCCGACCACCGGCCTCGCGCAGAGGACCGCATGACCGAGCCCGAGCGGCTCCGCTTGGCGGATGTAGATGCAGCGGCAACCACGGGGCAGCACGCCCTGGACCAGGTCGAGCAGTTCCTGCTTGCCCTTTGCGGCCAGTTCGTTTTCGATTTCGTAGGCCTTGTCGAAATGGTCCTCGATCGCCCGCTTGTTCCGGCCCGTGACGAACACCATGTCGGTGATGCCGGCCGCCGCCGCCTCCTCCACGGCATATTGGATCAGCGGCTTGTCCACGATGGGCATCATTTCCTTCGGGCTCGCCTTGGTGGCGGGCAGGAAACGGCTGCCGAGTCCGGCAACGGGAAACACGGCCTTGCGCAGAATACGCGTGGATGTCATTCAAGTGCCTTGATGATTTTCAGGAATTCGCCTTCGTCGAGGACCGTGACGCCAAGCTCGCGCGCCTTGGACAGCTTGCTGCCGGAATCCTCCCCTGCAACGAGGAAGTCGGTCTTTTTCGATACCGAACCGGCAACCTTGTGGCCCTTGGCCTCAATCATGGCACGCGCCTCGTCCCTCGTCATCGTGGGCAGGGTTCCGGTCAGCACGAATGTCTTCGACTTGCCTGGCTCACGAGCGGGCCTGCCTCCGCCCTCCACCCACGCGACGCCCGCCCGGCGCAGCTCGTCTATCACCTGCAGGTTGTGGGGCTCGTCAAAAAACTGGCGAATGGACTTTGCCACGATCGGACCCACGTCGGGCACGGACTCCAGCTCCTCCGTGCTCGCCGCCATCATCCTGCCAAGGCTGCCGAAATGCATCGCCAGGTCGCGTGCGGTGCTCTCCCCGACATTCCGGATGCCAAGCGCGTAGACGAAGCGCTGCAACGTTGCATGGCGCGATTTCTCCAGGGCGGCGAGCAGGTTCGATGCCGACTTCTCCGCCATGCGGTCGAGCCTGGACAGGGTCGCGATATCCAGGCCGTAGAGATCCGCCGGAGTGTCGACCACACCCGCATCGACCAGCTGGTCGACCAGCTTCTCGCCCAGGCCTTCAATGTCCATGGCCCGGCGGCTCGCGAAATGCAGCAGCGCCTGCTTGCGCTGCGCGGGGCAGAACAGCCCCCCAGAGCATCGAGCAACGGCCTCGTCGGGGGATTTCGTCACTGCGGAACCGCAGGCCGGGCAGGCCACCGGCATCGAAAACGGTGTCGTGCCGCCTGGGCGCCTGTCGTGCAGTACGGAAACCACTTCCGGGATCACGTCTCCGGCCCGGCGCACCACCACCGTGTCGCCCACGCGGACATCCTTACGCCTCAACTCGTCTTCATTGTGCAGCGTGGCGTTCGTGACCGTGACACCCCCGACAAACACCGGCTTCAGCCTGGCCACCGGCGTGAGCGCGCCCGTGCGGCCGACCTGGACGTCGATCCCGACCACCTCCGTCAACTCCTCCTGCGCCGGGAACTTGTGCGCGATTGCGAATCGCGGCGCCCGCGAAATGAACCCGAGCGCCTGCTGCCAGTCCAGCCGGTCCACCTTGTACACGACACCATCGATCGCGTAGGGCAGCCGGTCCCTCAGCGCGCCGACCTTGTTGAAGTAGGCCATCAGTCCGCTCGCGCCAGACGCGCTTTCGCGTTCGCCGGCGACAGGGAATCCGAATCCAGACAGCCGATCCAGCACTTCCGAATGCGTGCGCCAGGCGGGATCCGGGGTGCCGACCCCGTACGCAAAGAACCTGAGCGGCCGCTGCGCGGTGATGCGCGAGTCGAGCTGCCGCAGGCTGCCGGCAGCCGCGTTGCGCGGATTCACGAATTCCTTGGCGCCGGCTGCGCGCTGCCTGTGGTTCAGCTTCTCGAAGTCCGCAAGAAACATGAGCACCTCGCCCCGAACCTCGAGGTCCCCCGAGCCGGCATCGCGGGGCAGGCGCAGCGGGATGGAGCGCACTGTGCGCAGGTTTGCGGAAACGTCCTCCCCGGTGGCGCCATCGCCGCGCGTCGCGCCCTGGATGAAAACGCCGTCCCGGTAAGTCAGGCTGACCGCGAGGCCGTCGAATTTCGGCTCGACGGAATACGCGACGCGATCCACGTCCAGTGCCTTGCGTATGCGCTCGTCGAACGCCTCGATTTCTTCCGGCGAAAACGCGTTGCTGAGCGACAGCATCGGCGTCCGGTGCCTGACTTCGGAAAACTCGGAAACCGGATTGCCGCCCACCCTGTGCGTCGGCGAATCCTCCGACATTAGTTCCGGGTGGAGCGCCTCGATTTCCTGGAGCCGGCGGAACAGGCGGTCGTATTCGGCGTCCGGGATGGACGGGTCGTCCAGCACGTAGTAGCGCCGGTTATGTTCCTCGATCTCCCGGCGCAGGGCCTCCGCCTCCTTTCGCACCGCGCTGGAGGTTCCCACGCGCGAAACTCAGGAAAACAGGCGCAGCGCGAGAGCGCTTCCCGGCAGCACGCCCTGCGCTTCGAGGCTCGCGCAGACGACCGCAAGCTGGGCGTCGATGGCGGCCACGGCGCGCTCGTCGAGCGGCTGGTTGTTGTCGTCCACCAGCGCTCCGCCGAGCAGGCCGGCGAGGTTCCGGGCAAAACGTACCATTGCATCGAAGGTCCGGCGGGTGTCGGGTACCCTCGGCACGTCCATGGAAAGCGTGAGCGCCTGGGGCGCCGCATCCTTCATCCCGGCCGGGGAAAATTTCAGCCCGCCCCGGTCGGCGAGGATATAGAGCTCGCGGCCCCGGTCATCCATCAGGGCGAACCGTCCGTCGGAGTCAAGCGCGAATCCCGCCGCCTCCGCAGCTGCACGCAGCTTGGTGCCGGAAAACGGCACGCCGGGAGGCGAGACGACGTGGAATGCGATCTGGATGTCGGCATCCGCGCACACCTGGTCGAGGCGCCTTGCGCCGTCGAGCGCCTCCTTCATCCCGGGCGAGGACGCGGTCACGCCCAGCTTCGCGGCGAGGGTCTCGGTTTCCGACCTGAACTCGATCAGCTCAGCCTCGCTCACCACTCCCCTGCGGCTGACAAGCTGAAGCGCCGCCCGCGCCTGCTCGCATGCGCCGCTTTGGGGCAGTGCTTCCCATTGGCCGTCCATCCAGGCGAAGACCGAAGCCCGTCGCCCGAAACGATGCTCGATGCCGCCCCAAAGCTCATGCAAGGCGGCGACCGGGATCGGCTCCGTTCCGCCCAGCTCCACAAGGTAGTCGATGCCCGGATCCGGCGGCAGCGCGGCCCGGGACCCGGCCGCGGGCCGCGAATGGTGCTGCGCCGGCGGCTGGATGAGCGCCGGTTCGGTGCGCACTTCCTCGGCTGCTGCAGCGGGGGGCATCGCTTCGTTGTCCCCGCCGATCAGCACGTCGGGATGATCCGAGCGGAACAGCTCGTCGGCCGACTTCCTGGCGCGATGCTCCTGCCACTTGTTGTACGCGAGCACCCCGACCACCACCAGTGCGCCGATTGCCAGCAGGCTGGTCTGGAATTCACTCATGGGTCAGGCCGCGAGTTCCTCGCGCATGCGCAATGCCTCGTCGATGTCCACCGCAACGACCCGCGAGACGCCCGATTCCTGCATCGTCACGCCGACCAGCTGGCTCGCCATTTCCATGGTGATCTTGTTGTGGCTGATGTACAGGAACTGGGTCTGGGAGGACATTTTCTTCACCAGGTCGCAGAATCGCTGGGTATTCGAGTCGTCCAGCGGCGCATCGACCTCGTCCAGCAGGCAGAACGGGGCCGGATTGAGCTGGAACAGCGAGAACACGAGAGAGATTGCGGTCAACGCCTTTTCACCGCCGGAAAGCAGGTGGATGCTGCTGTTGCGCTTGCCCGGGGGATGCGCCATGACCTGCACTCCCGCATCGAGGATCTCCTCGCCGGTCATGATCAGCTTTGCCTCGCCTCCGCCGAACAGCAGCGGGAACAGCGAGCCGAAATGCCGGTTCACGCTGTCGAAAGTTTCGCGCAGCAGCTCGCGGGTCTCCCGGTCGATCCGGTGGATCGCGTCCTCCAGCGTCTTGACCGCCTCTTCAAGGTCGGCGGACTGCGAGTCCAGGAATCCCTTCCGCTCACTGCTGGTCTTCAGTTCCTCGAGGGCGGCCAGGTTGACGGCGCCGAGTTCCGCTATGGACTGGTTGAGCCGCGTGATTTCCGCCTGCAGCGCCGACGGACGGGGCGCGGTTTCGGCCCCGGCAGCGAGGACCGCCTCGTCGGCCGCAGCTTCCGCCAATTGCGCCGCGAACTGGTCGTGGTTGATGCTGGCCGCCTGCTCCTTTAGCCGCAGTTCCCCGACGCGCTCGCGCAGGGGGTTCATCCGGGCCTCGATCTGCAGCCGCTCTTCCTCCAGCGCGCGCAACGCGGATGAGGCCGCTTCGACCGTGTTGCGGGCTTCGGCCAGGGTCTTCTCACACCCGATGCGCGACTCGATCGCCGCATCGAGCGCCTCGCGCACGGACGGAATCGGGTCGATCGCGAGTTCCTCGGTGAGCTTGACCACATCCAGGTCCGCACGCTCGATCTGCTGGTCGACGATGTTGACCGAGTTGTCGATCTCGGTGATCTTGGACACGCATTCCCGCTCGGCATAGATCGCCTCCTGGGCATTGCGCTCCGCCTGCTGGAGTGCGCGGCGCTGCTCGGAAAGCGCGACTTCCGCGGCGGTGTCGGCCTCCCTGACTTCGGACAATCCGGTCCGCAAGGATTCGATTTCGGCCTGGATGCCCTGCAGCGCTTGGAGCAGTTCGGCTTTCCGCGCCCGCGCTTTCTGGAGTTCGAGCGCGATGCCTTCAAGCTCGGCCTGGATCTGGCTGCTGCGCTCACGGTAACGTTCGGCAGCCTGCGTGAGTTTGAGCAATTCGATCCGCGCCTCGTGGATGCTGCCCTGCAGTTCGGCTGCCGCATCGCGTGCGGCCGCAAGCGCGCCCTGCTTCGCGGCCAGGTCCTGCTCGCGCTCGGCCACCTCCTTGCGAGCCGCCTCGAGCGCGGTTCCCAGGGTGCCGCATCGAACCGTCAAGGCCTCGATTTCCGCCTGCCGGACCAGGAGCCCGGAGTCGGTCGCGTCGGGCGCGTGATAACTGACCGTATGCCGGGAATAGCGATGGCCTTCCCGGTTGACGAGCGACGCGCCTGCAGGCAGGGCCGCGCATACTTCCCCGGTCGGCGTTCCGTCGAAGGCATACATTCCCGACAACCAGTCCTCGATGGCGCCAGCCAGAGCCTGATCGGTCGCGGTTATCTTCGCCGACAGCGGCGCGTGCCCGCCCTGCGGACCCCGCTCCGCTCCCAGCGCAGCGGCGTAGAAACTCGCCTTTGCAGGCGGCTTGTCAGTCGCAAAAGCCGACAGCATTTCGCCAGAGTCCATCTGGTGCGCATGCAGCCGCTCCCTGAGGACGGCCTCGACCGCGGTCTCCCAACCGGGTTCGATCCGGAGCTTCTCCCAGAACCTGGGCAAACCGGACAGGCCGTGACGTTCCAGCCACTCGACCAGCTTGCCGTCTTCGGCCACGGACTCCTGGATCTGCCGCAGGGTGGCCAATTGCGCTTCCGCCGCGCTGTGCTCGCGAAGCGCCTCGTTCAACCGGCCGACGGCGGCCTGGCGCTCGCGCTCAAGCGCGCTGCAGGATTCCTGCAGCGCGGCCGTCTCGGCCTGCGCCTCCTCGATGCCGCGTTCGAGCTCCGCTACCCTGGTCTCGTGATCATGCAGGGCCTGGGTATCGGGCTGGTCCAGGGTTTCCATCTCAGCCTTGAGCCGTTCGTCCCGCTGCTCCAGGGAGAGGACAGACCGCTCCGAATGGCTCAGGTTGGTCTGCTCGAGCTGGAAACGGCTCTCGGCCTGCATGGACTGGCTGCGCACCTCGTTGAGCCTGTCCTGCGCAACGCGGAATGCCTGCTCCGCGTGCGGGAGCTTTTCGGCCTCGGCCGCCAAGGCACGCTGCGTGTCTTCGACCTTCTGCTTCGCGCCCCCCTGCCGGTTCGCCCACATGTGCAGGGCCTGGGTGAGCTGCGAGCGCTGCTCGCGCCAGGAACCCAGCTGCGCGCGCAGTTCGATGTGCCGGTTCTCCAGCCGCTGGCGGGTTTCCTCGACGTGGCGCAGCTCCGACTCATGCCGGGCAACTTCCGTGTTCGCCCCATAGAGCGCCGCCTGCGCGGCGTTCAGGCCGTCGCCCGCCGTGTAGTGCGCGCTGCGCGCCGACTCGATGTGGCTCTCGGTTTCGCGCAGCCGTGCCGTCTCGCCTTCCAGCTCGTTCGTCGTCCGGACGATTTCCTGCGCGTGCCTCTCGCGTTCTGCCGCAGCGTCGCGCCTGCGCAGGTACCAGAGCAGCTGCTGTTTGAGCTGCAGGTCAGACTGGAACTCCTGGTAGCGGCTCGCCACCTCGGCCTGTTTTTCGAGCTTCTCGATCTGCGTGCCGAGCTCGGTGCGGATGTCGGTGACCCGCGACAGGTTGTCGCGCGTGTCCGAGAGGCGGTTCTCCGTTTCGCGGCGCCGCTCCTTGTATTTCGAGATGCCGGCGGCCTCTTCGAGGAACACGCGCAGCTCTTCCGGCTTGGCCTCGATGACCCGGGAAATCATCCCCTGTTCGACGATCGCATAGGCGCGCGGCCCCAGGCCCGTGCCGAGGAATATGTCGGTGATGTCGCGCCTGCGCACGTGCGTGTTGTTGATGTAGTAGGCGGATTCACCGTCCCGCTGGAGGACCCGCTTCACCGAAATCTCGGCGTACTGCGACCATTGCCCGGTGGCGCGGCCCAGCGTGTTGTCGAAAATCAGCTCGACGCTGGCGCGCGCCAGGGGCTTGCGATTCACCGAGCCGTTGAAGATGACGTCCATCATCGAGTCGCCGCGCAGCGCGGAAGCGCGGGTTTCTCCGAGCACCCAGCGGACCGCATCGATCACGTTGGACTTTCCGCACCCGTTCGGGCCGACGATCCCTACGAGCTGGCCGGGGACGTGTATCGAGGTTGGGTCGACGAACGATTTGAAGCCGGAGAGTTTGAGCTGGGTGAGGCGCACGTAGGCTTGTTTTGTTCTGGAGGGTTGACGGCCGCGGCAGGAGCGAATGCAGCTCGAAACTGGCCCGAATCTGCCACGGAAATTCAGCGGGCTATGATACCATTTTCGCGCTCGCACCTCCGCAACCTCCGCCCTCCGTTGATGCCTTCCAGACCCAGCACCCGGCTGCAGACTTTTCCGAATCCGAACCCGGAGCGGGACTATCGCATTCATATGGAGATCCCGGAGTTCAGCTGCCTGTGCCCGATGACCGGCCAGCCGGATTTCGCCACGCTCCTGCTCGATTACGTCCCGGACAAGACTTGCGTCGAACTGAAGTCGCTGAAACTCTACGTATGGTCGTATCGCGACATGGGCGCGTACCACGAGGCCGTGACCAACAGGATCCTGGGCGACCTGGTCGCCGCAACCCGGCCGCGATACCTGAGGCTTGCGGCACGCTTCAACGTGCGCGGCGGAATCTTCACCACGATCGTGGTTGACCACCGCAAGCGCGGCTGGCGCCCCGCCCCGTTCGTGCCGCTCGATTCGTTTCCGCCCGCCGACCCCCACGCCGCCGCCTGAGGCGCCGCCCGTCCGTGAATCCACGCCTGGCGCACCTGCAGCCGTATCCATTCGAGAAGCTGCGCATCCTGCTCTCCGGGGTGACCCCGAACCCGGGCCTGGCCCCGATCAACCTGTCCATCGGCGAGCCCAAGCACGCCACGCCCGAACTGGTGAAGTCCGCGCTGGTCGGCGCGCTTGACGGCCTGTCGGCCTATCCGGCGACCGCGGGACTGCCCGAACTGCGGGAGGCGATTGCAGGATGGCTGATGCGCCGCTACGCGCTGGCCTCGGTCGACCCGGCAACCCAGGTCATCCCGGTGAACGGATCGCGCGAAGCGCTGTTCTCGTTCGCCCAGACCGTAATCGACCCCTCCGGCGGCGACGCCCTGGTCGCATGCCCGAACCCGTTCTACCAGATTTACGAAGGTGCCGCGGTGCTGGCCGGTGCGACGCCTGTGTTCCTGAACGCTACCGCCGAGACGGGATTCAAGGTCGATTACCGCTGCGTGGAGGACTCGGCCTGGCGGAAAGTGCAGCTGGTCTATGCATGCTCGCCCTCCAACCCGAGCGGCGCGGTCATGAACCTGGAGGACTGGCGCCTCCTGTTCGAACTTTCGGACCGCCACGGGTTCGTGATCGCATCCGACGAATGCTATTCGGAACTCTACTACGACGAATCGCGCCCCCCGCTGGGCGCCTTGCAGGCGGCCGAACAGCTCGGCCGAAGGGGGTTTCCGCGCCTGGTGGTCTTCTCCAGCCTTTCCAAACGCTCGAATGCCCCCGGGATGCGCTCGGGTTTCGTCGCGGGGGACGCGGCGCTCCTCAAGAGCTACCTGCTCTACCGTACTTACCACGGCAGCGCGATGAGCGTGACGGTGCAGCGCGCGTCGATTGCCGCCTGGCGGGACGAGGCGCATGTGGTGGAGAACCGCCGCCTGTACGCGGAGAAGTACCGGGCGGTGATGCCGCTGCTGGAGGGGACACTCAAGGCCGGGATGCCCGACGGGGGGTTCTACCTGTGGATGCGAACGCCGGCGGACGATGCTGAGTTCGCGAGGGAACTGCTGCGCGACTATAATGTCCTCGTGCTTCCGGGCAGCTTCCTTGCGCGTGACTGCAACGGCGTGAACCCCGGGCGAAATTACGTACGCATCGCACTTGTCCAGCCTCAGGCGGAATGTGTCGATGCGATCCGCCGCATCATCAGTTTCATCAAAACCTGACAGGCCATGCACGACGTCCAGAAAATCATCGACCAGGCGTGGGAAGACCGCGCCAGCCTGAACCCCTCCTCGGCGCCTGCAGCCGTGCGCGAAGCAGTGGAGCACGTGATCGCCGGCCTGGATTCCGGTTCGCTGCGCGTATGCGAGAAGGTGGCAGGGGCGTGGACCACGCACCAATGGATAAAGAAAGCCGTGCTGATTTCCTTCCGCCTCGCCGACAACAGCGTGATGCCCGGCGGCGCGACCCAGTACTACGACAAGGTACCGAGCAAGTTTGCCGGCTACGACGCAGGCAAGTTCGCGGCCGGGGGCTTCAGGGTCGTCCCGCCGGCGATGGCGCGGCGCGGCGCGTTCGTGGCGAAGAACGTCGTCCTCATGCCCTCCTACGTCAACATCGGCGCATACGTGGACGAGGGAACCATGGTCGACACCTGGGCCACGGTCGGTTCCTGCGCGCAGATCGGCAAGAACGTCCACCTTTCCGGCGGGGTCGGCATCGGTGGCGTGCTGGAGCCGATCCAGGCGAACCCGGTGATCATCGAGGACAATTGCTTTGTCGGCGCGCGCTCGGAAGTGGTCGAGGGCGTGATCGTGGAGGAGAACAGCGTGATCTCGATGGGCGTATTCCTCGGGCAGAGCACGCGCATCTACGACCGCACGACCGGCGAGACGCTGTATGGCCGCGTGCCCGCCGGTTCGGTGGTCGTGCCGGGCACGCTGCCGTCGGCGGACGGCAAGTACGGCCTGTACTGCGCGGTGATCGTCAAGCGCGTGGACGCCAAGACGCGCGCCAAGACGAGCCTGAACGAGCTGCTGCGCGGCGACTGAGTAGTGGGCATCTGGACGTTCCGGGGGGAGCAAGCATGTCTGCGATGAAACGGTTGTTCCAGCTGATGGCCGAGAAGAAGGCCTCGGACATCTTCCTGTCGGTCGGCGCTCCGATCAACATCAAGATCAACGGCAACGCCGTCCCCGTAAACCAGACGGTGATGACGGCCGACGCCGTGAAGACGCTGCTGTACGAGGTCCTGACCGAAAGGCAGATCAAGGAGTACGAGGAAGAGCTGGAACTGAACACCGCTTTCGCGCTGGAAGGCGTCGGTGCGTTCCGCATCAGCGCGTTCCGCCAGAAGAACTCCCCGGCCGTCGTCGTGCGGTTCATTCCCGGCAGCGTCCCCTCCATCGACAGCCTCGGCGTACCCGAGGTGCTCAAGGAAGTGATCATGGCCAAGCGCGGCCTGGTCCTGATGGTCGGCGCCACCGGCTCGGGCAAGTCCACGTCGCTGTCGGCGATGATCGACTATCGCAACGAGCGCAAGGCCGGGCACATCCTCACTCTCGAGGACCCGGTCGAATTCATCTTCCAGAACAAGAAGTCGATCGTGAACCAGCGCGAGGTGGGCACGGACACGAAGAGCTTCAATGTGGCGCTGAAGAACGCGCTGCGGCAGGCCCCGGACATCATCCTGATCGGCGAAATCCGCGACAAGGAGACCATGGGCATGGCCCTCGCCTACGCCCAGTCCGGCCACCTCGCGCTGGCGACGCTGCACGCGAACAACAGCTATCACGCGATGAACCGGATCATCAACTTCTATCCCCTGGAAAACCGGCCGAGCCTGCTGCTCGACCTCTCGGCCGCGCTGCAGTCGATCATTTCCCAGCGCCTGATCCGGACCAAGACCGGCGGCCGCATGGCCGCGGTGGAAGTGCTGCTGAACACCCGCCACGTGGCCGAACTGATCGAAAAGGGCGAGATCAACGAAATCAAGGAAGCGCTCGAAAAGAGCATGTCCCCGGGCTCGCAGACCTTCGAGCAGGCGCTCTTCAAGCTGTTCATGGACGGGAAGATCTCGCAGGAGGAAGCAATGGCCAACGCCGACTCGCCCACCAACATGCTCTGGCTGATCAACCAGGCGACGGCAGGCGACATCACCGGCCAGGCGCCTCCTCCCCCGCCGCCCGCATCGGCGCCCAAGGAGGAGGAAAAGAAGGAGTCGATCCTCTCTCCGGCCGGCGCCGGCAACGCCTCGTTCAGTTCCTTCAAGATCGACGCGAACGGGTGAGCCTGAACGCGCTGGACCTCACGCAGGAACTGATCCGGCGCAGGTCCCTCACCCCGGAGGACGACGGCTGCCAGGCGCTGCTCGCCGAACGCCTGGCACGGATCGGGTTCGGGTGCGAATCGATCCATTGCGGCGCCGTGACCAATCTGTGGGCGCGCCGCGGTTCCGCCAAGCCCCTGCTGTGCTTCGCCGGGCATACCGATGTGGTGCCCACGGGACCCCTCGAGCAGTGGAAGTCGGACCCGTTCGTCCCGACCATCAAGGACGGCAGGCTGTTCGGTCGCGGTGCCGCGGACATGAAATCCTCGATCGCCGCCTTCGTCGTGGCGGTGGAGTCCTTCGTTGCCGAAAACCCCAATCACGCGGGTTCGATCGCCTTCCTGATCACCTCCGACGAGGAAGGCCCTTCCGTTGACGGCACCGTGCGGGTGGTCGAACGCCTGCGGGCGCGAAGCGAACCCATCGATTTCTGCATAGTCGGTGAGCCCTCCTCCGTGAACACGTTGGGCGACATGATCAAGAACGGCCGCCGCGGGTCGCTGTCCGGCAAACTGACGGTGCGGGGCGTGCAAGGCCATATTGCCTATCCCCATCTGGTCCGGAACCCGATCCTGATGCTCGCGCCGGCACTTGCAGAGCTCGGTGCAATGCAATGGGATTCGGGGAGCGAATTCTTCCCGCCGACTTCGTTCCAGGTATCCAACATCCACGCCGGCACCGGAGCCAATAACGTCGTGCCCGGTTCGCTCGAAATGGACTTCAACTTCCGCTTCTCCACAGCGAGCACGGCCGAGTCGCTCAAGGAGCGGACCAACGCTGCGCTCCAGAGGCACGGGCTCGACTACACGATCGAATGGAACCTCTCGGGAAACCCGTTCCTCACCGAACGCGGGGCCCTGGTGGCCGCGGTCCAGTCGGCGATCCGCAGCGTAGCCGGCGTCGAGGCCGAACTGTCCACCTCGGGCGGGACCTCCGACGGGCGGTTCATCGCCGATATCTGCCCCCAGATCGTCGAACTCGGTCCCGTGAACGCCAGCATCCACAAGCTGGACGAGCACATCGACCTCCCGGCGCTCGAGCAGCTCCCCCGGATCTACCTAGAGATCCTGCGCGCGCTGCTGCGCTGAGGAGGACTTCCTGGCCCCCCGTCCCCGTCCACAGACGGTCGCCGCAGCCATCCAGGGCATCGCCAGGCGGTTCGGCGCCGCCCGCCTGGCGTACGGCCACGGGACGCTCAACGCGCGCGAGGAGGCCGCCTGGATCGTCCTGCACGCCTGCCGGATTCCTTTCGACGCATTTGCGCAGCAGGCGGCCCGTGAATTGTCTGCGGCCGAAACACGCCGCATCGAAAAACTGGCCGGGCGCCGGATTCGTGATCGGATTCCCGCCGCGTACCTGACCCACGAGGCCTGGCTGGGGGACTTCCGCTTCTATGTGGACCGGCGCGTGATCGTGCCGCGTTCGTTCATCGCCGAACTCCTCCCGGACGGCGTAGCGCCCTTCCTGCAGCGTCCGGTGCGCACAGCCCTCGACATGTGCACAGGCTCAGGGTGCCTCGCGGTACTCCTGGCGCACGCTTTCCCGGGCGCGAGGGTGGACGGGATAGACCTGTCGGCCGGTGCACTGGCGGTAGCCCGGCGCAACGTGGCGGCCTACCGGCTCGCCAGCCGCATCCGCCTCGCAAAATCGAACTTGTTCGATGCGGTCCCGGCCAGGCGCCGCTATGACCTCATTGTCAGCAACCCGCCGTATGTCGATGCGGCGAGCATGAGGCGCCTGCCGGACGAATACCGGTCGGAGCCCCGGGTGGCGCTCGCGGGCGGCACGGATGGCCTGGTGCTGGTGCACCGGATCCTCGAAGGCGCCAGGCGGCACCTCAATCCGCGCGGGGCACTGGTCTGCGAGATCGGCCACAACCGGAAGGCGCTGGAACGCGCCTGTCCGCGCGCGCCGTTCACCTGGCTGGATACCAGCGCAGGGGACGGCTATGTGTTCCTGCTGGAGCGGGAGCAGATCCCTGCCTGAAACCGCGGGGAAGCCGATGGGGTGGCCGATGGGATTCGAACCCACAACAACCAGAATCACAATCTGGGACTCTACCGTTGAGCTACGGCCACCACTGTTCCGACATTATCGCAAAAGACTTTGGCCTGCCCGGCGGGAATCGAACCCACAACCCCCAGCTTAGAAGGCTGGTGCTCTATCCAGTTGAGCTACGGGCAGCCGGGCAAACCTCTGGTCGGGGTGAGAGGATTTGAACCTCCGACATCCTGGTCCCAAACCAGGCGCGCTACCAGGCTGCGCTACACCCCGAAAAGGGCACGAATAATACGCCGTTCCCACTGGCGCAGCAACGCGTAATTCAGCCCTCCGGCGTTGCTTGCGGGAGGGGTGCTTTTCTGCTACAAAGCCGCTTTCCTTTTTCCCGCACAGGATTCAAATGGCACTGGAATTGGCCCGGAAGAGCTTCACGCCGTACGCCCCCAAGAAGGGGGAGGAGTACATGAGCGCGAAGCAGCGCCAGCACTTCCGCAAGATCCTCGAGCAGATCAAGTCCGAACTGTCCGAAGAGATCGACCGGACCGTCCACACGATGCAGGACGAGGCCACAGTGTTCGCCGACCCGAACGACCGGGCGAGCCAGGAGTCCGACATTGCCCTGGAACTGCGCAACCGCGACCGGGAACGCAAGCTGATCAAGAAGATCGACGAAACCATCGGGCGGATCGAGGCGGACGAGTACGGGTATTGCGACAGCTGCGGGGTCGAGATCGGCCTGAAGCGCCTGGAAGCGCGCCCGACGGCCACGCTGTGCATCGACTGCAAGACCCTCGACGAACTGAGGGAGAAGCAGGTAGCAAAATAGCTTCCTGACCGGCAAAAAAAAGGGGCGCCTCGGCGCCCCTTTTTCGTTTAACGCAATCGCTCAGCTTTGCTGGGCCGCCGGCGCAGGGGCATTCACCGCCTTCATCGACAGGCGCAGGCGCCCCTTGTCGTCCGCCTCCAGCACCTTGACCTTGACGGCCTGGCCTTCCTTGAGGTGATCGGCCACCGCGTTGACCCGCTCGTTGCTGATCTGCGAGATGTGCAGCAGGCCGTCGCGACCCGGAAGGATGCTCACGATGGCGCCGAAATCCAGCAGACGCAGGACCGTGCCGTCGTACACCTTGCCGACCTCGACGTCCGCGGTCAGTTCCTGGATCTTCTTCTTCGCCAGTTCGCCGCCGTCCGCGCTGGTCGAGGCGATCGAGATCGTGCCGTCGTCCTGGATCTCGATGGTGGTGCCGGTCTCTTCCTGCAGCCCGCGGATCACCACGCCGCCCTTGCCGATCACGTCGCGGATCTTCTCGGGGTTGATCTTCAGCTTGATGATGCGCGGCGCGAACGTGGAGATCTCGGTGCGCGAGCCGCCCATCGCCTGTTTCATGTGCTCCAGGATGTGGACGCGGCCTTCGCGCGCCTGGTTCAGGGCGACCAGCATGATTTCCTTGGTGATCGACTCGATCTTCAGGTCCATCTGCAGGGCGGTTATCCCCTTGTCTGTGCCGGCCACCTTGAAGTCCAT
>JAFEDL010000026.1:48554-69870 GCA_018241645.1 Pseudomonadota bacterium
GCCGAGGATGTCGGTCAGCACCGCAAAGCGGTTGCCTTCCTTGATGAGGCCCATCGCGATCCCGGCCACATGCGCCTTCATCGGTACGCCCGCATCCATCAGCGCAAGGCTTCCGCCGCACACCGAAGCCATCGAGGACGAGCCGTTCGACTCGGTGATCTCCGATACGACGCGCATCGAGTAACCGAATTCCTCGGCGCTCGGCAAGGTCGCCAGCAGCGCGCGCTTGGCCAGCCGGCCATGCCCGATTTCG
This sequence comes from Pseudomonadota bacterium, assembly GCA_018241645.1. GTDB lineage: Bacteria > Pseudomonadota > Gammaproteobacteria > Burkholderiales > SG8-39 > SZAS-79. Next base: position 48,808 of record JAFEDL010000026.1, read on the forward strand.
CGGCGCTTCGACGCGCCCATGCGGCCGGTCTCGCCGGTCGCGTACGGGGGCATGTTGTAGTGGAGCATGAAGCGGTCGCGATACTCGCCCATCAGGGCGTCGATGATCTGCTCGTCCCGGCCCGTGCCGAGGGTGGCGACCACGAGGGCCTGGGTCTCGCCGCGCGTGAACAGCGCCGAGCCGTGGGTGCGCGGCAGTACGCCGGTGCGGATCGTGATCGGGCGCACCGTGCGCGTGTCGCGGCCGTCGATGCGCGGCTCGCCGTCGAGGATCTGGCTGCGCACGATCTTGGACTCGAGCGCGAAACAGACATCCTTCACGGTATTCGTGCTGGGTCCTTGCTCGGTGCCCGCGCCCACCGCCTCGAACACGCGCTTCCAGATCGCGTCGATCGCCCCGGAACGCGCCTGCTTCTGCTTGATCGCGAAGGCGTCGCGCAGGTCCTTCTCGGCGAGTTCCGCCACCCGCGCAACCAGCGCTTCGTCCTTGGCAGGCGCCTGCCAGTCCCACGCCGGCTTGGCGGCGACTTCGGCCAACTCATGGATTGCCTGGATCGCGGCCTGCATCTGCTCGTGGCCGAACGTCACGGCGCCCAGCATCACGTCCTCGGGCAGTTCCAGCGCCTCGGACTCGACCATCAGGACGCCCTGCTCGGTCCCGGCCACCACGAGGTTGAGCTGCGAATCCTTGAGGGCGCTCGCCTGCGGGTTGAGGACGTACTGCCCGTTGATGTACCCGACGCGCGCGGCGCCGATCGGGCCGTTGAAGGGGATGCCCGAAAGCGTCAGCGCCGCCGACACGGCGAGCATCGAAACGATATCCGGGTCGACCTCGGGGTTGCACGACATGACCGTGGCCACGACCTGCACTTCGTTGTAGAAACCGTCCGGGAACAGCGGCCGGATCGGGCGGTCGATCAGGCGGCAGGTCAGGATCTCTTTCTCCGAGGGACGCCCTTCGCGCTTGAAGAACCCGCCGGGGATCTTTCCGGCTGCGTAGGTCTTCTCGACGTAGTCGACGGTCAGCGGGAAGAAGTCCTGTCCGGGCTTGGCGCCCTTTGCGCCCACGACGGTGGCCAGCACCACGGTGTCGTCGATGGTGCAGAGCACTGCGCCGTGCGCCTGGCGCGCGATTTCAGCGGTTTCCAGGGTGACCTGCTGGCTGCCGTAGGTGAATGTCTTTTTGATCGGATTCAAAGGGTATGTCCTTATGGAACGAGGTTACTCGCGCGCCGGTCCGGCCGTTGACGCCGTGCTACCAGCGGGCGGAGGTGGATGGCGGGCGAACGCCGAAAGCAAAAACGCTCACCGTAGAGATGAGCGTTTCCGTTGGGAACATCTGGGAATTACTTGCGCAGCCCGAGCCGCTCGATCACGTTGCGGTACTTGTCCGCATCCGTGCGCTTCAGGTAGTCGAGCAGCTTGCGACGCTGGCTGACCATCTTCAGCAGACCGCGGCGCGAATGGAAGTCCTTGGTGTTTGCCTTGAAATGCTCGGTGAGGCCGTTGATGCGCTCGGTGAGCAGGGCAACCTGTACCTCGGACGAGCCCGTATCCGTGGCCGCCCGCTGGAATTGTTTGACTACTTGCGCTTTTTGCGCGACCTGCAAAGCCATGTTATCTCCTTGCGAAACCGCGATTTTAGCTTAACTGGGCCGGGTTTCGCAAGTTTTCCGATGATTTTCAGCCGGTTGGCGAATCCTGCCGACGCTCCGCCAGCAGCCGCTTCGGGATCAGCCGGCCCCCGCCCCCATCCTCCCCCAATCCCAGGAAGCGCGCGGCCGGTCCATAGACCCGGCTGACCCCCCCGGGAACCGCATCCAGCTGCACTGCCTGACCGTGGCAGAACCGGGCGGCAACGGCTTCCTCGAGCACGACCGGCGGCAATTGCGCCAGGATGAGATCCACCGGCCGAAGCAGGGCGTCGCGCCCGCCTTCGTCCATCCGGCCCAATGCTTCCAAAGTAACGGCCTCCGCAATCCGGAAGGCGCCTGTAGCGGTCCGGCGCAACGCGCTCAGGTGCGCTCCGCAACCCAGCGCCTCGCCAATGTCCTCGGCCAGGGTCCGGATGTACGTACCCTTGCTGCATGTCACGCTGATCGCCACACGGTCGCCCTCGAAGGCCTCCAGGTCAAGGCTGACGATCTCGATGTTTCGCGCTGCGCGTTCCACGGTTTCTCCCCGGCGGGCAAGCACATAGAGCGGCTGGCCGTCACGCTTGAGGGCCGAGTACATGGGGGGCACCTGGCTCTGGGGACCGAGGAAGCCCCGCAGGGTGGCCTCGAGGCCGGGCCGCTCCACGTGTACCGGGCGACGCACGAGCACTTCGCCTTCCGCATCGCCAGTGGTCGTGGTCGCGCCGAGCCGGATCTCGGCCGCATAGCCTTTTTCGGCGTTCAGCAGGTAGCCGGAAAAACGCGTCGCGTCGCCCAGGAGAATCGGCAACAGGCCGCTGGCCAGGGGGTCCAGCGTGCCGGCATGTCCGGCCTTTTCGGCGCGAAACAGCCGCTTGACCGCCTGCAGCGCGTGGTTGGAGGAGATCCCCACCGGCTTGTCGAGCAGCAGGACGCCGCTTACGCGCCTGCGCACCCGCTTCGCGGGCTGCGCGTCAGGGTTTGCCGGGTTCGCCAGGATCGGGGGTGTTCGTGCTGATCGCGCTGTCGATCAGCCGGGACAGACGGTCGCCGCGCTCGACCGATTCGTCGTAGACGAATTTCAGCTCGGGCGTGGTCCAGATCTTGATGCGTTTGCCGATCTGCGCACGGAGGAAGCCGGTCGCCCGGGCGAGTCCCGCCTGGGCCGCCTTGACGTGCGCCGCATCCAGGCAGGTGAAGTACACCGTCGCGTAGGCGCAGTCCGGGGAAACGTCCACTGCGGTAAGCGTAATCATGCCCACGCCCGGGTCGCGCAACTCCCGGTGGATGATCTCCGAGAGCTCGCGCTGGATCTGGTCGCCGACCTTCTGCGAGCGTCCCGAGGGGCGGGGCATGGGAATGCGGCGCGCTTACAGCGTGCGCGCCACCTCCTGCACTTCGAACACCTCGAACTGGTCCTTTTCCTGCAGGTCGTTGAAGTTCTTCAGCGAGATGCCGCACTCGAACCCCGCCTTCACCTCGCGCTGGTCGTCCTTGAAGCGCTTGAGGGCGTCGATCTCGCCCGTGTGGACCACCACGTTGTCGCGCAGCACCCGCACCTGCGCATTGCGCTTGACGACGCCTTCGAGCACATAACAGCCCGCCACGGTGCCGACCTTGGAAATGCGGAACACCTGGCGCACTTCGACCAGGCCGATCACGCTCTCCTTCTTCTCCGGCGAGAGCATTCCTGACAGCGCCGCCTTGATCTCGTCCACCGCATCGTAAATGATGTTGTAGTAGCGCACGTCGATGCCCGAGGACTCGATCAGTTTCCTGGCGGTGACGTCGGCCCGGGTATTGAAGCCGATCAGCACCGCACCCGAGGCCATCGCGAGGTTCACGTCCGACTCGGTGATGCCGCCCACGCCCGAGTGGACGACCGTGACCTTGACCTCCTCGTTGGACAGGCGCGAAAGCGCGTGCACGAGCGCCTCCTGCGAGCCCTGCACGTCCGCCTTGACGACCAGCGCGAGGGATTTCTTCTCGCCCTCGCCCATGTTGTCGAAGATGCCTTCGAGCTTGGCCGCGCGCTGCTTGGCCAGCTTCACGTCGCGGAACTTGCCTTGGCGGAACAGCGCAATCTCCCGCGCCTTGCGCTCGTCCGAGAGCACCGCCATCTCCTCGCCCGCCTGCGGCACGTCGGAAAGGCCCTGGATCTCGACCGGGATCGAAGGCCCCGCGGTCTGCACGGGGCGTCCCGCCTCGTCGAGCATCGCGCGCACCCGGCCGAACACCGACCCGGTCAGCACCACGTCGCCGCGCTTGAGCGTCCCGGACTGCACGAGCAGCGTCGCAACCGGGCCGCGACCCTTGTCCAGCCGCGCCTCGATCACCACGCCCCTCGCCAGCGCGTTCACCGGCGCCTTCAGTTCGAGCACTTCCGCCTGCAGCAGCACCTGCTCGAGCAGTTCGTCGATCCCCTGCCCGGTCTTGGCCGAAACCGGCACGAACGGCGACTCGCCGCCGTACTCTTCCGGGATCACGCCGTGGCTGACGAGCTCCTGCTTTACCTTGTCGGGCGTGGCTTCCGGCTTGTCGATCTTGTTCAGCGCCACGACGATCGGCACGTTGGCCGCCTTGGCGTGGTTGATCGCCTCGATGGTCTGCGGCATCACCCCGTCGTCGGCCGCCACGACCAGGATCACGATGTCGGTCGCCTTGGCGCCCCGCGCGCGCATGGCCGTGAACGCCTCGTGGCCGGGGGTATCCAGGAAGGTCACCACGCCGCGCTCGGTTTCCACGTGGTAGGCCCCGATGTGCTGCGTGATGCCGCCGGCTTCGCCCGCAGCCACCTTGGTGCGGCGGATGTAGTCGAGCAGCGAGGTCTTGCCGTGGTCGACGTGCCCCATGACCGTGACGACAGGGGGACGCGGGGACAGCTCGGCTGCGGCCTCGCCCTCGTTCTCGGCAATGTAGGCCTCGGGATCGTCCAGCTTGGCCGCCTTCGCCTTGTGGCCCATCTCCTCGACCAGGATGATCGCCGTTTCCTGGTCGAGCACCTGGTTGATCGTGACCATCGAGCCCAGCTTCATCAGCGCCTTGATGACCTCGGCCGCCTTGACCGACATCTTGTGCGCGAGTTCGCCGACCGTGATCGTTTCAGGCACCGACACTTCACGCACGACCGGTTCGGTCGGCGCGCTGAACGCCGTGGCTTCCTGCTCCGCGTGGCCGCCCTTGTGGCGCCCGCCGCGCGCGTGCCAGCCGGCGACCCCGCCGCCGGTGTCGCCGCGCGTCTTGATCATCCTGCGGCGCGCCGAATCGTCCTTGAGGACGGTGGTGGTCTTGACCTTCTTGGGCTTCTTGTCGGCCTTCGCCGCATCCGCCGCGCTGAGCTTGGGCTTGTGCAGGGTGCCGTCCGTGGCCGGCGCCGCGACTGCCGGCTTGGAAGCAGCTTCCAGCCGCGCCTTTTCGAGCGCGGCCTGGGCTTCGCGCTCGGCCGCCTTCTGTTCGGCGAGCTTTTGCTCGCGTTCCTGCTTTTCCCTGAGCTCGGCTTCCTGGATGTCGGACAGTTTCTTGTGCCGCTTGGCCTCTTCCTTGCGCAGTTCGAGCTGCTTCGGGTCGATGCCGTAAACGGGCGCCGGCGCAGGCGCGGGCGCTGCCGGGGCTGCGGGAGCCGCCGGCTTCGCGGGTTTGGCAACTTCGGGAACCGGCGCAGGCGCAGGCGCAGGCGCCGGTGCGGGTGCGGGTACAGGCGCCGCTACCGGCGCAGGAGCAGCCACGGGCTCCGGTGCCGGTGCGGGCGCCGGTGCGGGCGCCACAACGGGCGCGGGAGCTGGCGCGACCTCCGCCGGTGCGGCCGTCACTTCGGCCTCGGGCGTCTCGTCGCGTTTCACGAACACGCGCTTCTTGCGCACCTCGACCTGGATCGTGCGCGCCTTGCCGGTCGAGTCGGACTTCTTGATCTCGCTGGTCTGCTTGCGCGTCAGGGTGATCTTGTTCTTGGGCTCCTGCGAGCCGTGCGAACGGCGCAGGTATTCGAGCAGGCGCGACTTGTCCTGCTCGGTGAGCGAATCCGAGGGGACGGCCTTGTCCACGCCTGCGGCTTTGAGCTGCTCGAGCAGCACCGAAGGTTGGACCTTCAGCTCGCTCGCGAATTGGGCGACGCTGGTCTGGGCCACGGTTATGACGCCTCCTTCTGCGCTGCCGGGGTAGGCGCTGCGGGTTCATCGGCAAACCAGTGCGCGCGGGCGGTCATGATCAGGGTCTTGGCGCGCTCCTCGTCTATGCCGGTCAGCTCGGACAATTCGTCCACCGCCAGGTCGGCGAGGTCGTCGCGGGTCTTCACGCCGCCTTCGGCAAGCTTCGCCGCCAGCGCCGTGTCCATGCCTTCGAGCTTCAGCAGGTTCTGGTCCACGCCTTCCACCTTCTCCTCGCTCGCGATCGCCTGCACCAGCAGCGCGTTGCGCGCGCGGCTGCGCAGTTCGTTCACCGTGTCCTCGTCGAAGGCGTCGATTTCCATCATCTCGGTGATCGGCACGTAGGCGATCTCCTCGAGGGTCGAAAACCCTTCCTGGATGAGGATCTCGGCGACTTCCTCGTCGACGTCGATCTTCGCCATGAACAGGTCCTTGATGCTCTGGCCCTCCTCCTGCTGCTTCTTCTCCGACTCCTCCTGGGTCATCAGGTTGAGCGTCCAGCCGGTGAGTTCGGAGGCGAGGCGCACGTTCTGCCCGCTGCGGCCGATTGCGATCGCGAGGTTCTCCTCGTCGACCACCACGTCCATGCTGTGCTTTTCCTCGTCCACGACGATCGAAGTCACTTCGGCAGGCGCCAGCGCGCCGATCACGAATTGCGCCGGGTCGGCCGACCACAGCACGATGTCGACGCGCTCGCCGGCCAGCTCCTGGGTGACCGCCTGGACTCGCGAGCCGCGCATGCCCACGCAGGTGCCGATCGGGTCGATGCGGCGGTCGTTGGTGTGCACCGCGATCTTCGCGCGCACGCCCGGGTCCCTCGCGGCCGACTTGATCTCGAGCAGGCCTTCCTCGATCTCCGGCACCTCGAGCTCGAACAGCTTCATGATGAATTCGGGCGCAGTGCGCGAAAGGATCAGCTGCGGGCCGCGGGCGGACCGGTCGATCTGCTTCACCCAGGCCCGAACGCGATCGCCAACGCGCAGGTTTTCCTTGGGGATCATGTACTCGCGCGGAAGCAGCGCTTCCATGCGGCCGGACTCGACGATCGCGCTGCCGCGCTCCATGCGCTTCACGGTCCCGGTCACCAGCTCGTCGCCGCGCCCCAGGAAATCGTTGAGGATCTGCTCGCGCTCCGCATCCCGGATGCGCTGCAGGATGACCTGCTTGGCGGTTTGCGCGCCGATGCGGCCGAATTCGATCGCCTCAAGTGGCTCCTCGATGTATTCGTCCATCTTGGCGTCGGCCCTCTTCTCCAGGGCCTCCTCGAGCGAGGTCATCTGCGCGGTGTTGTACTCGGGCGTGTCGTCCGGGACGATGTGCCAGCGCCGGAACGCCGAGAAGTTCCCGGTATCGCGGTCGATTTCAACCCGTACGTCGGCGTCGTCGGTGAAGCGCTTTTTCGTCGCCGAGGCGATCGCCATCTCAAGCGCGCCGAATACCGTGTCGCGGTTGACGTTCTTTTCGCGCGCCAGCGCGTCCACCAGCAGCAGAATTTCCCGGCTCATCTTTCCACTCCCACCTTTGCTTACAGGTCCGGAACGAGCTTTGCCCGCTCCACACCCTCGAGTTCAAGCGCAACCCTGGCGCCATCCACTTCCATCGAAAGCACTGCACCTTCAACCCCCTGCAGCACCCCGACGAACCGCTTGCGGCCATCCGCACTCGGCTGCATCATCCTTACGTCCGCCTTCTGGCCGGCAAAGCGGGCGAAATCCGCCGGCTTGCGCAACGGCCTGTCCAACCCCGGCGACGACACCTCCAGCCGGTCGTAATCCACCCCCTCGACCGCAAAATAGCGGGCCAGGTGCCGGCTCACGTCCGCGCAGTCGTCCACGGTAATGCCCTCGGGCTTGTCGATGAAAATGCGCAAGAACCGCCCATGGTTGGACGCCTGCGCGTCCACCAGCTCGTAGCCCAGTCCCGCAAGGGTGGGTTCCAGCCTGCTTGCCAAGGGTCCAATGCTCGCTTTCACCGCCAAACCGCCCCGATTCCGTCCAAAAACAACCGATTTCACGCCGCGCAAATAAAAAATGGGCCGAAAAAGCCCACTGACGCGAACGCAATAAAGCACGGAAGTATAACGCGTTTTTCCTCCCCGGACAATCTCCCCCGGCGCCTACCGGGCCGGACGCCCCGGCGCCAGCTGCGCGGCCAGCGCGGCCACGGCCGGCGGCTCCAGCTCCCGCCATTCGCCCGGCTTGAGTTCCTCCGGCAGGACCACCGGGCCGTACCGCAGGCGCATCAACCGGCTGACCTGCTTGCCGATGGACTCCATCAGGCGGCGTACCTCCCGGTTCCGGCCTTCTTTCAGGGTCACCCGGTACCACCGGTTGGCCCCGTCGCCGCCGGCCGGGAGCACCTTGCCGAACGCCGCCAGCCCATCGCCGAGCTTGACCCCGGCCTGCAGGCGCTCGATCTCCTCCTCGCTCAGCCCCCCGAATACGCGCACTGCGTACTCGCGCTCGATCTCGGAGCGCGGATGCATCATCCCGTTGGCGAGTTCGCCCGAGTTCGTGAACAGCAGCAGGCCGCTGGTATTGAAATCCAGGCGCCCGATCGACATCCATTTGGCGCCCCGGATCTTCGGCAGGTGCGCGAAAACGGTCGGCCGGCCCTGCGGATCGCTGCGCGACACCAGCTCGCCTTCCGGTTTGTGATACATCAGCACCCGGATGTCGCCGGACGCCTGCTCGAACACCAGCGGCTTGCCGTCCAGTTCTATCTTGTCGCGGGTGGTTGCCCGGTTCCCGAGCTGGGCGAGGCGCCCGTTCAGGGTCAGCCGCCCGGCTGTGATCCAGTCCTCGATCTCGCGGCGCGAGCCGAACCCGGCCTGGGCAAGGAGCTTTTGCAGCCGGGCCGGCTCCGCCGCAGCCGACTCGGCGGCGTGGCGGTGCACGGCGCCCTGGGTGCGCGAGGCGTCCGCGCCGCCCGGGTCAGCCGCTCGCTGCTTCGACGCTGCCGACGCCCGCCTCGGCGGGCGCACCGGCGAGTTCGGACGGGCCGCCTTCGGTCCCGCCGGTTTGCTGCGCTGGGTGCTCGCCGCCTTCTGACGGCCGGGCTGCCTGGGGTTCGGTTTCTGCGGGGGGCGTGTGCTCAAGGGGCAGTGTCCTGGCTACTTCCTCGAGCGGCGGCAGTTCCTGCAGCGAGCGCAGGCCCAGGTCGTCTAGGAAGGACTTCGTGGTGGCATACAACGCCGGGCGCCCCGGCGCTTCCCGGTGGCCGACTACGTCGATCCAGCCGCGATTTTCGAGCGATTGCATGATCTGCGCCGAGACCGCCACGCCCCGGATGTCCTCGATGTCGCCCCGCGTGACGGGCTGGCGGTAGGCGATGATCGCCAGCGTCTCCATGACGGCCCGGGAATACTTGGGCGGTTTTTCGGGGCTGAGCCGTTCCACGAACCTCTGGAACTCGGGCCGGGTCTGGAACCGCCACCCGGTGGCAAGGTTGACGAGCTCCACGGCGCGCCCCGACCATTCATCGCGCAATTCGCCGAGCAGGCGGCGCAGGGTGTCCGCGCCGATGTCCTCGTCGAACAGCTTGCGGATGCCGTTCAGCGGCACCGGCTCCTGGGACGCGAGCAGCGCCGCTTCGATGATGCGTTTGGCTTCAGTGGGATTGAGCATGGGCCAATTTTACGTAAATCGGGGCGAAACATTCGGACTGGGTCACTTCGACCAGCGACTCGCGCACCAGCTCGAGCAGGGCAATGAAGGTGACCACGAGCATCGGCGTGCCGCGCGAGATGTCGAACAGCTCGGCGAATTCGCGCATCCCGGAATCGTTCAGCTTCCTCAGGATCAGCGTCATGTGCTCGCGCACCGACAATTCGTCGCGCGTCACATGGTGGTGGGCGGAGAGCCGCGCCCGCTGCAGCAGCGAGCGCCAGGCCTCGGCCAGGTCCTGCGGATTGACGTCGGGCAGTTGCTCGACGACAGTCCGCTCAATCCAGACCGCGACCGCCATTACGTCGCGCCCCAGCTGCGGGAGCTCGTCGAGCTTCTGGGCGGCCTTCTTCATCTGCTCGTACTCCAGGAGGCGCCGCACCAGCTCCGCGCGCGGATCCTCCTCCTCGCCCGCCACCGAGGGCGGCCGCGGCAGCAGCATGCGCGACTTGATTTCGATCAGCATCGCCGCCATCACGAGGTAATCGGCCGCGAGCTCGAGGTTCTTGGCGCGCGCTGCGTCGACGTACTCGAGGTACTGCCGCGTGAGCGGGGCCATCGCGATGTCGAGCACGTCCAGGTTCTGCTTGCGGATGAGGTACAGCAGGAGGTCCAGCGGGCCTTCGAACGCGTCGAGGAACACTTCGAGCGCGTCGGGCGGGATGTACAGGTCGAGCGGCAGCTGGATCAGCCGCTCGCCGTAGATCTTGGCGACATGCGCCTCCTCTACTTCCTCCACGACCGCGACGGCGTCCGGCAGTCCTTCCAGGGAATCGGCGCCGGTCATCTCAGCTCCCGGCGAGGCCCATGGCCTCGCGCACTTCCCGCATCGTTTCGGTGGCGAGGCGCCGCGCCTTTTCGCACCCGTCCGCGATGATATTCTTTACCAGCGTCGGATCGTCGAGATAGGTCTGCGCCCGCTCGCGCATCGGCGCCTGCTCGGCAAGCACCGCCTCGATCACGGGCTGCTTGCAATCGAGGCAGCCGATTCCCGCGCTAGTGCAGCCCTTGCGCACCCAGTCCTTGCGGGACTCGTCCGAGTAGACGAGGTGCAGCTGCCATACCGGGCACACGTCCGGATTGCCGGGGTCGGTGCGCTTGACCCGCGCGGGGTCGGTCGGCATGGTGCGGATCTTCTTGGCGACCGACTCGGCGTCTTCGCGCAGGGCGATGTCGTTGCCATAGGATTTCGACATCTTCTGGCCGTCCAGCCCCGGCAGGCGGGCGGATTCGGTCAGGAGGGCATCGGGTTCGACCAGGATCTTCTTGCCGCTGCCTTCGAGCCAGCCGAACAGCCTTTCCCGGTCGCCGCGCGGCAGGTTCTGGGTCTCCTCCAGCAGCACGCGCGCCGAGCCCAGCGCCTCCGCATCGCCCTGTTCGAGGAACCGCGTGCGCAGCTCATTGAAGAGGCGTGCCTTCTTGCTGCCCATCTTCTTGACCGCGGCCTTGGCCTTGTCCTCGAACCCCGGTTCACGGCCGTACAGGTGGTTGAAGCGCCTCGCCACTTCGCGGGTGAACTCGACGTGCGGCACCTGGTCTTCGCCCACGGGCACCATGTTGGCGCGGTAGATCAGGATGTCGGCCGACTGCAGCAGCGGATAACCGAGGAACCCGTACGTCGAGAGGTCCTTGTTGGAGAGTTTTTCCTGCTGGTCCTTGTAGGTCGGCACCCGCTCCAGCCAGCCGATCGGCGTGATCATCGACAACAGGAGGTGCAGCTCGGCGTGCTCCGGGACCTGGGACTGGATGAACAAGGTTGCCTGGGCCGGGTCGATGCCCGCGGCCAGCCAGTCGACCACCATGTCCCAGGTGCTCTGCTCGATCGAGCCGGGATCGTCGTAGTTGGTGGTCAGCGCATGCCAGTCGGCCACGAAGAACAGGCAGGGGTATTCCGCCTGGAGCTTCGCCCAGTTCTTCAGCACGCCGTGGTAATGGCCCAGGTGCAGGGCGCCGGTGGGGCGCATGCCGGAGAGGACTCGGGGTTCGTACATGGTGTTTCGGCGCCCTAGAGGAATACGAACGAGTGGATCAGCGACTCGGAAATCAGCAGCAGCGGCCCGAGCACGGCGTCCAGCATGTTGGTGACGACCAGCACCAGCAGCACCGGCAGGCCCCAGGGCTCGAGCTTGGCGTACTGCCAGGACATGCGGTTGGGCAGCAGGCTGGCGAGCACCCGGCCGCCGTCCAGCGGCAGGATCGGCAGCAGGTTCAGGAGCATGAAGATCAGGTTTACCCGCACGCCCGCTTCCGCCATGCGCGCCATCGGCTCCGAGTAGCTGCTCTCAGGCATCGCCATGCCGGCCTTGAGGAGCAGCGCCCAGCCGATCGCCATTGCCAGGTTCGCCGCGGGCCCCGCGGCGGCGACCCACGCCATGTGCTGCTTGGGCTTCCTGAGCGCTGAATAATTCACCGGCACGGGCTTTGCCCAGCCGAACAGGAACCGGCCGCCGGACACCAGCAGGATCACCAGCGGGACCAGCAGCGTGCCTACCGGATCGACATGGCGGAGCGGGTTGAGGCTGATCCGCCCCTGCGCAAACGCCGTCATGTCGCCGAAATGGCGCGCCACATAGCCGTGCGCAGCTTCGTGCAGCGTGATCGCAAACAACACGGGAAGCGCGTAGATGGCAATGGTTTGGATGAGTTGATTGATTTCCATCGCCGCAGGGGGTGCTCAGGAGCGCGATTTTATCAGAGGCCGAGGGTCTCGACCGGCCCGCTGCCCATGCGCAGCACGACCGGCGCCTCTCCGGTGAGGTCGAGCACCGTGCTGGGCACGATGCCGCAGTGCCCCGCATCCAGGATCAGGTCGAGCCGCTTCTCGAGCCGGGCACGGATCTCCCCCGCCTCGGACATCGGCGCGTCGTCACCGGGCAGCTGCAGCGTCGCCGACAGCATGGGCTCGTTCAGTTCGGTGAGCAGCGCATGCGCCACCGGGTGCTGCGGCACCCGTACGCCTATCGTCTTGCGGCGTGGATGCATCAGCCGTCGCGGGACTTCCTTTGTGGCGCGCAGGATGAAGGTGTAGCTGCCCGGCGTGGCCGCCTTTAGCAGCCGGTACTGCACGTTGTCGACCAGCGCGTAGCTGGCAATCTCCGACAGGTCCCTGCACATCAGGGTGAGGTGGTGGCTGTCGTCCACGCCGCGCACGCGGCGCAGTCGGTCCATCGCGTCCTTGTCGCCGATGTGGCACCCCAGCGCGTAGCACGAGTCGGTCGGATAGGCGATCAGCCCGCCCTGCCTCACGATGTCGGCCGCCTGCCGGACCAGGCGCTGCTGGGGATGCGTCGGGTGGACGCTGAAATACTGGGACACGGCCTAGAACTGCCAGTCGTGCCAAACCGGCTTGAGGTGGCCGGCCAGCCGGGGCAGTTTCCCGAAATCTGCGTTGCCTTCGCCGGGCGCGTGGAAATCCGAGCCGCGCGACACGAGGAAGGCGTGATTCTCCGCAATGGCCGAGAACAGCGCGTACTGGTCCGGCGAGTGGCTACCGGTCACGACCTCGATCGCCTCGCCGCCTGCGGCGCGAAACTCGCGCAGCAGGTCCGCGAGCGCCCCGGACGAGAGACCGTAGCGGCCCGGATGGGCCAGCACGGCCCGGCCGCCGGCGGCCCTGATCCAGCCAAGCGCGGTGGCGAGGTCCGTCCACTCGTGCGGCACGAAGCCCGGCTTTCCCGGCACCAGGAACCGCTTGAACACGGCCCGCGTGTCGGGAACCACGCCGATCTCCACCAGGTAGCGGGCAAAGTGCGTCCGGCCGACCATGCCGCGGTTCCCGGCGTATTTCAGCGCGCCTTCGAAGGTGCCGGCGATCCCCGCCTGCGCAAGTCCCTCGCCCATGCGCTGCGCCCGGCCGATGCGGCCGCTGCGCACGGACTCCAGTCCCTGGGCCAGCGTGGCGTCGTCAGGGTCGATCCGCAGCCCGACGACGTGGACCGTCGTGCCCCGCCAGGTCACCGACACCTCCACCCCGTCCACGAACCCTATGCCGGCCTCCCGTGCCGCCTCGCGCGCCGCGGCCAGCCCGCCGATTTCGTCGTGATCGGTGAGCGCAAGGACGTGCACCCCTTGGGCGGCCGCACGGGCGACCACTGCGGCAGGCAACAGCGCGCCGTCCGATATCGTGGAATGGCAGTGGAGGTCGAAATCCAGCCCCGGGCCAGCGGCGGCATCCATCAGGCCGTGCCCTCCGCGAGGAAATCCTCGATCAACCGGGCCACCTGCTCCGGCTGGTCGTGATGAAGCATGTGCCCCGCTTCCTGTACCGTCACGTAGCGCAGGTTCCTGTAGGCGGCGCGCCGCTCGGCATAGTCCTCCGAATCGATTCCGATCTGCTTCAAGGTCTTCGATTCGGCAGCGTCCACCCACAGCACGGGCGCCGTAACGTTGCGCCAGAACGCAAGCGTTTCCTCGAGACGCGACAACGTCGCATTCACGATCTTGTGGGCCGGGTCGCTGCGCAACTCCACGCTGCCCCCGGCCGCCTCCTTGCCCCAGTGACGCGCGAGGAACTCGGCGCGATCCCGGGTGAGCCTGGGATTGTTCTTCTGCAGCCGATCGGCCAGTGCGGCAAAGCTGTCGTAGGGGCGCAGGCCGGGCGGTTCGCGCAACTCGTCCAGCCAGCGCTTCAGCCGCGCCGGCGCCTGCTCGGGCTTCGTGCGCGACATCCCGAAACCTTCGAGGTTCACGAACCGTGCGACCCGCTCCGGCCGGGTGCCCGCGTAAATCGAGGCGACGTTTCCGCCGAGGCTGTGGCCGACGAGGTTGACCGGCGCGTCGGGCTGGATGCGCTCCAGCAACTGGTCGAGGTCCCCGACATAGTCCGAGAACCAGTAACTGTCCGCCCCGACCCAGTCGGAGAGCCCGTATCCGCGCCAGTCGGGCGCGTAGATGTCCCAGTCCGCGCCCAGGGCGTCGACCAGGAACTGGAACGACGCCGAGACATCCATCCAGCCGTGCAGCAGGACCATGCTGCGGCCGGCGCGGCCCGGCCAGTGCCTCACGTGGTAGCGGAGGCCGCGGATGTCGAAGTACAGGGATTCGCTCTGGCGCATGGCGGGCGCGATGATATCAGCCGGTTCCTGCCGGGCGTATTTCAGGTGAACGCAAAGTCCACGCCCGGCGGACGGCCGGACACGATCTCGGCAATCGCGCGGCCGGAGCCGCAGGCGAGCGTCCAGCCCAGCGTACCGTGCCCGGTGTTCAGGAACAGGTTCGAATAGCGGGTGCGGCCCACCGCCGGGGCATTGGTCGGGGTCGCGGGCCTCAGTCCGGCCCAGGGCTCGACTTGCGCCTCGTCCGCTATGCCCGGGAAGAGCCCCTTCACGCGTTCGAGGATCGATGCGCAGCGCACCGCGTTGACCTGGAGATCGTATCCATTCAGTTCCGCGGTCCCCGCCGCGCGCAACCGGTCCCCCAGCCGCGAAATCACGACCTTGCCCGCCTCGTCGCTGAGGCTGATCGTAGGGGCGATTTCCGCTGCGCGCGCGGAGAGCGGGATCGTGATCGAGTACCCCTTCAGGGGATACACGGGAATGCGGATCCCGAGCGGCCGCAACAGCTGCGGGCTGTAGCTCCCGAGCGCGACCACGAACGCGTCTGCCTCGACGCGCTGCGCCTTCGCGCCGGACAGGCGGGCCGCGACGATCCGGTCGCCGGCGGATTCGACCGCCTCCACGGAAGCGCCACCGAGGAACACGGCCCCCCGCTCAACGGCCAGACGGGCGAGCCGCTGCGTGAACTTATGCGCGTCGCCCGACTCGTCCTCGGGCGTGAACACGCCGCCGACAACCGGCGTAGCGGCGCGGCCGAGCGCGGGTTCGATGGCCAGGCATTCCGGCGCGCTCTTCACTTCGCGCCGGATGCCGTAGCGGTTCATGGCCTGCGCATGCCTGGAGACCGCCTCGAACTCCGCCTCGTCGACGCAGAACTGCAGGATGCCGCGCGTAACCTGGTCATATTCGATCCCGGTCTCGGCGCGCAAGGCCTTGAGGCAGTCGCGGCTATGGAGGGCCAGCCCGGCCAGGTTGCGGGTATTGCGCTCGAAGCGCCCGGGCAGGCATTCGCGCAGGAATCGAAGCCCCCACTCCCACTGCGCCCAGTCGGCCCGGGGACGGAACAACAGCGGTGCGTCTTCGCGGCCCAGCCAGCGCAGCACCTTGGGAATAACGTCCGGGGAGGCCCAGGGTTCGGCGTGCCCGGCCGAAATCTGCCCGCCATTGGCGCGCGAGGTCTCCAGCCCCGGATCGGGCTGGCGGTCGACCAGGGTCACCTCATGCCCGGCGCGGGTCAGGTACCACGCGCTGGTCACGCCGATGACCCCCGCACCCAGGACCAGGACTCTCATGCGCGTATGATAGCGGCCCCGAACGATCCCGAAAGCCGCCAGACCATGCCGATATTTTCGTTGGGCGAGCGCCGCGTCGAACTGCGCGGCGAGCGCCATTACATTGCCCACGACGCCACGCTGGCGGGCTCCATCCTGCTCGAAAACGACGTGAGCATCTGGTTCGGCGTCATCATCCGCGCCGACAACGACCAGGTCACCATCGGCGCCGAGACCAATGTGCAGGACGGGTCGGTACTCCACGTAGACCCGGGCTTCCCGCTTGCGCTCGGGCGCAACGTGACCATCGGGCACAAGGCGATGCTGCACGGCTGCAGCGTGGGCGACGGAACGCTGATCGGCATCAACAGCGTGATCCTGAACGGCGCGAAGATCGGCGCCGGCACCCTGGTCGGCGCCAACAGCCTGGTGTCCGAGGGCAAGGAGATCCCGCCCGGGGTGCTCGTGCTGGGATCGCCGGCCAAGGTCGTTCGCGAGCTCACCCCCGAAGAGAAAGCCCGGCTTATGGAAACCTCCCACGGATACGTCGCGCGGGCAAGGGTTTTCAGGGCATCGCTGCGCGAGCAGGAACTGCCCGCCTCCGCCAGGCCGCTATGAAAGACTATTACCGGATCCTGGGCCTGCAGCCCGCGGCGACGCTTGCCGAAATCAAGGCCACGTACCGCAAGAAGGCCTCCGCGCTGCACCCCGATCGCAACCCGTCGGAAAGCGCGCACGCCCAGTTCCAGGAGTTGCAGGAAGCCTATGAAGTGCTGTCCGACGCGGACAAGCGCCACGCCTACGACGACAACCGGCGCCGCAGCCTGATCGAGCACCCGATCGAAACCGCGCGGGTGATCTGGAGCGCTTACCTCAAGGCTGCACTTACATGAAGATGTCCCCGTTTTTCAGCGAGTTGTCCTCGTCCTACGCGTATGAAATCGAAGACCTCACCTGGGACTCCGCCGGCGACAACGTCCTCGCCTCACGCCTCAAGGTCAAGCGCGACCAGTTCGCAGACCTCCTGCCGATGAGCGAATTCGACCCGGTCATGGTTGCGCCGGCCTTCCGGGGCGCATTCAGGTTCAACTCGCCCGAGGCCATGGCACGCCTGATTGCCGGGCAGCCCGACGATTTTCCCGAGTGGGCCGAAGTGGAATCGACCCTCGAATTGGAGCCCTGGGCCCGGAAACTGGCGCAGCGGGCGTTGGCAAGCCCGGGCGGAGAGCAGTTCATGCTGATCGCGGCGGGGCTCGAATACATCCAGTCCGGCCCGGGCCCGGCCACCGCAACTGTCGAGGCTGCCGCATCCCCCGGCGGGGAAACGGACGAGGACGACGAGGAACACGAGGACCTGGCCGAGGCCGGGGAGGATTACCTCAGCGAGCAGGGCTTCGATCGACGCAGCTGAGCACAGCAGCCAACAGGACTACGCATGTCACATCCCGCCATCCGCAAGGCATCCGCACTCATCCACGCAGGCGACATCAGCGCCGCGGAGTCCGCGCTCGTCGACATTGTCGAGACCGAGGGCGACACTGCGCTGGTCACGGTGCTGGACGAACTGCCCCCCAAGGACCTGCTCGCCATCATCCGCGAATACGACTCGGCCAAACCCTCGGTGATCAACCTGCTGGTGACGCCGAAGCAGTTCGCCGACGCGGTGATCATGGAAAGGCTCTACGCCGAGCGCAACCGCGACCGCCTGCGCTCGATGATCAACTCGGTGATCTTCCGCGACGACGTCGAGCCGGACGACTTCATCGCGGCGCTGGCCGAGAAAGACCTCGGCCTGGAGGTGCTGGCCGACTACCTCGACGAGCGCTTCGAGGAACTCACCACATTCAAGAACTGCGGCAGCTTCGTCGCGACCGAGGAGGAGCGCACGCCCAAGGACGAGGAAGACGATGCGGCGCGCGAGGACCAGTTCGCCGTGCCCAAGGGCGGTGTGGGACTCGACGAAGTGAGCGACGGGGACTGGATGGAACTCACCTGGCGGCTCGCGCACAATTTCCCCGACGAGTTCTTCCACGTATTCCAGATCCTCACGGCGCGCAGCCTCGCTGCCGAGGCTGCGGCCGAACCCAAGGACGAGGCCGGCGCGCCCGCAATGCCAGCCGCCGGGAAGGCCGCCGGCGACACGCCCGCCGAGGAGTCGGCGCTTTGAGCCAGGCCGCGCCGGCTGCCGCACCCCAAGGGCTTGCCGCCTACGACGACCGGCCCTACTTCGCCCGCGCGCTCGATCATGGGCTGAAGAACGGCATCATCGATTCCGAGAAGCTCGAGGCTATGCGCACCGATGGCGCCAAGGGCATCGTGCAAATTGCCGATTTCTTCGGCACCGCCCACCTGCGCACCGACCTCGACGAGGCGGTCAAGCGCATGGTCTACCTTGCGAGCCTGTACCTCGAGCACATTTCGGACGGCAACCTGGGCCGCGCCGCGCGCTCCCTGCAGGAGAACTCCTTCCTGTCCCATTCGCGCGGCGGCTCGCAGATGCTGAAAGCCCTGTACGCCATGCCCACCGATTCGACCATCCACGAGGCAGCGGAACCCCACGACGTGCGCGAGTTCCTGCGCGTGCGCACGCTGGGCGACCAGTGGAGCGTGGCCGAATTCAGGGCCCGGCTCGCCGAGCGCCAGGCCTGCCAGGACGAGATCGAAGCCGCGCTCTGGTTCGCCGACGTGATGGAGCTGCCGCGCGAAGCCCTGATGGGCGAATCCGCCGAAAGCATCCTGGACGCCTGCCTGCTCACGCGCGTCGCCGGGCGCCTCGAGGGCGGATTGCTCAGCGCGCAGGAGATCAAGGAGTTCTTCAAGGCCGTACGCCGCGCGAAGAAGAAACGCGCGATCAGCCCGGACCTGCTCGAGGACGTGCCCGACCGGCATCGCGCGGTGGCCGAGCGCCACCTGAAGCGCATCGCGGCCAAGGACCTGCCGCGCATCGCGGACACCGGGATCGCATTCAACGACCTGGTGCGCGAATACCACGACCGGTTCCACCATTTCTCGCTGTCCAGCGAAGTCAGCGACTACGACGCGCTGGTCACCGACGAATGGCGCAGGGTCACCAAGGGCATGACCGATACGGACTCGATGAACACGGTGTTCCTGTGCCTCGCCGCCGGGCGGCCGCCCAAGCCTTCGATCACGGTGGCCGAAGCGAAAACGGCCGTGCGCGCAATCCGCGCCGACGGCGCCGCGCTGAAGACCGTGCCCGAGTTCATCCGCCGCAGCGCCCCGCACCAGATGGTCGACGGCCTGATTCACTTGTGGGAACACGAGTTCCACCCGGAGATGATCGAGCAGCTGATCCTCGAAGACACCCACGAGGACGCGGCCTCCCTCGACGCGACAGTGCGCGTGCTCGCCGAGCATTGCCACATCACACGCCCGGCAAAGAAGCGCTGAGGCGCGCACAGCCCCGCACCCAAGCCAAGGACAGACAGCATGCAAACCGAGAGCTTCATCCCTGGCAAAGATGCCTCGCTTGAAAGCACCATCCGCACGATGCAGGACAAGCTCGCGGCCCGCGGGTTCCACCTGGACGAGTCGTCCTGGCTGAACCCGGTCGAGGCGATCTGGTCGGTCCACGTGCGCGACCGCGACTGCCCGATGCTGTTCGCCAACGGCAAGGGCGCGACCAAACTGGCCGCGCGCGCCAGCGCGCTGGGCGAGTTCTTCGAGCGGCTGGGCACGCACTATTTCTGGACGCATTTCTACCTCGGCGAGACGCGCGCCAACCGGGCCTTCGTGCACTACCCGCAGGAGCGGTGGTTCGAGCCGGGGAAAGACGCCGCCTGGCCGGAAGAACTGCTGAACCCGGAATTGCACGCGTTCTACAACCCGGACAGCTCGATCGACCGCGAGGTGCTGGTAGACCTCAATTCCGGCAATGTCAGGCGCGGCATCTGCGCCCTGCCCTACAAGCGCCTGCGCGACGGCGCCGAGACCTGGTTCCCGGTGAACATCATCGGCAACCTGTACGTGAGCAACGGCATGGCGGCCGGCAACACCCTGATGGAAGCGCGCAGCCAGGCCTTGTCGGAAATCTTCGAGCGCCACATCAAGTACCGCATCATCAGCGAGGGCCTCTGCCTGCCCGAAGTGCCTGAGCATGTGATCGCGCGCTATCCGGGCATTGCAGCCGGGATCAAAGGGCTGCGCGAGGCGGGTTTCGGCATCCTGGTGCGCGACGCTTCGCTCGGCGGCCGCTATCCGGTGATGAACGTGACCCTGCTGCACCCGAAAGACCAGGGCTGCTTCGCCAGCTTCGGCGCCCACCCGCGGTTCGAAATCGCGCTGGAGCGCGCCCTGACCGAGCTGCTCCAGGGCCGCGCGCTGGAGTCGCTCGAAGGTTTTCCCGAGCCCGGCTTCGACATGGAGGAGATCACGCTCCCTTCCAACCTGGAAATCCACTTTGTCGATTCCAGCGGCGTGATCAGCTGGAATTTCCTCGGCGACAAACCCGACTTCCCGTTTGCCGACTGGAACTTCAGCACCACAACGGCCGAGGACTACGCGTGGCTGTGCGAATGCGTGGCAAGCGAAGGCAAGGACATCTATGTCGCGGACTTCACCGAGCAAGGCGCATACAGCTGCCGCATCCTCGTGCCCGGGATGTCCGAGATCTACCCGGTCGAGGACCTGGAGTGGGAGAACAACAGCGTAGGCAACCGCATCCGCCCGGCGCTGGTCAGGCTGCACGAACTGGGCGATCCCGAGCTTGCGGAGCTGCTTGCGGAACTGCAGACCCTCAACCTGAACGACGAGCGGCCGCTGTGGGAGATCCTCGGCCTCGCGATCCCGGCCGGCACGGTGTGGAAGGGATTGCGCATCGGCGAGCTCAAGACCCTGATCGCGCTGGCGATCGGCGACGAGGAAGCGATCCGCGAAGGCTGCGACTGGATCCACCACTACCGGCAGATGGAACCGGTCCGCCGGCTGGTCTACCGCTGCATCGAGAACCTGATGAACCTCGAGGACATCGCGGCTCACCGGCGTTCGCTCAACCTGCTGTACGGCGAGGACGTCGTGCGCCAGGCGCAGATGCTGCTCGACCGCAGCGACCGGTTCTTCGGGCTGGATGCGCTGGGCGCCGACATGCAAGGCAGCGCGATGCACCAGTCGCTGCTGGCGGCCTACGACAAGTTGTTCGCCTAGGCGGCGGACTTCGGCGGTTTCTTCCCGCGCTTGGGCGCCGCCCGCCTGGCGACGGCGCGTTTTTCCGCAGCCGTGAGCTGCTTCATCGCGTATTCGGCTTTCGACGCGGACGCGCGATCCGGGAACTCGAAGCTC
>JAFEDL010000027.1 GCA_018241645.1 Pseudomonadota bacterium
GTGCCACAGCACGTCCCGCGCCCACGGCAGCCCCGTCAGGCTGGCGCGCGCCGACACCATGCCCTGCGCCGGCAGCCACGGCAGCTGGATGGCGAAGGCGATCACGAGGATCTGGCCCAGCCAGAAGATCGGGATCGAGAAGCCCACCACGCTGAGCGCGGTGATGCCGCTGTCGAAGAGGCCGCCGGCGCGCGGGGCGGCGGCCAGCGCCATCATCACGCCGAGCAGCGCGGCGAACGAGAGCGCCGGGATCATGATCAGCAATGTGTACTGCGCGCGGTCCAGCACCAGGTGCAGCACCGGCTGGCGGTTCGAGAACGAGAAGCCCAGGTTCCCCTGCGCCAGGTTGGCGAGGTAAAGCCACAGCTGCGTGGACAGCGGCTGGTCGAGGCCGAAGTCCTTGCGCACCTGTTCGGCATACCCGGGCGGCGTGGGGAAGTCGCCCACCAGCGCCTGGATCGGGTCGCCGGGCACGATGTGGATGATCAGGAACGTCGCCACCACGATGGCAATGACGATCGGCCCGGCCCAGGCGAGCCGCGCGAGGACGTAGCGTCCCATCAGGCCGCGCGCTGGGACGCTTTCGCGCCGGGCACGAGCAGGCGGATCACTTCGCGGAAATCCTTGACCGACTCAAGGTTGGCGACGCACTCGGTGAGTTCCCTCGCGCGCGCCGCGCCGAGCGCGGGGACCAGCAGCGAATCGACCTTGACCTTGAGTTCCTCGTCCGTCAGCGGCCGCTCGGGCGCGCCCTTGGCGAACGGGATGAACCGCTCGATGCGCCGCCCGTCGGTGAGGACGAGCTCGAGCGGAGG
Organism: Pseudomonadota bacterium; assembly: GCA_018241645.1. Classification (GTDB taxonomy): domain Bacteria; phylum Pseudomonadota; class Gammaproteobacteria; order Burkholderiales; family SG8-39; genus SZAS-79. The sequence goes on from JAFEDL010000027.1 coordinate 816, forward strand.
GTATTGGCCCGGCTTTACCTCCCGGTCGGCAAGCACCCTGGTTGCCCGCATCAGGCGCTGCACTTCCGGCTCCCCGGTGCGCAGCGGGGTGAATTGGTCGAGCGTTCCGCGCCCGCTGGTGGCGCCCACGGCCAGCGCGTACTGGATGCTGAACTGCGCGTCCAGCATGCCGTTGATCTCCATCCGGTCGAACTGCAGGCGGTACTGGTCGTTGCCGTGCACGACCATGGCGGCGATGCTGCTGCTGTCGATGCCGAGCTCGGGCATCAGTTCCAGCAGCGCGTCCTGGCAAGCGTGCAGGCCGCGGCAGCAGGCGTAGGGCTTCATGCCCGAGCGCACGATGCCGAACACCTTGCCGAGGTCGGCAAGGGTGGCCTCGGGCTTCGCAATGCCCTTGGCATAGGTGGAATAGAACCCGCCCCACCCGGCTTCGAGCACCTGGCGCGGGCCGGTCATGCCCGACTGCGCGAGCAGCGCGGCGGACAGGCCGTTCTCGGAGGCCTTGCCGGGATGGAAGCGCTTGGTCATCGCGCCGTCGGCGAGGAAGGCCCAGATGCCGCCGGTGAACGTGCCGGCCACGCCGAGCGCGTCGGCAAAGCGTTCCGCGTCGAGGCCGAGCAATCTTGCGCTCGCCGCCGCCGCGCCGAAGCTGCCGCAGATGCCGGTCGAATGCCAGCCCAGGTCGTTGACCGGGCGGTAGCCGCCGGCGCCTTCGAGGGTGCGGGCCGCCAGGTCGTAACCGGCGAGCAGCGCCGTGATCGCGTCCTTGCCGCTGAACGAGAGGCGCCCGGCCAGCGCGCAGAGCGCGGGCGTGACGACGGCGCCGGAATGCCCGCAGCCGCCGAAGTCGTCGAGTTCGAGCGCGTGCGCGGCCGTGCCGTTCACCAGTGCGGCCATCGGCGCCGGCAGCGTTTCCGCGCGGCCCCAGAGCGCGGCCGACCCGGAGGTGGCCTCGACGGACGATTGCGCGGCGGCGAGCGCCGCATCCACCACTTCCGTGTTGGCCCCGGCGATGCCTGCCGCGAGCGTGTCGATCAGGAACCTTTTCGCGAGGCGCACCGCATCGGGCGGCAGTTCCTCGTAGCGCGCGCCGGACCAGTAGTCGGCGAGCGTCTCGGTAAGCGTACGGCTCATTTCCTCAGCCAGGCCCGGTTCCACCACTGGTAAGCGGCCGCCTGCCACATGCCGCGCAGGTTCTCCGCGGCGGCGCCCATCTGCGCCTGCTGGTGCACCACCAGCGTGGGCTGGTCGCGCGCCAGGATTTCCTGCACCTGGAAGTAATACTTCGCGCGCCCGGCCTGGTCGGCCGCGTCGCGTCCCTTGTCGAAGAGTTCGTCCACCTGCGGGTTGGAATAGCCGCTCGCGTTGTTGAAGTTGGTGCCCTGCTTGATGTAGCTCGAGTGGTAGGCGCGCGAGATCCCGAGCGCCGGGTCGCCGGAGGTCGAGTAGTTCTGCAGCGTGGCGTCGAAATCGTAGTCGGCATAGACCTTCTTCAGCACCACCGGGCGTTCCGCGCCTTCGAGCACGACCTTGATGCCCGCGGCCTGCCAGTAGCGCTGGATCGCCTGCGCCCACGAGGTGTACTCGCCGCGGCCCGGGTCGAACGAGAGGCGCAGCGTGAAGCGGGTGCCGTCGGGACCCTTCTTGAAGCCGGCTTCGTCCAGCAGGGCCTCGGCTTTAGCCTTGTCGTGGGGGTACATCTTCTCGAAATTCACCGCCGGGTTGTAGGCCCAGGGGATGCGTGTGTCGATCGCGCTCACGCCCGCCTGCCCGCTGCCGAGGAACACGTTCTTCTGGATGTAGTTGCGATCGAGCGCAATCAGCAGGGCCTGCCGGACCTTGGCGTTGTTCAGCGGGGGCTTCCTCGTGTTGAGGATGATGATGTCGTCGCTGGGGTAGTTCACCTCCTTCAGCGAAAACTTCGGGTTCTTCTCGAACACCTTGAAGGCGCTGATCGGGAAGTAATACTGGTCGATGTAGTCGATCTCGCCGGCCTGCAGCGCGAGGATGCGGGCGCCCGGGTCGGGCATGATCTTCACCACCAGGCGGTCGAGGTACGGCTCGCCCTTGGCCCAGTAATTCGGGTTCTTCACGAAGGTGAGCTGGCTGCCGCGCACCCACTCCTGCAGCATGAACGGGCCGCTGCCCACGGGCTTGGTAAGCGTGGCCGGGTTCTTGAGGATGTCGGTGCCGCGGAAGATGTGCGCCGGCAGGATCGCGGCGTTCTGCTCGCAGGCAAGCGAGAACAGGAACGGGCCGAAGGGCTTGGACAGCTTGATGACCACGGTCTGCGCGTCCGGCGTGAGGATCTCCCTGATCGCCTGGCCGGGCGCGCTGAATTTCGAGCCGTACTTGGAGCTCACTTCCAGCAGCGTGAACTTGACGTCCTCCGAGGTGAGCGGCTTGCCGTCGTGCCAGCTGGCCTTGTTCAATTGGAACGTGTAGGTCAGCCCGTCGGGCGCGATGGTCCAGGACTTGGCGAGCGAGGGTACGATCCTGAAGCCTTCGGCGAAGCGCACCAGGCCGTCATAGAGGATGCAGCCGGCAAACACGTCGGGCACGCCGACGGTGATGTCCGGGTTGAGCGCCGCCGGGTCCGAGCCCAGGGCCGCGACGGCCGTGCCGCCGTACCTGGGCTGCTCGGCGGGCGCCTGCGCGAATGCTGCCGCGCTCGATATCAGGGTCAGGCAGGCCAGCTTCCGCAACAGCATGGGTCACCTCCGGGCTTTGAGGAGCGCTAGGGTCCGCGCCATTTCGTTGGTCTGGATCATCAGCGCCTCGTCGGTGCCGAGGCCGGGCTTGGACAGCATGAAGTCCGGCTGGCAGGCCAGGCCTATGTGCGTGCAGATCCTCGCCGAATGGTCGGTCTCGTTCGCAGTGCCCCCGAGGCACGCGCCCATGCCCTTCTTCCTGCAATGGAGCACGGCTTCGATCGTGTTGTTGATGCCGCCGAGGTCCGGGGTCTTGATCTGCACGAAGTCGGCGGCCTGCGCGTCCGCGAAGAGCCCGATGTCTTCCAGCGTGTTGCACCACTCGTCCGCGATGATGCCGACGGCGATGCCCTTCTTCTTCAGCATGCCGCGCAGTTCCTTGAACTTTGCGATCTGCTCGGGCTGCGTCTTTGCGATCATCGGCGATTCGACCAGCAGGCTGTACGGTGCAGCGGCTTCGCGCAGCGTGCCGATGTAGTCGGCGATCTTCTCCACGTCCATGGCGAAGAGCTCGCCCAGCGTCCCGTACAGGTCGGCGTGGATGCGCGGCATGTAGTCGGCATCGCCGATCGTCCTGATGCGCGTGGCAACCATCTTGACCCAGGCGTGCAGGATCTCGCCCTTGAAGCCTACGTGGTCTTTCACCACCGTGAACGAAGCGTGCGGCAGCAGCTCGAAGCGCTTCAGGATGATCCGGTCGAGCTGGGTGGGGTCGTCCTTGTGGCCCGAGGCAAGGATGCCGATGGGCGTCTTGGAGATCGTGCTGCCGTACTCGCGTGCGATGACCTCGGCCATGGTTTCCTTGCCGGCGAGGGCGGTCGCGTGCAGCAGCGCCTGCGTGATGCCGTAGCGCAACGCCGTGTGCAGGCGCCTGCCCCCGACGGCCATTCTGTCGAGTTCCTCGGCGTTGGCGCGGAATTTCGAAATGTCGCGGCCGGCGAGCGCCTGCGCCACCGGGCCCTGCATCACGTCCATGTAGTCGGCGGCATTGAACACCGGGTCCCTGCCCGCGACGCCGGCGAGGATCACGTCGGCGCAGTCGCCGAAGGCCACCTGCCCGTCCTCGAGCACCAGCATGACCGAGATGATCGTGGCGGGCTCGACGATCTTCCTGAAGCCCGGGGTGACGGTGTTGCCGTGGAAAATCATACCGTCCTGCCGGGCCCCGGCCTTGATCGCCATGAGGTCGCGGTGCATGTACCCGGAGCGCCCCGCGGCGCAGATCACCTGTTTGACTTTCATCGGACTCCCGCTAAAACGTTTTGCAGTGCAGCGCGCCCGGCGTTAAGCTGGCAGGACACGAGGAATTGAACGGATGAAATTCATGGTACGGGCCGCTGCGCGCCCCAGTCAATGCGCATACCGCATGGGATTCGAAACACTTCACCGGGGTGTGAGATGACTGCGGCCCGCCCTGCGCTCAAGCTTGCCACGGCCACCGCGAAGGACCTGCCGAGCCTGGTGGAACTGCTCGGCATCCTGTTCGCGCAGGAGGCCGATTTCGTGCCGGACGCCGGCAAGCAGCAGCGCGCGCTGGAGGCCATCCTCGGCGATCCGCGCATCGGGCGCATCTACGTCGCGCGGGAAGGCAGCCAGGTGGTCGGCATGGTGAGCACGCTCTATACGATCAGCACCGCCGAAGGGGGCAAGGCGGCTTGGCTGGAAGACATGGTGGTGCGGCCCGAGTGCCGCGGGCGCGGGATAGGCGCGGCCCTGCTGGCCCATGCCGTCGTCGGCGCGCGGGAGGCGGGCTGCCTGCGCCTCACGCTGCTCAGCGACGAGGACAACGACCAGGCCCACGCGGTGTACGCGGCCGAAGGCTTCCAGTTTTCGGGCATGCGCCCGATGCGCCTCAAGCTCTAGGATGAGCCCGCAGCGCACGTTCTGGACGCTGGTCCTCGCCTCGGCGGCCATCCTCGCCGTCACGATGGGGGTGCGCCAGTCCGCTGGACTGTTCGTCTCCTCGATCAATTCCTCCACGGGACTGGGGATCGTCACGGTCAGCTTCGCGCTGGCGGTCGGCCAGTTCGTATGGGGTGCCGCGCAGCCACTGTTCGGCATGCTTGCCGACCGGGTGGGCTCCTACCGGGTGATCCTCATCGGCGGGCTGCTGCTCGCGGCCGGCATGGCGATGACGCCTTTCGTGAGTTCGTCGCTGGGGCTGATCTTCGCCATGGGGATCCTGACTGCGGCCGGCGCCGGCGCCGGAAGCTTTTCGATCCTCATCGGGGCCGCCGCGCAACGCCTCCCGGCCGACAGGCGGTCGTTCGCTTCCGGGTTCATCAACGCGGGCGGCTCCTTCGGGCAGTTCCTGTTCGCGCCGCTCGCGCAGGCGCTGATCTCGGCTTTTGGCTGGATCACGGCGATGCTGGCGCTGGCCGCCACCACACTGTCGACCCTGCTGCTCGCGCTGCCGCTGCGCCAGAGCAAGGCCGCGGCGGCGGCGCAAGCGGTGCTGCCGGCAGGGGAGATGACGCTGGGCGAGCAGACCCGCGTGGCATTCCAGGACCCCAGCTACTGGTGCCTGCACGCCGGATTCTTCACCTGCGGATTCCACATCGCGTTCCTGGTCACGCACCTGCCGGGCGAAGTGGGACTGTGCGGGCTGCCCGCGTCGGTCTCCGCCACTGCGCTTGCGATCATCGGGCTGGCGAACATCGTGGGCAGCATAGGCGCAGGCTGGCTGGGGCAGACCCGGCGCATGAAGATGATCCTGGTCTGGATGTATGGCTCGCGCGCGGTTGCGGTGGCGATCTACCTGATGGCGCCGAAGACCGCCCTCACGTTCTACGTATTCGCCGCGGTGCTCGGCGTGACCTGGCTGTCGACCGTGCCGCCCACCGCGGGCCTGGTGGGCAAGCTGTTCGGGGCACGCTATCTGGCCACGCTGTTCGGGCTGACGCTGTTCAGCCACCAGGTCGGGGGATTCTTCGGTGCCTGGCTGGGAGGCATCGCCATAGACCGCACCGGCAGCTACAACTGGATGTGGTACGCGGACATCGTGCTTGCGGCGCTCGCCGCACTGGTGAACCTGCCGATCCGCGAGGCGCATCCGCGCGCGGCAGCGGCGCCCGCCTAGGCGGAATTCAGGCTGCGCGGGGGACGTGGCCCCCCGTCCCCGGCGCGGTGCCGGGATCCGCCGCGTCTCAGCGGACCCGCCACGGGTCGATGGACGGCATGCGGGGCTGGATCGGGGGCACGTCCTCGCCATTGTCGCGCGCCAGCTGGTACCAGCGCAGCGATTCCTCGTAGTCGCGGGTCACGGCTGCGTTGCCGTGGCCGTAAATATCGCCGAGCTTGCGCTGCGCGGGTCCGTATCCGTTCTGCGCGGCCTCGGTGAACGCGATGATGGCGCCCGCGTCGTCTTTGCGGCGTTCCATTGCAACCCCGTCGGCGTGGCGCTGTGCCGCCGTTTGGGCGTGCACCGCCGGTTGCGGCGCGGACTGGGCTACTGCGACCCGCGTCGCGGGCAGGCATGCCGCAAGCGCAAGTGCAAACAGGCCTGCGCGCAGCGGGAATGAACTCGTTGTGTGGGTTTTCATGCAGCCAGTTTCTGCCGTGCAGCTCGGCCGGTCTGTGCGCCAGGACACGCCAACCGACCGCACATGGGTACGCTGGCGCACAGAACCTTTCCGTTCGCGCGCCTATCGTCCGCCTCCGTACTTCCAATCCACAACGGAGTTCGCATGAAGAGCAAAGCAGCAGTCTGCGTGGTCATGGCCTTGTCCATGGCGTCGAGCGGGCTCGCCTTCGGGCAGGGGCGCGGCAACAGCGAGCGGCACGGCGACCGAAACGACGGTGGCCGCAACGAACAGGCTCAGCGCGGCGGCGACAACCGCGGCGGGGACAACGAGCGCAGCCATTTCAACCGGAGCGGGCACGACGAGCGCGGGTTCGGCCGCGGGCACAACGAAGAGAAGCGCCACGGGCGCGGCGCCGGGCCGAACCACGAGTACTACCGCGGCGACCGCCTGCCGGCCGAATACCGCCACCGCCAGTACGTCGTGAACGACTGGCGCGGCTACAACCTCACGGCGCCGCCGCGCGGTTACCAGTGGGTGCAGTCCGGAAGCGACTTCATCCTCGTCACGATTGCGACGGGCGTGATCCTGCAGCTGCTGCTGGGGCGCTAGAAACATTCAATTCCCGCTGCGGGCCCGCGCGCAACCTTGCGCCCGGGCCGTGCGGGCAAACAACCAAGGACTCACCGTGAAATACTCCAAGATTCTGGTCACCGTACTCTCACTGGCTGCGGCAAATGCCTTCGCCCAGTCCCCCGCCGCGGTCTCGAATGACAAGGCCCAGCTGCAAACCGACAAGTCCGCGCTGCAGGGCGACAAGGCGCAGCTGAAGACCGACAAGGCCACGCTCAGGACCGACAAGGCAGCGGGCAAGATGTCTGCCGAGTCCAAGGACTCCGACGCGATCTACAAGGACAAGCAGGCGATCAAGGGCGGAAAGGCGGCCGTTGCCGGCGACCGGTACGGTTCCGAGCAGAAGAAATCGGACAAGGCCGCGCTCAAGCGCGAGAAGGCGCACCTCAAGGCCGACAAGGCGAAGATGAAGGCCGACAAGAGTTCGGGCAAGATGGCCGCGGAGTCGAAGGACTCGACAGCCGTCTACAAGGACAAGCAGGCGGTCAGCGGCGAGAAGAAGCAAATCGCGGCGGACAAGGCCAAGATGAAGGCCGACCGGAAGTAACCGCCTGATGCCGCCTGCGCGGCCGGCAAGCAAGCCCCGCCGAGCGCGGGGCTTGTCGTTCGGGGGCCGGGATCAGCTGCCCTTGTACTCGAGCAACTCGATCACCTCGTCGCCGTACTCCGCATCGCGAAGGTCCCAGCTCTGCTGGCGGATCTTCACGTAGCGCTTTACCTCGGGTGCATACCAGAGCGTGTATCGGAACCGGGTGGCCAGGTTGTATCCGGGGCGGGACAGGTTGGCGTCCCGCCCGTTGACGGCACGCCCGCTGATCTCGATCCTCACCGCCTGGTAGGTGCCGGCCTGGACCTTCACCTGCTCGTGGTCCTGGCGGCTCCCGTCGAAGGTCCAGCCCGCAGCTCCGCCGCTGCGGACCATGGGGTAGGCCGCACCGACCTCACGCCACGGCAGCGGCCGGTCAAGCATTTCTGTGGCAAGGAGGTAGGGTGCAAATTCCACGAACGAGCGCCCCGAGTCGAGTATCCGCTCGCTGAAGGTCAGGTTCTGCGCGCCGATCGCTGCCTGGCTGGTGCGGCTTGCAGCCGCCTTGTCGCTGCGCTCGAGCGATTCGATGACCGTCCAGCCGTCGATGCCCGTCACGCGCAGCGTGAATTCCTGCGTTATGCGCCCGTACTTGAGATCCGAATAGCGGTACTTCCAGGTGGCGCCGATGTCGGGCAGCGCAGGCGACGCAGGCGGCTTTCCGCCGGGTGTCGCGCCTGCCGCCGCAGCGGTGCGAGCCGCCGCCTGCTCCTTGCGCTTGGCGAGCGCTGCGGCAGCACGCTCCGGGACTTCCCGGATCCAGTCGGCAGGCAGGGCGAAATTGATGCTCTGCGCGAGGCGCTCGCGACCGACGAAGATGAGCGTCGTGATGCCCACGAGCTTGCCGTCCGCGTCGAACAATCCGCCGCCGCTCGAGCCCGGGGAGATCGGCGCCGTGGTCTGGATCGGCGGCACGCGCGGGTCCTCGCCGCGCAACCCCGATATGAGCCCCTCGGACAAAGTGAGGGCGAACCGCTGCGGATTGCCGATCGCATAGGCGCGCTGGCCGACCTTGAGGTGGTCGATCGAGCCCAGTTCCACGGGCGGCGCGGTGAACCCGGCCACGCTGATCTGGCATAGGTCGCGCTCCACGTCGGCGTGCTCGAGCTTGCCTTCGTAGCTCACGTTCTCGCGGCGCACCTGGATCGCCTTCGCGCGCGCGAGGACGTGGCAGTTGGTGATGACCTTGCCGGGAGCGATGACCACGCCGCTGCCGTAGCTCATCGGCCGTTCCGTCGCGTCGAGCCCGCGGATCGCCCAGACGCTCGGCGAGACCTTCTCGAACACCTGGTCGGGAGCGAGCGCGTACGCCCCGGCCGGGAGCAGGGCGGACAGCGCCGTCGCAAGCGACGCGGACAGCCGGCGGGCCGATTTGTTCATTTGGGCAGCAGGTCCTGCAGGTCGTCGAGTTTGACCGGCTCGGGCGACCCCGGGGCGGTCGCGTCGCCTTCGCCGGAGGCGCTGTCGCGATTAGGTTCCGGGATCTTGTAGCCCTGCCCCGGCACCACACCGGCGCGGATTTCCGGGCCGAGCTTGTCGAGCAGTTCCTTCGCCACGAAAGTCGCCGCGTTCTGGCTGAGCGGAAAACCCTTGTACATCTCGATCACGCCGCTCGCCGACCATCGCGTGACCGATCCGCCTCCGCCACCGGGAACGTAGACCGGCGCGCGCGAACCGCTGCTGCCTCCGCCCTTGGCCTGGATGGCCTCGCCCGTGCCGAGGAACTCGATGTCGATCGCGGCCAGCGCGTTGCCGTCGACCGAGGCGCCCTGGCGCGGCGCGGCCCGGGCGATTAGCACGAAGTAGTCGTATCCGGCCTTGCTGGTGACTTCGGCGCAGCGGTAGAGCCAGTACTTGAGCACCGCTTCGCGCGAGGTGAACCCATTGCCGTAGAAGGCGACGAAATGGCGCTCCCCGCTGACGGGCTTGTCTTCATAGCCGCCGTTGTAGGCTTTCACCTGGTACGGCGTCGGCCCGAGGCAGCCGGAAAGAGCCGCGCACAGGCATGCGAGGGCCGCGATTCGAAACGCTGGATTCATATGGGCCCTCCCCCGAAAGCCGCGGAAATCTGGTCGCCGGATTCTACCCAGATCGGCCGCTCAGCGCGGCTTTTGCTTCGCCGCGAGCAGCACCGACCTCCATTTCTGGGTTTCGCTCGCGATGAACGCCTTGAATTCCTCCGGGGTGCTGGTGACGTTCGGTGAAGCCATGTCGGCGATGCGCCGCGCGAACTCCGGCTCCTTCAGGGCCGTCACGGTCTCGGCGTGCAACTGGTTCACGATCTCGGGGGGGATTCCGGCCGGCGCGACGAGGCCGTACCAGCCGCCGGCCTCGAATCCCTCGAGGCCCGCTTCGGACATGGTCGGGACATCGGGCAGCAGCGGCGCGCGCTGCTTGCTCGTGACCGCGAGCGCGCGCAGCTTGCCCGCCTTGATCTGCCCGAGCACCAGCAGCGGATTCTCGATCGTGAACGGGAATTCGCCGACCACCACGGCGGTAACCGCAGGCGCGCTGCCGTTGTAGTGGACGGGCGCGGCGGGAAATCCCACGCGTTGCCGGAACGCCTCCTGCGCGAGCAGTTGCGGGGATCCCACGCCAGGCGTCGGGTAAAGCACTTCCTGGGTGGCTTTCTTCATTCCCTGCATCAGGCCCTGCAGGTCCTGGTAGGGCGAGTTCGCAGGCACGACCATCACCAGCGGGGTCTTGGCCATGATCGTGATCGGGATCAGGTCGACCAGCGGGTCGTAGCCGAGGTCGGCTTCGGTCGTCGGGCTGACCGCAAGCGGACCGCTGCTGCCGAGGAGCAGCGTGTACGGGTTGCCCTTGGCGCGGGCGACCAGGCCGGTGGCAAGGTTCGCCCCGGCACCGGGCCGGTTTTCGACCACGAAGGGCTGGCCCATCTGCCGCTGCAGGCGGTCGGCCAGCAACCGGCCCAGCGTGTCGACGATGCCGCCGGGCGCAAACCCGACGAGGATGCGCACGGTCTTGTTGGGGTAGCCCTGCGATTGCGCAAATCCCGCGCGTGTGGCGGAGAGCGCCGCGGCTGCCGCGCCCGCAACGAGTACCGCGCGGCGCGTAGTGCTCTTGATAGTCATTGCGGCTCCAGTACGAAGGTGAGTTTGGTTTCTTTCGTGATGATCCCGCCGCGGTCGCCCGGCACGATTGAGCCGTAGCGTTGCGCGTAGGCAGGCGGGAGCTCGCGCGCCCCTTTCGGTGCGAGCCAGAGGCGCAGGAGGTGCCTGCGCTTTTCCGGTTCGGGCCAGTCCTCGAAGTCGGTGCGGCTGTGCAGGATCTGGTGGTTGTGCACGAACTGCATGTCGCCCGGGCGGAACTCGATGGTGAGGTTCAGCTCAGGGTCGTTGCTCAGGGCGTCCAGCATGTCCAGCGCCTCATGCTCGGCGGCGGTCAGCCGGCGGGCCTGCGGGAAGTTTTCCTGTGCCGAGCGGATGTACTGGCCGGCGAAGATCGTGGACAGCTCGCCGGCGTGCCAGTTGAACACCGGCAGCTCGAACCACGGCAGCATGCCGGGCGGGACTTCGCCGCGCCGGTCCGTCGGGAAGGGGTTGAAGAGCTGCTTCCACAGGTCCGGGCGGCGGCGCAGCATCTCGTTGTGCAGCGTGACCGAGCTGACCAGGCGGCTCTCCCCGCCGGACTTGGACGTCTTCAGGCAAAGCAGCGCCACGATGTCGCAGGAGTCCGTGTGGTACTCGAGCTCGCGGTTGGTCTGGTAGTAGCGCGTCGTGGGCTTTTTGATGTCGAGCCCGAGGTCGCACACGTGGCCGAGCAGGTGGCCCTTGGCGTTCTGCGAGCGGAAGCTCCCGAAATGCGAGCCGATGCCCAGGTACGCGACGGCGCTCTCCGCGGTCGTGTACTTCGCGACGGGGAAGCCGCGCACCATCACGAACCCGCACCCATGCAGCACCTGGTCGAGCAGGCCGGCAATCTTCTTCGAAAGGCTGGGCAGGCGGAAAGTGGCGGGGGAGATATCCCCCATCTCCCGGCCCTCGGCAAAATGCGTGCGGATCGCCGCATCGAGTTCGGCAAGGTCGGCCGTGGAAAGCTCGTAATACCAGTCGCGCCGCTGCGCGATCTCGGGGCCTTTCCATGCGGCAGGACCGGTGATCGGTCCGGGCGGCAGGGGTGAAGGCTTGATTTCCATGACTGCGGACATGTGCTCCTCCGTAGGTGAAGTCTTGCGCCGGGCAGTCGGCTGCCTCTGGTGCGCTGGTGGTGGTGCGGGTTCAGCCGAATGTGCCGGGGTACGCCCCTCCGTCGAGCAGCAGGTTCTGCCCGGTGATGTACCCGGCCTGCGCGCTGCACAGGTAGGCGCAGGCGTCGCCGAATTCCTCGATGGTGCCGAAGCGGCCGGCGGGATTGGATTCGGCGCGCGCGCGGCGCAGCTCC
>JAFEDL010000028.1:0-20441 GCA_018241645.1 Pseudomonadota bacterium
CTCGTCGTTGCCGCCGCCGAGGCCCGCGCCGCGCTGGCGGCCGACCGCGTCGATCTCGTCGATGAACACGATGCAGGGCGCGCTCTTCTTCGCCTGCTCGAACATGTCGCGCACGCGGGCCGCGCCGACGCCGACGAACATCTCGACGAAGTCGGAGCCCGAGATGGAGAAGAACGGCACCTTGGCCTCGCCCGCGATGGCGCGCGCAAGGAGCGTCTTGCCCGTGCCGGGCGAGCCGACCATCAGCACGCCGCGCGGGATGCGGCCGCCGAGCTTCTGGAACTTGGACGGGTCGCGCAGGAAGTCGACGAGTTCGGACACCTCCTCCTTCGCCTCCTCGCAGCCGGCCACGTCCGCGAACGTCACGGTGTTGGTCGACTCATCGAGCATGCGCGCGCGCGACTTGCCGAACGAAAACGCGCCGCCGCGCCCGCCGCCCTGCATCTGGCGCATGAAGAAGATCCACACGCCGATCAGGAGCAGCATCGGGAACCAGGACACGAAGATGTTCACGAGGAGCGACGGCTCCTCCTCGGGCTTGGCCTCGATCTTCACGCCGTACTTGAGGAGGTCCGACACCAGCCAGATGTCGCCGGGCGAATAGCTCGTGACGCGCTTGCCCTCGTTGGTCGTAGCCTTGAGCTGGCGGCCCTCGATGGTGACCTTGGCGATGCGGCCCGCCTTCACCTCTTCGATGAACTGCGAGTACTCCATCGGCGCCTGGACGGCCTGGCGGGAGTTGAACTGGTTGAAGACCGTCATCAGCACGAGGCCGATCACCAGCCAGATCACCAGGTTCTTCATCATATTGTTCAAATGCGGCTCCTCAGAGCGACAGACAGGCGACAGGTTTCACAGAAAGACTATTCTAATCCGAATCTTGCAGGCCGGGACCCGCCGCTTGTGCAAAGCGCAATCCCCTGCCCACCAGGTAGGTTTCCCGGCTTTCGCCCCGCGACGCCCCGGGCTTGCGCGTCGCAACGGCCAGAAACACCTCTTTCATGCGGGCGAGCAGGTCCTGGAAAGCCTCGCCCTGGAACACTTTGACCACAAATACACCATCTGGTTTGAGTCCCTCCCGGCAAAAATCGATCGCCAGCTCCGTCAGGGCGGCCGCGTTCGCCTGGTCCACGCTCGGGATGCCCGAAACGTTGGGCAGCATGTCCGACAGCACCACATCGGCCTTCGCGCCGCCCAGAGCCGACCGGATCGCCTCCCGGACCTCCGGCTTGCGAAAATCCCCGCGCAGGACGGTTACTCCCGACATGGGGGCGATTTCCAGCAGATCAATCGCAACTACGGCCCCTTTCGGGCCGACCTTAGCCGCAGCCAGCTGCGACCAGCCCCCAGGCGCCGCCCCCAGGTCGACCACCTTGATCCCGGGCCGGAACAGGCGCTCCTTCGCGGCGATCTCCTCGAGCTTGAACGCCGCGCGCGAGCGCAGCCCCTGCGCTTTCGCCTTCTGCACGTACTGGTCGCTGACGTGGCGCTGCAGCCAGGCCTTACTGGATTTGGAGCGGGCCATCGATTGACTTACAGTGTCGCCATGTATGAACTGACCCCTGCAGAACGGCGCGCCCAAAAGGCCCTCGCCCACAAACTCGTTCCTGTCGTGATGATCGGCGACAAGGGCCTCACCGGCGCCGTGCTGGCCGAGATCGAACTGGCCCTGTCCGCCCACGGGCTCATCAAGATCCGGGTGCAGGCAGAGCGGGACGACCGCGCGGCCATTCTCGGCGAAATCTGCGCCAGGGCCAAAGCCGCCCCGGTCCAGCATATCGGCAAGATCCTGGTGGTATACCGGCCAAAGCCGCCCGAACCTGCCAAACCCAGGGCGCGCAGGGCGCCCGCACGCAAATCCCCCGGCCGCGAGGCCGGGCGTGCAGGCACTGATCGCGGCCCGGCCAAGCGCCAGACCGCGGTCCAGGCCCAGTTCGGCCGCCCGCGGCGGCCGAGCACCTCCACCGGCCGGCCGGCCAGGGGCGCGCCTACAGGTACTGGACGTCCAGAATCTCGTACTGCTTCACCCCGCCGGGCGCCTGCACGTCCACCTGGTCGCCGGCGTACTTCCCGATAAGGGCGCGGGCGATCGGGGAGCTGATCGAGATCTTCCTGACCTTGAGGTCGGCCTCGTCCTCGCCGACGATCTGGTAGGTCACCTTTTCCTTGCTGTTCACGTCCTCGAGGTCCACGGTGGACCCGAACACGCACGCGCCGTCGGCATCGACAAGCTTCGGGTCGACGATCTGGGCGTTGGAAAGCTTGCCTTCGATCTCGAGGATGCGCCCCTCGACGAAGCTCTGCTTCTCCTTGGCGGCGTCGTACTCCGCGTTCTCCGACAAGTCGCCGTGGGCCCGCGCCTCCGCAATCGCGGCGATGACGGTGGGACGCTCGACGGTCTTCAGCTTGTGGAGCTCGGCGCGCAGCATTTCGGCGCCGACGATGGTGAGAGGTATGGCCATGATCTGTGTTCCCTAGGCAACTTTCAGTGACGCATGCAAGTCCTGCAGGCGGTAAGGCTCAAGTGCCGCGAGGTGGCGCATGCCCGTACAGGCCGCGCGGGCGCCGGAGATCGTAGTGTAGTACGTCACGCGCTGGGCGAGCGCGCTGGTGCGGATGGAACGGGAATCCCTGATGGCAGTGCGTTTATCCTCGACGGTGTTGACGATGAACGCCACCTCGCCGTTCTTGATCATGTCGACGATGTGCGGGCGGCCTTCGGCCACCTTGTTGACGGGGGACACGGCTATGCCGTGGGCGGACAGCACGGCCGCGGTTCCGCGGCTGGCCAGGATCGAGAATCCGAGGTCCACCAGGTCCCGGGCCACGGCCACGGCGGCCAGCTTGTCGCCGTCCCGGACGCTCACGAAGGCCCTCCCGCCGGTGGGCAGCCGGACCCCGGCCGCGAGCTGGGACTTCACGAAGGCCTCGCCGAAGGTCCGCCCTACGCCCATGACCTCGCCGGTGGACTTCATTTCCGGCCCGAGGATGGTATCCACGCCCGGGAACTTGGCGAACGGGAACACCGCTTCCTTGACCGAGAAGTACGGCGGGATCACCTCCGCGCCCACCACCTTCTGGGCCGCGAGGCTGATCCCCGCCATGCAGCGGGCGGCGATCTTGGCCAGCTGCAGGCCGGTCGCCTTGGACACGAACGGCACCGTGCGGGAGGCGCGCGGGTTGACCTCGAGCACGTACACGGTGTCCCGCTGGATCGCGAACTGCACGTTCATCAGGCCGACCACCTTGAGGGCCTTGGCCATCAGCACGGTCTGGCGGCGCAGTTCCCGTTCCAGGTGGCTGGCGAGCGAATGCGGCGGCAGGCAGCAGGCCGAGTCGCCCGAGTGCACGCCGGCCTGCTCGATGTGCTCCATGATGCCGCCGATGAAGGTGTCCTTGCCGTCGCAGATGCAGTCGACGTCGACCTCGATGGCGTCCGACAGGTAGCGGTCGAGCAGCACCGGCGAATTGTTCGACACCCGCACCGCGTTTTCCATATAGCGTTCGAGGTCGGCCTGCTGGTGCACGATCTCCATGGCGCGGCCGCCGAGCACGTAGCTCGGCCGGACCACCACCGGGTAGCCGATCGCCTCGGCGTGCTTGATCGCCTCCGGGGCGCTGCGCGCGGTCCGGTTGGGCGGCTGCAGGAGCTTCAGCTTGTGCAGCAGCTTCTGGAAGCGCTCGCGGTCCTCGGCGATGTCGATCGAGTCCGGCGACGTGCCGATGATGGGCACCCCGTTCTTCTCGAGGTCGCGGGCCAGCTTGAGGGGGGTCTGGCCGCCGTACTGGACGATCACGCCCACCGGCTTTTCCTTGTCGACGATCTCGAGCACGTCCTCGAGCGTCAGCGGCTCGAAGTACAGGCGGTCGCTGGTGTCGTAGTCGGTCGAGACGGTCTCCGGGTTGCAGTTGACCATGATGGTCTCGAACCCGTCTTCGCGCAGCGCGAGCGCCGCGTGCACGCAGCAGTAGTCGAACTCGATCCCCTGGCCGATGCGGTTCGGCCCGCCGCCCAGCACGATGATCTTCCTGCGGTCGGTCGGCTCGGACTCGCACTCCTCCTCGTACGTGGAGTACATGTAGGCTGTGTTCGTCGAGAACTCGGCCGCGCAGGTGTCCACGCGCTTGTACACCGGGCGCACGCCGAACGCGTGCCGCGCGGCGCGCACCTCGGCCTCGCCGGTGTTGAAGAGATGCGCGAGGCGCCGGTCGGAAAAGCCCATGCGCTTGAGCGAGCGCATCCGCGCCGCGTCGATCGAATCGAGCCGGGCGTCGTCGAGCTCCATCTCGATGTCGACGATCTGCTTGATCTGGTCGAGGAACCAGGGGTCGATCCGGGTGAGCTGGTGCACTTCCTCCAGCGTGAAGCCGTTCTCGAACGCGTCGCCCACGTACCAGATGCGCTCCGGCCCCGGCTCGCCGAGCTCCTTCTCGATCGTCTCGCGGTCGGTGGTCTTCTGGTTCAGGCCGTCGGCGCCGACTTCCAGCCCGCGCAGCGCCTTCTGGAACGACTCCTGGAAGGTGCGCCCGATCGCCATCACCTCGCCCACCGACTTCATCTGCGTCGTGAGCCGGTCGTTGGCCTGCGGGAATTTCTCGAATGCGAAGCGCGGAACCTTGGTCACCACGTAGTCGATCGTCGGCTCGAACGAGGCGGGCGTGGCACCGCCGGTGATGTCGTTGCGCAGTTCGTCCAGCGTGTACCCCACGGCGAGCTTGGCGGCGACCTTGGCAATCGGGAATCCCGTCGCCTTCGACGCGAGCGCGGACGAGCGAGACACGCGCGGGTTCATCTCGATCACCACCATGCGGCCGTCGGCCGGGTTGATCGCGAACTGCACGTTCGAGCCGCCGGTGTCCACGCCGATCTCGCGCAGCACGTCGATCGACGCGTTGCGCATGATCTGGTATTCCTTGTCGGTCAGCGTCTGCGAAGGCGCCACCGTGATCGAGTCGCCGGTGTGCACGCCCATCGGGTCGAGGTTCTCGATCGAGCACACGATGATGCAGTTGTCGGCCTTGTCGCGCACGACCTCCATCTCGAATTCCTTCCAGCCGATCAGCGACTCCTCGATGAGGAGTTCCTTGGTCGGGGAGGCCTCGATGCCGCGCTCGCAGATCGCGACGAACTCCTCGCGGTTGTAGGCGATCCCGCCGCCCGAGCCGCCCATCGTGAACGAGGGGCGGATCACCACCGGGAAGCCGAACGCGGCCTGGACCTGCAGGGCCTCCTCGAGGGAGTGCGCCATCGAGGAGCGCGCCGAGGCGAGGCCGATCCTGGTCATCGCCTTCTTGAACTTCTCGCGGTCCTCGGCCTTGTCGATCGCGTCGCGCGAGGCGCCGATCATCTCGACGCCGTACTTCTCCAGCACGCCGTGCTTCGCGAGGTCCAGCGCGCAATTCAGCGCCGTCTGCCCGCCCATCGTGGGCAGCAGCGCGTCGGGGCGCTCCTTGTCGATGATCCGCTCGACCGTCTGCCAGGTGATCGGCTCGATGTAGGTCGCGTCGGCCATCTCCGGGTCGGTCATGATCGTCGCCGGGTTCGAGTTGACCAGGATCACGCGGTAACCCTCGTCGCGCAGCGCCTTGCAGGCCTGCGCCCCCGAGTAGTCGAACTCGCACGCCTGCCCGATCACGATCGGGCCGGCGCCGATGATGAGGATCGATTTGAGGTCTGTCCTCTTAGGCACGCTTGTGCGCCTCCATCATCTTGGCGAAGCGGTCGAACAGGTAGCCGATGTCGTGCGGGCCGGGGCTGGCCTCCGGGTGGCCCTGGAAGCAGAACGCGGGGCGGTCGGTGCGCGCAAGGCCCTGCAGCGAGCCGTCGAATAGCGACACGTGCGTGGTGCGCAGGTTGGCGGGCAGCGTGGCCGGGTCGACGGCGAAGCCGTGGTTCTGGCTGGTGATCGCGACGACCCCGGTGTCGAGGTCCTTCACCGGGTGGTTGGCGCCGTGGTGGCCGAATTTCATCTTCATGGTCCGGGCGCCCGAGGCGAGCCCCATCAGCTGGTGGCCCAGGCAGATGCCGAACACCGGCACCCGGGTGGTGTCGAGGATCGTGCGGATCGCGCGGATCGCGTAGTCGCAC
This sequence comes from Pseudomonadota bacterium, assembly GCA_018241645.1. GTDB lineage: Bacteria > Pseudomonadota > Gammaproteobacteria > Burkholderiales > SG8-39 > SZAS-79. Next base: position 6,089 of record JAFEDL010000028.1, read on the forward strand.
GGCTCGGGGTCCCCCGGGCCGTTGGAAAGGAAGATGCCGTCCGGCTTGAGCGCGAGGGCCTCCTGCGCGCCCGCCTGCGCGGGCAGCACCGTGACGCGCGCGCCGCGCTCGGCGAGCAGCCTGAGGATGTTGCGCTTGATGCCGTAGTCGTACGCGACGACATGGTACGGCGTCGGGTCGGCCGGCTTGAAGCCCCTGCCGAGCTTCCAGGTTCCTTCGGTCCACTCGTAGCTGGAAGGCGTCGACACGACCTTCGCCAGGTCCATTCCGGCCAGGCCCGGAAAGGCGCGCGCCTCCTGCAGCGCACGGTCGAGGTCCGCCGCGCCAACCGACTCGCCGGCCACCACGCATCCGTTCTGCGCGCCCTTCTCCCGCAGGAGCCGGGTGAGCCTGCGCGTGTCGATGTCGGCAATGCCGACCACGCCGCACCGCGCAAGGTAGGCGGGCAGGCTTTCCTTGGAGCGCCAGTTCGACAGCAGGGCGGGGACGTCGCGCACGACGAGGCCGGCCGCATGGACGCGGGGCGATTCCTCGTCCTCGCCGTTCGCACCGGTGTTGCCGATGTGCGGGTAGGTGAGCGTGACGATCTGGCGGCAATAGGAGGGATCGGTGAGGATCTCCTGGTAGCCGGTCATCGCCGTGTTGAACACGACTTCGCCGACCGCCGACCCGGGGGCACCGATGCTCCTGCCCCGGAATACCGTCCCGTCGGCAAGGACGAGGGCGGCGGCGGGAGACTGGGACACTGAAACTCCAGGAGTAGATGCACTGATTACAAACGACGAAGCGGGAAAGGCTTGTGGCCTTTCCCGCTTCGTAGAGAAGCGCAAAATTATACCGCGAAGGCGCCCCTCAGGGCAATGAAAACCCTACTTGAGGCCCAGCACGTCCTGCATGTCGTACAGGCCGTTTTCCTTGTCTTTCAGGAACTTGACGGCGCGCAGCGCGCCGGTGGCGTAGGTCGCCCGGCTCGAGGACCTGACCGTCACCTCCACCCGTTCGCCCATGCCGGCGAACATCACGGTGTGCTCGCCGACGATGTCCCCGCCGCGGATCGCATGGAACGCGATTTCCTTGGGGTCGCGCTCCCCCGTGTCGCCTTCGCGCCCGTGGGCGAAGACCTTGGCCGGGTCGCGCCCGAGGGCCGCGGCGACCACCTCGCCCAACTTCAGCGCGGTGCCGGACGGCGCGTCCACCTTGTGCCGGTGGTGCGCCTCGATGATCTCCACGTCGTAGTCGTCCCCGAGGCTGCGCGCAGCGATCTCGGCGAGCTTGAAGGTCACGTTCACGCCCACGGCCATGTTCGGCGCGAACATGATCGCGATCTTCTTCGCGGCCTGCGCAATCCTCGCTTTCTCGGCCTCGGAGAAGCCGGTGGTGCCGATGACCATCTTCCGGCCTGCCTTCAGGCACGCGTCCAGGTGGGCCAGCGTGCCCGCCGGCCGCGTGAAATCGATGATCGCGTCGGACTGGGCGAGCACGGCCGCGAAGTCGGACGTGACCGCGACGCCCGTCGCGACCCCGGCGAACTCCCCGGCATCCTTGCCAAGGAGGGCATGGCCCGGCTGCTCAAGCGCGCCGGAAAGCTTGAGCCCCGGGTCTTTCAGCACGCATTCGATCAGGGAGCGCCCCATGCGCCCCGAACTCCCGGCAATCGCGATCCGCATCCTGGCCTCCCCGGCTCTCAGTTCTTCGCTTCAGTCTTTGCGGGCGCGCCATCGGCGGCCGGCTTGGGCGCGTCCTGCTTCGGGGCGCCCTCCTGCGGCGCCTCGTCTTTGGACGCCCCGGGCTTGCCCGGCGCGGGGCTTGCGGCGCCGGTGGTCGGCGGCGCCGCAGTCACGTCGCCCGCCACGCGCGCGAGCCGGTCCTGCTCGAAGAACACCGAGATGTTCCTCTGCTCCTTCTTGCCGCTCCCGAGTTCGCGGTAGAACACGTAGTCCCACCGGTCGGCATGGAAGATGTCGGTGACCAGCGGCGTGCCGAGCACGAAGCGCACCTGGTCCTTCGTCATGCCCTTCTTCAGCTGCGACACCATCTCCTGCGACAGGTAGTTGCCCTGCTGGATGTCGATGCGATAGGGCTTCAGCCCGTTGAGCGAAGGCAGCGAAGGCATCTCGGGAAGGTAGCTGCATGCGGACAGCAGGCCCGCTGCGAGAGCGCATACACCAGATTGACGTGCTGCAGTAGCGAAAGTCACCGCGGTTTCTCAATGCAAAGGAATGGCTATATGATATCCGATAGGTCAAATGGTTCCTGCTACCAATCGGCGCCCGCTATGAATACCTCGCAAAGCCTCAAAGAGATCGGACTCAAGGCGACCCTCCCGCGCCGCAAGATCCTGGAGCTGTTCGAGACGAGCAAGGTGCGCCACCTGTCGGCCGAGGACGTCTACAAGGCGCTGATCGCCGAGAACATCGACATCGGCCTCGCCACCGTCTACCGCGTGCTCACGCAATTCGAGCAGGCGGGGCTGCTGTCGCGGCAGCATTTCGAAACCGGCAAATCGGTGTTCGAGCTGAACGAGGGCCACCACCACGACCACCTCGTGTGCCTTCAGTGCGGGCGGGTGGAGGAATTCTTCGACCCGCAGATCGAGGCGCGGCAGAACGAAATCGCCAAGGAAAAAGGGTTCGCCCTGCACGGCCATTCCCTGGCGCTTTATGCGGACTGCACCAAGGCCGACTGCGCGTATCGCAAGACCGTCCGCTAGACACTAGGAACGGGGGAACCCTGCGGGCCCCCCGTTACCTCCTCGCTAACCAAATTTGAATCCGGCAAGCGCGGCGATGCCCATTGCCGCGAACAGCGCCGCGGCGATGTAGCGGATGGCGGCAAACGGGATCCGGGTGGACGCCCGGTCCGCAAGGAACACCGCCGGCACGTCCGCCAGCAGCATTCCAGCGGTAGTCCCCGCCACGACGGCCGCCAGCGAATCGAACCGTGCCGCCAGCGCAACGGTCGCGACCTGCGTCTTGTCGCCGATCTCGGCGAGGAAGAACGCCACCAGGGTCACCGCGAACGCGCCGTATCGCCCGATGGGCTGCGGCCCCTCGTCAAGCTTGTCGGCCTTGAGGGCCCACGCCGCAATCGCGAGGAACGACACGCCCAGCCCCCAGCGCAGAGTGTCCGGCCCGATCGAGTCTCGGATCCAGCCGCCCAGAAGCCCGGCGAGCCCGTGGTTCAGCAGCGTGGCGCACAGGATCCCGAGGATGATGGGCACCGGCCTGCGGAACCGCGCCGAAAGGATCAGCGCCAGGAGCTGCGTCTTGTCGCCGATCTCGCCGATGGCGACCACCAGCGCGGAGATGAGGAAGGCTTCCAGGGGAGCGGCGTCAGTCGAGCTTGATGCCGGACTCGCGGATCACAGCGCCCCACTTCGCGTGCTCCGAGCGGATGTGCTCCGCGAAGCGCTGCGGAGTCCCGCCCATCGCTTCGCTGCCGTCGGCCGCGAGCTTGTCGAGCAGGGCCTTGGTCTTGAGGGCCTTGACCACCTCGGCGTTGAGGCGGTCGACGATCGCCTTGGGCGTGCCCGCCGGCGCGACGAGCCCGCTCCACGTACCCGCCTCGTAACCCGGGTAGCCGGACTCCGCGATGGTCGGCACGTTGGGGAACGTGGCCATCCGCTTGGGTGAAGTCACCGCGATGGCGCGCAGCCGCCCGGACGAGACCAGCGTGGACACCGACTGCGAATTGCCGAAGTACAGGTCGATCGAGCCGCCCATCAGGTCGGTCACGGCGGGACCCGCGCCCTTGTACGGCACGTGGGCGCAGCGGATGCCCGCCTGGCGCTGGAAGAGCTCACCGCCGATGTGCCCGACGGTGCCGTTGCCGGGAGACCCCATGTTCAGCGCGCCCGGTTTCGCCTTGGCCGCGGCCACGAGGTCATTGAGCGACTTGTACGGCGATGCCCCCGATACCACGAGGATCAGCGGCTGCGCGGAAACCAGCGCAATCGGCGCGAAATCCTTCAGCGCGTCGAACGGATTCTTCGCGTAGAGGGCCGGGTTCACGGCCAGGTTGGCGGTCTGGCCCATCGCAATCGTGTATCCGTCCGGCGCCGCCTTGGCCGCCGCTTCGAGGCCGATGTTGCCGCCCGCGCCGGGCCGGTTGTCGAGCACGAAGACCCATTTCGTCGCTGCCGAGATGGCCGCCGCCAGTTCGCGCGACAGGAGGTCGGTGCCGCCCGAGGGCGGGAAGGGAATGATCAGCCGGATCGGCTTGGACGGCCACCCCTCCTGCGCCAAAGCTGCGCGCGGCAGCGCCGCCGCCAACGCGAACGCGCCCACCACACCGCCAAACTCCCGCCTGTCCATGCGCGCCTCCTTGTTGTCTTCTTCTAACGGCCCAGCAGCTCGGCCGCGTGCTTGCGGGTCGTGGCCGTGATTTCGGTCCCGCCGAGCATCCGGGCGAGCTCCTCCACCCGTCCGGCCCGGTCCAGCCGCGTGACACTGGTGCGCACACGCGCCTTGCCGCCGCCCTTCGCCACGGTCCACTGCGCGTCGCCCTGCGCGGCCACCTGCGGCAGGTGGGTGACGGCCAGCACCTGCCGGTCGGCGCCCAGGGCCTTCAGCGAACGGCCGACGACCTCGGCCACGGCGCCGCCGATGCCGCTGTCGACTTCATCGAACACGAGCGTGGCAACCGGCGAAGACTTGCAGGCCACCATCTGCAGCGCGAGGCTGATGCGCGAGAGCTCCCCGCCGGACGCGACCTTGCCCAGCTGGCGCAGCGGCAGGCTCGGATGCGAGGCGACTTCGAATACGACGTCCTCGAGGCCGTGCGCCGCGGGCTCCTCGAGCCTGGCGAGTTGGACCGCGAACCGCCCCCCGCCCATGGCCAGCTCCTGCATGCCGGCGGTCACGGCCTTCGACAGCGCGCTGCCCGCCGACTTGCGCTTGTCCGACAGGCGCTTGGCCAGGGCCATGTAGGCATCCCTGGATGCCTCGACCTGCTTTTCCAGCGCCTCCGGGTTCGCGGCCAGCTCGAGCTCGGCCAGGCGCACCTTGAGGTCCCTGGCCAGCTGCGGCAGTTCGGCAGGCTTCACGCGGAACTTGCGCCCCGCCGCGTGCAGGGCCTCGGTGCGCGCCTCGACCGAACGCAGCGCTTCCGGGTCGAGCTCGATCTTCGAGGCGTAATTGCGCAGCTCGCGGGCCGCCTCGCCTACCTGCGCCTCCGCGGAATCGAGCATCTCGACGATCGGCGCCAGGGCCGCATCGTGCTCCGAGAGCTCGCGCAGCTGCCCCGCCACTGCCGACAGCCGCCCGAGCATCGCGCCGTCGGCTTCCGACAGCGCCTCGAGCGAGGACTCGGCGCCCGCCACCAGGCTGGAGCCGTGCGCGAGGCGCGTGTGCTCGGCCGACAGCGCCTCCCACTCGCCCTCGCCGGGCGCAAGGCGCTTGAGTTCGGAGACCTTGTCCTGCAGCTCGGCGCGCTCGGCTTCGCGCTGGGCATATTGCTCGGCCGCCTCGGCGGCCAGCGCCTCGAGCCGCCGCCAGGCGCGCCAGGCCGCGCCGGTTTCGCGCGCGAGCTCCTCGATCCCGGCATGGCCGTCGAGCAGGGCGCGCTGGGCGGCCGGCCGCATCAGCGACTGGTGCGCATGCTGGCCGTGGATGTCGACCAGGTATTCGCCCACCTCGCGCAGCTGGGCCAGCGTGGCGCCGCGCCCGTTCACGAACGCGCGCGAGCGCCCGGTGCGGTCGATCACGCGGCGCACCAGCAGCACGCCCGGGTCGCCCGTCAGCTCGTTTTCTTCCAGGTAGGCGGAGAGCGCGCCGCCGGGGGCCACGTCGAATTCGGCGGCGAGCTCCGCCCGCTCGGCCGATTCGCGCACCACGCCCGCGTCCGCGCGCCCGCCCACCAGCAGCTCCAGCGCATCGACCAGGATCGACTTGCCGGCGCCGGTCTCGCCCGTCAGGACGGTGAAGCCGCCGTCGAGCTCGAGCTCGACCGCCTCGACGATGACGAAATCGCGGATCGAGAGCCGGTGCAGCATCAGCGCGCCGGCGCGGACTTGTCGAGCGACTCGCTCCAGCGCAGCTTCTCGCGCAGCATCACGAAGTAGCTGTAGCCGGGCGGGTGGATGAAGCGGATCGCCTCCGCCGCGCGCTTCAGGCGCAGCCGGTCGCCCTCGTGCATGTCAGCGAGCGCCTGGCCGTCGAAATGCGCGCGCGCGTCGACCGCGTGCAGCAGGACGATCTCGATCACGCTGCGGTCGCTGACGCTGACCGGCCGGGCCGAAAGCGTGTGCGGGTACAGCGGCACCAGCGCGAACGCCGGCAGCGAGGGGTGCAGGATCGGCCCCTGGGCGGACAGGGCGTAGGCCGTGGACCCGGTGGGCGTCGCGACGATCACGCCGTCGGAGCGCTGCGTGTAGACGTACTGCCCGTCGATGTGCACCTCGAATTCGATCAGCCGGCCCTGGGAGCCCTTGTTCACCACCGCATCGTTCAGCGCCAGGGTGTGCAGGACCACCTTGCCGTCGCGCACGATTTCGGCATCGATCAGGGAACGCTCCTCCATCGAATAGTCGCCGGCGAGGATCGCGCCCATGGACTTGCGCATGTCGTGCAGCGCGATGTCGGTCATGAACCCCAGGCGCCCCTGGTTGATGCCCACCACCGGCACCCGGTAGCGCACCAGGTTGCGCGCCGCGGCGAGCATCGTGCCGTCGCCCCCGACCACCACCGCGAGGTCCGCACTGGCGCCGATCTCGGCATAGCTGGCCGCCCGGGCCGCGGCGCCGATGTTGCTGGCGGTTTCCTGCTCGACCATCACGTCGCAGCCCTGCTCGCGCAGGAACCCCGCCAGGGCGTGCAGGGACTCGGTGATTTCGGGGCTCTGGAACTTGCCGATGAGGGCGATGCGGCGAAAGGCGGGTTCGGGTCCGGCGGGCGGCGACGCGGCAGGTTGCATTACTGGATTTAACCACAGCCCCTGTGCGAAGTGAACGCCGCCCCTCGCAAGCCTCGCCAGCTGTGTAAAATGGCCCGCATGTTGGAAAAACGCGCGCAGGTGCTGCTCAAGACGCTCATCGAGCGTTACATCACCGAAGGCCAGCCGGTGGGCTCGCGCACGCTGTCGAAGTACTCGGGCCTCGACCTGTCGCCTGCCACCATCCGCAACGTGATGTCCGACCTGGAGGAGATGGGCTTCATCATCAGCCCGCACACTTCGGCCGGCCGCGTGCCCACGCCGGCGGGCTACCGCTTCTTCGTCGACACCCTGCTGACCACCAAGCCGCTAGAGTCGGCCGAGATCCACCAGCTCGAGGACAACCTGCACCCGGACAACCCGCAGCGCGTCATCCAGTCGGCTTCCGAGCTGCTGTCGCAGCTCACCCAGTTCGCCGGCGTGGTGATGGCGCCGCGCCGCAAGGCGGTCACGTTCCGGCAGATCGAGTTCCTGCGCCTGTCCGACAAGCGCGTGCTGCTGATCGTGGTCACGCCTTCGGGCGACGTGCAGAACCGCATCCTCACCACCGAGCGCGAATACTCGGCCACGGAGCTCATCGAGGCCGCCAACTACATCAACCAGAACTACTCGGGACAGAGCTTCGAGGCGGTGCGCGCTCGGCTGCATTCCGAGCTCTCCGAGCTGCGCCGCGACATGTTCGCCCTGATGAGCGTGGCGCTCGAGGCCGGCGACCGCGCGATTTCGGAGAACTCCGAGCAGTACATCATCACCGGGGAGCGGAACCTCCTGTCGGTGCAGGACCTGTCCTCGGACGTGACGCGCCTGAAGCAGCTGTTCGAGCTGTTCGAGCGCAAGTCGTCGCTGGTGCAGATCCTCGACCTGTCGCTGCGCGGGCACGGCGTGCAGATCTTCATCGGCGGCGAAACCGGCGTTTCCGCGCCGGACGACGTCAGCGTGGTGACGGCGCCCTACCGGGTCGACGGCGAAGTGGTCGGCACCGTGGGCGTGATCGGCCCCACCCGGATGGCCTACGAACGCGTGATCCCCATCGTCGACATCACCGCCAAGCTCCTGTCCAGCGCGCTGTCGCACCAATAAGGACACACCCCGGATGCACCCCAACGAGCAGCTGATCCAGCGCTTCTACGAGGCTTTTGCGCGCCGCGACGCCGAGGCCATGGCCGCCTGCTACCACCGCGACGTGGAGTTCTCCGACCCGGTGTTCCCGGACCTCAGGGGCGACGAGGCGCGCGACATGTGGCGCATGCTGGCCGGGCGCGCCGCCGACCTCGAGGTGCGCTTCGAGGTCCGCGGCGCCGACGACAGGAAAGGGGCCGCGCACTGGGATGCCGACTACACCTTCTCGAAGACCGGCCGCAAGGTCAACAACCGCATCGACGCGGAGTTCGAGTTCGAGGACGGCCTGATCCGCAGGCACACGGATCATTTCGACCTGTGGCGCTGGTCGCGCATGGCGCTGGGCACGCCGGGCCTGGTGCTGGGCTGGAGCCCGGTGATCGGCAATGCCGTGCGCAAGGAGGCCGCCAAGGGGCTCGCCGCCTTCCGTCGCAAGGCGGGGCGCGCCTGATGGCCGGCGCGGCGAAGCCGGGCATCCTGCTCGTCAACCTCGGCACCCCTTCGGCGCCGACGACGGCCGCCGTTCGCACGTACCTGCGGGAGTTCCTGGGCGACCCGCGCGTGGTTGAGATTCCGCGCATCATCTGGCTGCCGATCCTGTACGGGATCATCCTGACGTTCCGCCCGGCGAAGTCGGCGGAAAAGTACGCCGAGGTCTGGACGCCCGAGGGCTCGCCGCTTGCCGTGCATACCGCGCGGCAGGCGAAGCTGCTGTTCGGCCTGCTGGGCGCCCGGGCGAAGCCGAACCCGCCGGTCCCGGTCGAATACGCCATGCGTTACGGCGCGCCGTCGATCGCCACTGGCTTCGACAAGCTGCGCAACGCCGGTTGCACCCGCATCGTGGTCCTGCCGCTCTATCCGCAGTTCTCCGGCAGCACCACGCTGAGCGTGAAGGACGCGCTGGACGCCCACCTCAAGACCCTTTCGAGCCCGCCGGAAGTCCGCTTCATCGAGCGCTTCCACAACGACCCGGCCTATATCGAAGCGCTGGCCAGGCGCGTGCAGCGGCACTGGGAGTCGCATGGCCGAACCTACGCGCCGAGCGGCAAATTCTTCATGAGCTTCCACGGCATCCCGAAAAGGTCCGTGGAGCGCGGCGACCCCTACGAGCGCGAGTGCCTCGAAACCGCGCGCCTGCTGGCCGGGCGCCTCGGCCTCGCCGCCGGCGACTGGATGGCCACCTTCCAGTCGCGCTTCGGGCGGGCCGAGTGGCTGCAGCCCTATACGGAACCGACGCTGATCGAGCATGCCAAGGCCGGCCTCCAGCGCGCCGACGTCTTCTGTCCTGGGTTCCCGTCCGATTGCCTGGAAACCCTGGAGGAACTCGGGATCGGTGCCAAGGAAGCCTTCCTTGAAGCCGGCGGCAAGGAGTTCAACCTGCTGACCTGCCTGAACGAGGACGGGCCGTGGATCGAGGCGCTGGCGGAGATGGCGATGCGCGCGGCGGCCTGAGCGGGTTCCCGCCGGAAATGTACTGGTACCAGTACAAAACTACCCGGAGATCGGCCACTGGCGCGGACTTTCTGAATTAAAGTCCGGCTTTTCTGCCGCGCCCCAGGCTGGAAATACGCTTAACCCTTGGATTGTATTGGGTTTCCATGGGAATCCCGGCGGGGACAGCGGGATCGCAAAAGAGTTTCGTCCCAGCCCTTGAATCCCCCTCTTCCATCCCCAGATTGGGGAGATTGTCCGATCCGAGAACCCAGAACAGCAGCCATGGCCGAACCGACTCCCCAGACCGAGACTGAAACCGCCCAACCCGCCAAGTCGCTCGAGGAGCTGCTGGCCGAAGCCGAAGCCCGGGTCCAGGAGCAGCGCGACGCCTGGCTGCGCGCCATGGCCGACGCGGAGAACGCCCGCAAGCGCGCCCAGGCCGACATCGCCAGCGCCCACAAGTACGGCGTGGAGCGGATCGCCGAGTCGCTGGTCCCGGTGATGGACAGCCTGCAGGCGGCCCTGGCCGACCAGGCCGCGGACCTCGCCACCCTGCGCAGCGGCGTGGAACTCACGGTCAAGCAGCTCGGGGCGGCCTTCGAAAAGGCCTCGCTGGCCGAGATCAACCCGGCGGCCGGGGACAAGTTCGACCCCCACTCCCACCAGGCGATGATGGCGGTCGAGGCCGACGCCGACCCGAACACGGTCGTCGCCGTGATGCAGAAAGGCTACCGCCTGCACGACCGGGTGATCCGCCCGGCGCTGGTCACGGTGGCCAAGGCCCGCGCCAACTGAGCGCTTGAAATCGGCCGGCCAAACCCCATTTGCACCATACGTTTAAGACTGCTCCAAGGACACTGACATGGCTAAGATAATCGGCATTGACCTCGGCACGACCAACTCGTGCGTCGCGATCATGGAGGGCGGCAAGCCCAAGGTGATCGAGAACTCGGAAGGCGCGCGCACCACGCCGTCCATCGTCGCCTACACCGACGAGGGCGAAATCCTCGTGGGCGCCTCGGCCAAGCGCCAGGCGGTGACCAACGCCAAGAACACCCTCTACGCGGTGAAGCGCCTCATCGGCCGCCGCTTCGAGGAAAAGGAAGTCCAGAAGGACATCGAGCTGATGCCCTTCGGCATCGTCAAGGCCGACAACGGCGACGCCTGGGTAGAGGCGCGCGGCAAGCGGGTCGCGCCGCAGCAGGTCTCGGCCGAGGTCCTGCGCAAGATGAAGAAGACCGCCGAGGACTACCTCGGCGAGGAAGTGACCGAGGCGGTGATCACCGTGCCGGCCTACTTCAACGACTCGCAGCGCCAGGCGACCAAGGACGCGGGACGCATCGCGGGCCTGGACGTGAAGCGCATCATCAACGAGCCGACCGCGGCCGCGCTCGCGTACGGCCTGGACAAGCAGTCCAAGGGCGACAACAAGATCGCGGTGTTCGACCTGGGCGGCGGCACGTTCGACATCTCGATCATCGAGATCGCCGACGTCGAAGGCGAGAAGCAGTTCGAAGTGCTGTCGACCAACGGCGACACGTTCCTCGGCGGCGAGGACTTCGACCAGCGCCTGATCGACTACATCTGCGACGAGTTCAAGAAGGAACAGGGCATCGACCTGCGCTCGGACGTGCTCGCGCTGCAGCGCCTCAAGGACGCGGCCGAGAAGGCCAAGATCGAGCTCTCGTCCTCGCAGCAGACCGAAATCAACCTGCCGTACGTCACGGCCGACGCCAAGGGCCCGAAGCACCTGGCGCTCAAGCTCACCCGCGCAAAATTCGAAGCGCTGGTGGACGACCTCATCGAGCGCACCATCGAGCCCTGCCGCATCGCGATCAAGGACTCGGGCCTCAAGGTCGCCGACATCCACGACGTGATCCTGGTCGGCGGCATGACCCGCATGCCCAAGGTGGTGGACAAGGTGCGCGAGTTCTTCGGCAAGGAACCGAGGAAGGACGTGAACCCGGACGAGGCCGTGGCCGTGGGCGCCGCCGTCCAGGCCGGCGTGCTCAAAGGCGACGTCAAGGACGTGCTGCTGCTCGACGTGACCCCGCTGTCGCTGGGCATCGAGACGCTGGGCGGCGTGATGACCAAGCTCATCCAGAAGAACACCACGATCCCGACCAAGGCGCAGCAGGTGTTCTCGACCGCCGACGACAACCAGAACGCGGTCACGATCCACGTGCTGCAGGGCGAGCGCGAAATGGCCTCGGGCAACAAGAGCCTGGGCCAGTTCAACCTCTCGGACATCCCGCCCGCGCCGCGCGGCATGCCGCAGATCGAGGTCATGTTCGACATCGACGCGAACGGCATCCTGCACGTGACCGCCAAGGACAAGGCCACCGGCAAGGAAGCCAAGATCAAGATCCAGGCGAGCTCGGGGCTGTCGGAGGAAGAGATCCAGCGCATGGTGAAGGACGCCGAGCTCAACGCCGAGGACGACCGCAAGGCGCTTGAACTCGTCAACGCGCGCAACCAGCTCGAGGCCCTGGTCCACTCGGTCCGGAAATCGCTGAAGGAGTACGGCGACAAGATCGACAAGTCGGAAGCCGATGCGATCGAGGCCGCGGCGAAGGACGCCGAGGAAGCGGTCAAGTCGGGCGACAAGGCGCAGATCGACGCCAAGGCCGAGGCGCTGGGCAAGGCGGCCCAGAAACTGGGCGAGAAGATGTACGCCGAGCAGCAGGCAGCGCAGGCCGCCGCCGGCGCCGCAGGCGCGGCTCCCGGCGGGACGGGGGGCGGCGCGCAGGGCAACGCCGGCAAGAAGGACGAAGGCGACGTCGTGGACGCGGAGTTCACCGAAGTCAAGGGCGACAAGAAGTAAGCGGGAAGCAGGCACTCCTCATGCGATCCACCGCGCAGGGCGTGGGGCAACTTGCCCCGCGCCTTTCGCGTTTTAAGAACTGACCATGGCCAAACGCGACTATTACGAAGTGCTCGGCGTAAACCGGGACGCCTCCGACGAGGAAATCAAGAAGGCGTACCGCAAGCTCGCCATGAAGCACCACCCGGACCGCAACCCGGACAATCCCAAGGCCGAGGAGCATTTCAAGGAGGCGAAGGAAGCTTACGAGGTCCTGTCGGACCCGAAGAAGCGCCCGGCCTACGACAGCTACGGCCACGCGGGGGTCGACCCGAGCGCGGGCCCGGCGGGCGGCGGCGGGGCCTCCAGCTTCGCGGACGCCTTCGGCGACATCTTCGGCGACATCTTCGGCGGCAACCGCCAGGGGCGCTCGAACGTCTATCGCGGCGCGGACCTGCGCTACAACCTCGAGATCACGCTCGAGCAGGCCGCGCACGGGTTCGAGACCAAGATCCGCATCCCGACCATGTCGGAGTGCGAGACCTGCCACGGCTCCGGCGCGAAGCCCGGCACCAAGCCGGCCACCTGCACGACCTGCAGCGGCCAGGGCCAGGTGCGCATGACGCAGGGGTTCTTCTCCATCCAGCAGGCCTGCCCGCGCTGCCACGGCACCGGCAAGATCATCCCCACGCCCTGCACCGCCTGCGGCGGCGGCGGGCGCATCAAGCACCAGAAGACCCTCGCGGTGAAGATTCCCGCCGGCGTGGACGAAGGCGACCGCGTGCGCCTCACCGGCGAAGGCGAGCCGGGGGTGAACGGCGGGCCGTCCGGCGACCTCTATGTGCAGGTGCACATCAAAGCGCACGCGGTGTTCCAGCGCGACCACGACGACCTGCACTGCGAGATGCCGGTCTCGTTCGCGACCGCGGCGCTGGGCGGCGAAATCGAGATTCCCACGCTCGACGGCTCCGCGCGGATCAAGGTGCCGGCCGAGACGCAGAGCGGCAAGACCTTCCGGCTGCGCGGCAAGGGGATCAAGGGCGTGCGCAGCCACGAGCCGGGAGACCTCTTCTGCCATGTGCTCATCGAAACGCCGGTCAAGCTGAACGAGCGCCAGAAGGAGCTGCTGCGCGAATTCGAGGCGATCACGCAAAAGGACGCCGGGCGCCACAACCCGCGCGCCAAGTCCTGGTTCGACCGCGTGAAGGAGTTCTTCGAGGGCTAGGCGGAATTGAGTAGAATCCCCCAAGTCGCACGAGGAGGGATTCGAATGAGAAGCAGGATCGTGAGTACCTGCCTGGCCCTTGCGGGCATCGCATTTGCCGCCTGCGTCCAGGCGCAGGCGCCCGGCGTCACCGCGACCAGCGTGCTGGTGGGCCAGTCGGCCGCGTTCACCGGCCCGGCCGCGCAGCTGGGCATCCAGATGCGCGACGGCATGCAGGCGTATTTCGACCTGGTGAACGCCCAGGGCGGCATCAACGGCCGCAAGATCCAGCTCGTCACGCGCGACGACCAGTACGAATCCAAGCTGGCCGCCGACAACACCAGGAAGCTCATCGACGAGGACCGGGTGTTCGCGCTGATCGGCTACGTGGGCACGCCGACCAGCGCCGCCGCGCTGCCGATCTTCACCGAGGCCAAGGTGCCGTTCATCGGCCCGTTCACCGGCGCCGAGCTGCTGCGCACCCCGTTCAACCGCTACGTCTTCAACGTGCGGGCCAGCTATTTCGACGAGACCGACAAGATCGTCGAGCAGCTGCTGACGGTGGGCATGAAGCGCTTCGCCGTGTTCTACCAGAACGACGCCTACGGCCAGGCGGGCCTGGCCGGCATGGAGCGCGCCGTGAAGGCGCGCGGCGGCCAGATCGTCGCGAAGGCCACGGTCGAGCGCAATACCGTCGAGGTGGCCAAGGCCGTATCCGAGATCGCCCCGAAGACGCCGGACGCGGTCGTCATGGTGAGCGCCTACAAGTCGATCGCGGCGTTCGTGCGCGCGATGAAGAAGGGCGGCTACACCGGCCAGTTCCACAACGTCTCGTTCGTCGGCAGCAAGGCGCTGTCGGACGA